>JAJZLQ010000007.1 GCA_021850605.1 Actinomycetes bacterium
TTGCGACGTCACCGCCAGCGGACATGGGGACTTCTATGTCTTGTCGCCTCGCCGGCGCGGTCTCCGGCCGGCTGGTGCATCTCTCCGCGCGTGGCACGGGCCGAAAGATCACGCGAAAGGCACCAAGCCGGGCACATTTAGGGTCAGGCCCGTGCCCACTGCAGATCCCACCATTACGAGAACGCCTCCTATGCCTCGGGGATGTCGCGGTGGAAGGTCTCCGGAGTGATGGCTTCCGGTTCAGGACCACGGCGAATACCGGTGTCCAGTGCATCGATGGCTTCCAACTCCTTCGCAGTGAGGTTGAAGTCGAAGACGTCGAAGTTTTCCGCGATGCGCTCGGGATGCACTGACTTTGGAATTGCACTGCGGCCTTCCTCCAGGTGCCAGCGCAGCATGACCTGGGCAGGTGTCTTGGCGTGCGCAGCGGCTATGCGGGCTATGACCGGGTTGTCGAAGGTGGAATTACCATCGCCGCGGTAGCTGGTGATGCCTCCTATCGGTGACCAGGCCTGGGTGATGATCCCGTGCTTCCGGTTCGCTTCTCGAGCGGCGGGTTGGGTGAAATACGGATGCACCTCGATCTGATTGACGGCGGGAACCACTGATGTCTCGCGCAAGAGCGCTTCGAGGTGCTCGGGCATGAAGTTGCTGATGCCAATCGCACGGACCTTGCCGTTGCTCAGGAGCGCTTCCAGCGCCCGGTAGGCGTATATCGTCCTGTCGAGGGACGAGGGGACCGGCTGGTGCAGGATGAACAGGTCGATCAGATCGACACCGAGCTTGCCGGCTGACTTTTCCCAGGCGTGCAGCGTCTCGGCGTATCCGTAGTCGCTGATCCAGACCTTGGTCTCGATGAACACATCGGAACGCTTCAGTCCGGAGCGCCGGATTCCCTCGCCCACCTCACGCTCGTTTCCGTATGAGGCGGCGGTGTCGATGAGCCGATATCCGACCCGCAGAGCTTCGGCAACCGAGGATGCGGTCACCTCGGGCGGGGTTTGGAAAACGCCGAAGCCGAGCGCGGGCATCTGGACACCGT
Source organism: Actinomycetes bacterium (assembly GCA_021850605.1). Classification (GTDB taxonomy): domain Bacteria; phylum Actinomycetota; class Acidimicrobiia; order Acidimicrobiales; family Acidimicrobiaceae; genus Acidithrix. The sequence continues at coordinate 1,043 of JAJZLQ010000007.1, forward strand.
TGTTCAATGTCGTCTCTGTCGCGGTCATGGTTGTCAGCCCTTTCGTCGGTGCTCCGTGACGGGGGGATCCTCTCGCCAATGGTTGGTGTGCATGGGCGGCCGGCTTGGCGGATACCAAGACGGGGTTCGCGACGATCCGTGCCACGCACTTAGTGGGCCGGATCGTGGGCCACAGGGATGCCGGGCATCCCTGGGTGGGGTGCTGGGGTGCGGAAATGCCTGGATTCGTACGGCCTAATGCCGAACTATTTCGCTTCTCGTACCTGGTCCGCGGCCGCCGCGTACTCTGCGGTGGTAACGTGCGTGCCCCAGTGCGCAGCGCCTTCGGTGATGGACAGATGGATCATGAAGTCCTCCGGCGTTGCACCGTGCCAGTGTTCCTCGCCGTCCGGCGCGAAAACGACATCCCCCGGACGCAATGCGACGGCTTCCTGCCCCCGTACCTGAACCAAACCGTGGCCTTCGGTGACGTACAAGGTTTGGCCGCCTTCATGCGAGTGCCAGGCCGAGTGTGCTCCAGGCGAGAACCGTACCGCGGCAACATTGAGGTGCGATGGGGGAAGTCCCCTGGTTATGGCATCGACCCAGACGTCTCCGGTGAAGGTCTCGGCCGGCCCTTTGGCGGTTGGTGGCTTGGAAGAGTACTGCATGATGTCTCCTTAGTCGGTTCAGCGTCGTCGTGATGTGGGTTGGAGGGCGGGTGGCATCCAGCCGCTGTCGGCCGGATTCAGGTTGACCCCGGGGGCCACGATTTGGTCGATGGCGTCGAGGACTTCGTCACTGAGCTGCAATTCGGCGGCCGGCAACTGCGATTCCAAGTGGCCCATGGTGCGAGGTCCGATGATCGCCGAGGTGATGGCCGGGTGCCTGAGCACGAAAGCGATCGCCATCTCGATGAGGCTTACTCCCGCCTCGCCGGCAAGCTGGGCAAGAGATTGGGCCGCGGTTAGCTTGCGTTGGTTATCCGGAAGTGAAAGGTCGAAGCGGTTTTGTGGCCGAGACGAAGCGGCAGGACCTGCTTGGCTGCCTTGGCTGTAACGCCCGGAAAGCCAGCCGCCTGCGAGCGGACTGTAGGACAGGACGCCGTAGCCGTAGCGAGCGAGCGTGGGCAAAGCGTCGTTTTCGATGCCCCGGGTGAGGATCGAATAGGGGGGCTGCTCGGTCCATGGGCGCTCCAGGCCCCGGCGCTCCGCCGTCCACTGCGCTTCGACAATCGCCGAGATCGGCCAGGTCGAGTGGCCGAAGTGGCGGATCTTTCCGGCATGCACCAGATCGGAGAGTGCGCCGAGGGTGACTTCCAGGTCAATGGCCGGGTCGTAGCGGTGCACCTGATAAACGTCGATCCAGTCGGTGCCGAGCCTGCGCAACGAGTTCTCGACCGCGGTCACGATCCAGCGGCGGCCACTGCCGCGCCGGTTGGGATCCGCGCCCATCGGCATGTGGACCTTGGTCGCCAGCACGATGTCATCGCGGCGCCCGGCAATTGCCTTGCCGACGATCTCTTCCGACTCCCCGGCGGAATAGGCGTCCGCCGTATCGATGAAGTTGATCCCGGCGTCAAGGGCCCGATGAATTATGCGGATGCTCTCATCGTGGTCCTTGGTTCCCCATTCGCCGAACATCATGGCGCCGAGGCACAGCGACGACACCTGAATGCCCGTCCGACCTAGTGGCCTGTATTCCATTTTTTCCTCCGATCCAACAGGGTGGCGCCCTGTAGATGCGCATGTGAATGATGCTGCCCCTTACAGGCGGTCGGATCCCTTCCCGACGCCGGCAGTTCATGGTCGGCTAACGGTGGGGCTTCGGGTTGCCTCCGATCATCAGCGCGGGGCGAGCTCGCCGAAGAAGTAGGAGGCGGTTACGCCTCCATCCATCAGGTAGCCGTTGCCCGAGATGAAGGTCCCGTTCGGACCCATGAGGAGCTCGCCCAGGGCGGCAACCTCATCTGGTGTTCCTGCGTGTCCGACGGGGGAAAGCTCGATCTTTCGCCGGTACCCGGCGCCTCGGGGGCCGGCCAGCTCGTCTCGGGCCAGCGGGGTGATGATGATGCCGGGGCTTATTGCGTTCAACCTGGCACCTCTTTTGCCCCTGCGCACTGCCTTCGCCATTACCCGCAGTGTGTTCGCACGCTTGGCGAGCTGGTATGCGCACAGGCTGTCGTTCACTTGCCAGGGCTGCAGCATGGGCAGGGCCAGCAGCTCCTCGGCCGGAGTCGCGGCCAGTGCCGCGTCCTGTTCGTGCGTTAGCGGGCCCAGGCGGTGACCGGACTGTGATGCGATCACGATGCCGGATCCGCCTGGGGCGATGACGTTCCCGAATTCCTCGAGCACGACGGCCGTGCCATACAGTCCACCGCGAGGATCGCCTCGGGGCTTGCCTGGCTCGGCGGAACACCCGCTGCGTGAATCACTCCACTCACCTCCCCCCGCTCGGTTGCGGTATCAACCAGAGTCCGTACCGACTCGCGCGAGGAGACCTCGACGGTTGCGGCGCCTGCGTGGAAGCCGGCGCTGGATAGAGGCCTGGCCGTGGCCTCTGCATTGGCCATGCGAAGGTCAGCTAGGAGGACATGCTTGCCGGAACCAACCCGCCGGGCGGTGGCCCGGCCTATTTGCCCGGCGCCGATGACGACAACCTCACCCATGGTCTGCTCCACCTTCATCAGGCATCGGCGGGACGATACCTGAGCGGGGTAAGCCCGCCCGCCTGCCCTTCGACCCGTCATCCCTTCCTGGAGCCGCCGGCATCGTCGTGGAACGGTGAAGCGATCCGCCTTTTAGGCGAAAGACGAACGTCGTTTCCTCCGCTCGGCCGACTGGGCGAAGCCCCCGGTCTACCCAGCCTTTCACAGCGATCCGACCCGGATGAGGGATTTGATGGCCCGGCGACCGTCCATTGCGGCGTACGCGTCGGGCGTTCCTTCGAGATCGGTTTCGTAGTCGAAGACACGGCCGGGGTTGATGCGTCCCGCCAGGACGTCCTCGAGGAGCTCCGGTATGTAGATCCGCGCGGGAGCGGGTCCACCTTTCCACCCGATGTTGCGGGAAAAGAGCTCGCCGAAGGAGAGACCGCCGTGGGGTACCCCGACGACACCAACCGTCGAGCCCGCCTTGGCGATGGCGAAGGCGGTTTCGATCGCAGCAGTGGTTCCTACGCATTCCATAGAGGAGTCGACCCCCCAGCCGTCGGTGAGCTCCAACACCCGTTGAACGGCGCCCTCCCCGCGGGCTTCGACGATGTCGGTGGCGCCGAATTCCGTTGCGACCAGCTGGCGTTCGGGGTGACTGCTGAGAGCGATGATGCGCTCGGCGCCGAGCCGCTTGGCGGCGAGAACGGCGGAGAGGCCAACCGCCCCGTCGCCGACCACCGCTACGACCGATCCCTTCCGGACTGCCGCGCAGATGGCGGCGTGATGACCGGTCGACATGACATCGGAGAGCGAGAGCAAGGACTTCAATACTGCGTCCGAATGTCCGGCGCCCGGGACTGGCACCAACGTGCTGCCGGCCAGCGGCACCCTGACCGCCTCGCCTTGCCCGCCGTCGGTGTGGCCGTTCCCGAAATTCCCCCCGTGCGGGCATGTGATCGTCGACCCGTTGAGGCAGTTGGGGCAGGCCATGTCGCTGAAGATGAACGGGGCCACCACGAGGTCTCCCACCTTGATCCCCGAGACCTCGCTCCCTACCGCCTGGACGAGGCCGATGAATTCATGCCCGATCGATCCGGCCTCGTGTGGGGATTCGCCGCGGTAATACCAGAGATCAGACCCGCACACGCAGGCCAGGACGACCCGGACGACCGCGTCGGTCGGTTCCTGGATCACCGGATCGGGCCGTGTCCCGACCGTGACGTCGCGGGGACCGTTGAAAAGGGCAGCTCGCATTGCGTTACCTCCCGGAAAGTGTCACTTCTCTACAAGGACACTCAAGCACAGCGGAGCACCCGTTTGGGAGTGCGGGTTAATAGGGGTACTGGCGGGCACTCTCTCGGTGGTCGCAACGGTCGTAAGGTGGAGCCATGGACGTGAAGGGCGACATCCGGGATTTCCTCACATCGCGCCGGGCAAGGATAAAGCCCGAGGACGCCCCGCTGCCTATCCAGCGCGGCCGCCGCCGAGTAGTGGGTCTTCGCCGCGAGGAGGTCGCCATGCTCGCCGGCATAAGCGTCGAGTATTACACGCGCCTCGAACGTGGCAACGCCGAAGGCGTCTCGTCCGACGTGCTCGAGGCGGTGGCTCGCGCTCTGCGCCTCGACGAGGCGGAGCGCGCGCATCTCTTTAACTTGATCAGGACTGCGAACCTGGCGCGCACATCTTTGCCGCGGCGCCGGCCTCCCCAGGAGCGTGTGCGGCCGGTGGTGCAGCAGATCCTTGACTTGATAGGCGCTCCGGCCTACCTGCGTAACGGGCGCTTGGACATTCTCGCGGCGAATTCCTTCGGCCGCGCGCTCTACTCGCCTCTTTTCGAGGACTTGGGCCCCACCGTCCCGAATATGGCGCGCTTCATCTTCTTCAATTCAACTGCGGCCCAGCTTTTCCCCGACTGGGAGGAAGTCGCCAATGACGCCGTGGCGATTCTGCGCGCTCAAGCCGGTAGGGATCCCTTCGACAGGCGGCTTTCGGACTTGATCGGCGAGCTGTCGATGCGAAGCGACCAGTTCCGGGTTCGCTGGGCCGCCCAGGATGTGAAGTTTCACCGCACCGGCACCAAGCGGCTGCATCACCCGGTCGTAGGCCTCATGACCCTTTCCTTCGAGGCCCTGGAGTTGGCGAGCGACGACGGGCAGAGGATCAACGTCTATATGGCCGAGCCCGGGTCGCCGTCCGACGACGCGCTTAAGCTGCTTGGCAGCTGGTCGACGGCGCCGCTCCATCCCGACCTGCGGTCCGGAGGGCAGGCGCAATAGTGCGCCTCGGGCCGCCCGCGGTCCAGGACTCTATGGCGCGTCGGCTCCTAGCCGCCCGGTCCACATGGCATCAAGAATGCCGCGGGGCCAACCAAGCGCAGCTGTCCGAGGGCCTTCAAAAGCAGTGCGGGCGCCCTTCCATTGGAAAATCCGACTGCCAGGTTATGCATTGGGCAGATGACCGCGGTGACGTGGCGGGAGACCCGATCGTGAGCAATCCGCGCACCAGAGAAAGCGGGCCGGCGGATCGAGGTGCGTTCCGGTTCGGTGCGTTTTGCAGTGCCGGACTTCAAAGTACAATAATATAAGAATCCAATAATCTTACAATCTCATCAGATAGTGTGTCTAGCTGAGAACCGGCTCGTCTCATTTGAGAAGCCGGCCAGTGGATAGGGGTTTCCGGACTGTTTGCATCATTGCACAAGGCCTCCGGGGCGGCCAAGGTCCGCCCTCGCCCGGCTGTCGGAACCCCGGAGGGCTGAGTTCCGGTGGCGATCTCAACCGTCCTGCGCATCCTTCGTGCACGTCGCGTCACCGAGCCGGCCGGGCCTTCCTCGCCAAACCAGACGGGACCCGATGAACTGGCGGGATCGCTCCAGCTGCGTCATGTGGATGCCGGGTCATGCAACGGGTGCGAACTTGAAATCGCCTCGGCGTTCGGGCCCGTATACGACGCGGAGCGCTTCGGCGCGCGCTTGGTCGCCTCGCCTCGCCACGCCGATGGGCTGCTGGTGACCGGAGTCGTCACCCGGAACATGGCCATGCCGCTACTCAAGACGCTTGAAGCAACGCCGCGACCCCGCGTGGTCATTGCCGTGGGTGACTGCGCGCTCACGTGTGGGGCATTCCGAGGGGGCTACGGGGTGGTGGGACCGGTCGCCGACGTGGTGCCCGTCGACATCGAGATTCCCGGGTGCCCACCCGACCCGACCGCCATACTCGAGGCGCTTCGATCGGTAACGCGTTTATGACCACCGGGGCCATGATTGTCGCCGGTGCACTGGCCGGATCCGCTGGGGCGGTTGCGGGGGCTGTACTGCCGCAGCGCATGCGGGTGGCGGGGGCGACGTTGCTGATATGGGCGGCGTGCGCCCTGGAGGCCCTTGCGGCGATCCAGGTGCTGGTCACGCGGCAGCCCGTCACGCTTCACTCGGCGGAGTTGCTTCCCATCACGGGAGTCGAAATCGTGCTCAGCCCGTTTGGCGCACTCTTCGTGCTGCTCGTGGCGCTGGTCGCTGCGCCGGCCTCGCTGTACGCGGTGGGTTACGCCCGCCATGGCCTGGACACGCGTACGGCCGCGAGCGCCCTGCCCCTGTTTGTGACGGCCATGCTGCTGGTTCCCCAGGCGGGAAGCATTGCCACCTTTATGGTGCTCTGGGAGCTCATGGCCCTGTTTTCCCTGCTGCTGGTCCTGGTCGACCACGTCCGGAATGAGGCAGCCCGCAGCGCGGGGGCCTGGTACGCCATCCTTACCCATGTTGGAGCAGGCTTCATTCTTCTCGCTTTCCTCTTGCTGGCTGGGGGCAGCCATGGCCAATCCTTCGCAGCCCTCGCCCATCACGCGCCAAGGCTTGGGTCGGCTGTTCGTGGCGCTGCATTCGTGGCGGCACTGGTGGGTTTCGGGTCGAAGGCGGGCATGGTGCCGTTCCACGTTTGGTTGCCCAAGGCTCATCCGGAGGCACCGGGTCCTGTCTCGGCGCTCATGTCCGGGGCGATGGTGGCACTGGGCGTGTACGGAATCATCTTGGTGGGTTACGTGCTTCTTGGTGGAGGTCCGGGGTGGTGGTGGCTGCTCGCACTGGCGATCGGCGCCATTTCCGCACTCTACGGCTCTCTGCATGCCGCAAGCAGCACCGACCTCAAGCGACTCCTTGCCTATTCAACCACCGACAATGTCGGGCTCTCGATAATGGCCCTGGGCGTATCCGGGTATTTTGCCTCCACTCAGCACCGCCTGCTTGCAGCCCTCGCCCTGGTGGCCGCACTGGTGCTGCTCGTAAACCACGCTGCTTTCAAAGGGGCGCTGTTCCTCTCCGCCGGGTCGGTGCAGCATGCGACCGGAATCCGGGATCTCGACCAGCTGGGCGGGCTGCTGCGGCGAATGCCCCAGAGCGGAGCGATGTTCCTACTTGCGGCAGCCGCGATCTCCGCGCTGCCGCCATTGAACGGATTCATTGGGGAGTGGCTGCTATTCCAGAGCCTCTTGCATGGAGCGAGCGCCGGGTCGACCGCGGGCGACGTCGCCATTCCTCTGGCCGTGTCGGCCATGGCTCTCACCGCCGGTCTGACGGTGGTGGCCTTCGTCAAGGCTGCGGGAATCGGCTTTCTCGGCCGGCCGCGTTCCCGGGCGGCTGAGAGCGCCGTCGAAGTCGCGTGGTCGATGCGCCTTGGGGTGGGTGTTCTTGTCGCCGCCTGTGTAGTGCTCGGCGTGATTCCAGGCGTGATGCTTCCGGCCGTCGAGCGTGCGGCCCAAAGCGCCCTTCGTCGGCTCCCAGCCGCGCAG
>JAJZLQ010000047.1 GCA_021850605.1 Actinomycetes bacterium
CCAGGTAGACGATTGGGATCTCCCGCTCCATGGCCACTTCGGTGATGCGCACGATCTTCTCCACCGTGCGCGCGCCCCAGGATCCTGCTTTGACAGTCGGGTCGTTAGCCATGACCGCCACCGGCCTGCCGTCGATCTCCCCTACCCCGGTTACGACCCCGTCAGCGGGAAGACCCTTGGCAAGGGCGTTGGCGAACAGGCCGTCCTCAACGAAACTGCCCTCGTCCAAGAGCAGATCAATCCGGTCACGAACGTAAAGCTTGTTTGCTGAAGCAAGCTTCTCCTTGGAACGCTCGAGATTCCCTTGGCGGATCTCCTCGCGCCACCCCTTAAGTTCCCTGCGCTCCGGCAAAGGGCCTCCTTTGGCAGATCTTGCTCCAATCTACCCAGCTGGGGGCCTGCGGACATGTAGGCAGGAAATTGCCTATTCCGAGCGTCGACGGACCCTCATCTTGATAGGAGTCGGTCCCAGACCGAAGCGCTCCCTGAGCTTTCGCTCCAGGTAGCGCATATAAGGTGCGTCGATGGGGCGGCTCGAAAAGAAAGTGAAGGTAGGCGGATCGGTGGCGCCTTGCACGGCGTAAAGGATGCGCGTGCCCTTGGCCGGATGGGCCGCCTGGAACTCGGCTATCGCCAGGTTCAGCTCCCGGGTCGGAATGCGATGCCGATAGGCGATGATGGCGTTTTGCACGGCAGGAAGGATCCGATGCACCCCTGTGCCGGTCTTGGCCGAGATTCTCAAGAACGGTGCGTAGGTGAGGAAGGCCAGCCGCTCCTCTGCGTCGCGGCCATGCACGACCTTCGCCTCTGTGGTGAGGTCGTCCCACTTGTTGAGGATCACCAGCACCGGGCTACCCGCGGCATCGACGCGCTCGGCCAAGCGCTGGTCCTGATGAGTCACGCCCTCGTGCCCGTCGATGACGAGCAAGGCGACGTCGGCGGCATCTATGGCCTTCAGTGCCCTGACCATCGAGTAATACTCGGTGCCGCTCGACTCCTTGGCGCGCCGGCGCATGCCTGCCGTATCGAGAAAGCGCAGGGTCCCGATCTCGGTCTCCACCACCGTGTCCACGGTGTCGGTCGTGGTGCCGGGCATATCGTGAACAACCGCCCGGTCGTCGCCCACCAGCCGGTTGAAAAGGGTGGACTTGCCGACATTGGGACGTCCGACGATGGCCACCGAAAAGATCCTGTCTTCCGGTTCGCTACTCTCAGCGGGAGTGGGCTCTTGGGCGGGAGGAAGGGCGGAGAGCTCCTCCACCATCGTGTCCAGCAGGTCCCCGGTCATGGTTCCGTGCATCGCCGAAACCGGTACCAGCTGCTCGAACCCGAGCGCGGCGAACTCCCATGCGGCGAACCGGCGCTGCTCCGACTCGGCCTTGTTGGCGACGACGATCACCGGCTTGCGCGTCCGCTGCAGCATGCGCGCCACGTCGGTGTCCTCTCCGGTGATGCCCACCGAGGCGTCCACCACGAACAGGATCAGGTCGGCATCCAACACCGCGGATCCCGCCTGGCGCGAGATCTTTGACTCGAGCTCGTCTCCCGCTTCCAGCCAGCCGCCGGTATCGATGAGCTCGAACTCAACCTCGCGCCAGATCGCGGAATATGACTTGCGGTCCCGGGTGACACCGGGCCTCTCCTCGACGATCGCCTCCTGGCGGCCGACTATGCGATTTACCAAGGTGGACTTCCCGACGTTGGGACGTCCCACCACTGCGACTCTGAACACTTGTACTCCTAGATGACCGCTGCCGCGCGTGGGCGTGGACCGGGGCCTTCCCCAAGGTGACCGGCCAGCGCCGCGCGAAGGCTGGCGCCGTCGGTGGGAATGACTTCGATCGGGAAGGGCAACGATTCCACGGAGCTGCCGTCGAGGAACTTGTCCTCGGAAAGGCAAACGTCGGGCAGCAGGTAGAGATCGTACTCGGGGGAGGCCTCCAGGGCGGCGGCGATGTCCTCGCCCACCATCAGCCCCGCCACTCCCACGTTTCCCCCGAAGAACCGGTTTTCCACCTCGATGTAGCCAACCTGCGGGAAGGTCGGCGAGACAATGGCAGGCAGCACCTTGGCCCCGTAGGTCGAGGTGATCAGGGCCACTTTGCGCTGGCCGCGCCGGCGGGGAACACCCAGGCTTGCGCCCTGGGTGGAACGCACGGCGCGGTAACCCTCCTTCGGTGCTCCTTCAACCCAGGCGAAAAAACCCTGCTTTACGCCGTGGACCTCGTCGGTCTTGCCCAGGAAGGCCTGTTCGAAAGCACGGGTGATGCCGATGCCGTTCTCGTGCTGGGAAAAGTCCCCGTAGCTCTCGAAGGATGGCAGTTCGGCACCGGCCACCAGGTAGTACTCATCCGAGGCATAGACCATGCGCCTGCCCAGCACGGCCAGGAAGAGCTCTTGCATCTCACCGATGATCTCCACCACCCTGGCCGCCTCGGCTTGGGTGTGGGGCCGCATACGGCCCTCGTTAGAGAACTTGGACACCCCGAGGGGCACCGCGGCCACATCGGCAAGCTCGGGATACTCCGACAGGATCCCGAGCAGAGTCTCGGCCAGGAAGTTGCCGTCGTTGATCCCCGGGCAGATGACTAGCTGCCCGTGCACCTCTATACCCTCCTCCAGCAGCGCGGAGAGCCAGCGCAGCGAGGTGCCACCGCGCCGATTTCGCAGCAACTCGGTGCGCAGGCGGGGATGGGTGGCATGTATGGAGACGAACAGTGGCGAGAGATGCTCGGTTATCACCCTCTCGAGATCGGCCTCGGTAAAGCGGGTCAGGGTGGTGAAGTTTCCGTAGAGGAATGAAAGGCGATAGTCGTCGTCCTTCATGTACAGCGTCTTGCGCAGCCCCTGAGGCAGCTGGTAGATGAAGCAGAACTCGCAGTGGTTATCGCATGTGCGCACCTGGTCGAAGATGGCCGAGGCCACCTCGATGCCGAGCGGCTCGCCCGCGAGCTTGGTGATCTCCGGGTGCACCTCGAGGCCGCTCCGATCGATGACCAGTGACACCTCGGGCTCCTCCACCAGCATCTGGTACTGGATGACGTCGGTGGGAGCCACCCCGTTGATGGAGCGGATCTCGTCCCCGGGCAGCACTCCGGCAAGCTGAGCTTTTGATTCCGCCTGGACGGCGAGCACGACGGGGTTGGACAATTCTGGATACCTGGGAGCTTGGCTAGTATCGGAGAGGTGCCTGTTGAAAAAGTCCTCTTAGCCAAGCCTAGAGGCTTCTGCGCCGGAGTGGAGATGGCCATAAAGGCGCTCTCCTGGATGGTGCGCGTCTTCGAGCCCCCGGTGTACTGCTACCACGAGATAGTCCACAACCGTGTGGTGGTGGAGCGATTTGCCGCGCTTGGCGTGGTCTTCGTTAACGACGTAAGCGAGGTGCCGGCGGGAAGGCCGGTGATGCTTTCGGCACACGGCTCGGGCCCGCAGGTGGTGGACACTTCGCGGAAGGTGGCGGGAATCTCCATCAACGCGGTCTGTCCACTGGTAACCAAGGTCCATCACGAGGTGAAGACCCGGGCGGGCAAAGGGTTCGAGATCCTCTACATAGGCCATCACGGCCACGACGAGGCACTCGGGACAATGGCGGTGGCCCCGGGCAAGGTTCACCTAGTTGAGACAATCGCGGAATTGGAAGCCACCCCCATCGATGCGCCCGAGATCGCCCTCATCGCCCAGACCACTTTGGCCGTGGACGAGTGGCGCGCCATCGCGGACCGGGCGGCGGAAATGCACCCCGGGATCTGGATGCCCAACAAGAGCGACCTCTGCTTCGCCACCACCAACCGCCAGGCGGCGGTGCGCAAGGTGGCGCCCATGGCCGACGTTGTCGTGGTGATCGGATCGGCCAATTCCTCGAACACCAACGCGATCGAGAAGGTGGCACGCAGCGTCTCGGGAGCGCGAATCGTGCGCATCAACACCACCGACGAGCTGCCCGATGACCTCTCAGGCGTAGTCGCCATCACCGCCGGCGCATCCGCGCCCGAAGATCTCATCGAAGAGGTGGTCGCCCGGCTAAACCCCTCCCAGGGCGTCGAGGAGGTATCCGCGGTGGAGGAGGAGGAATACTTCCCGCCTCCGCGTGAGCTACGCGAGTTCCTCCGTGGCCTTAACAGCGTGGCGGCATACGCGTTCGGCTTGGACGAGCCGGATCACGGCCCCTTGGATCGCGACAACACGACCCCGGCCTTCGCGGTGCTTTCCGAGCTCGCGGCCGGGCACCCCTGAGCCAACACTCCTACAGGCGCGACTTGGCATCGTCGTAAAGTTCTTGCAGCGTGGCCTGCAACTGCGCGGTCATCTCCCTGACCTTGGAGCGCGGGACCCGGGATCCGCTCTTTGCCTCGCCCACACCTTGGGTCAGCGGGTCTCCGACCAGCAGCAAGCAACGCGCCGGTCGAGGGAACTTCACCCCCTTGGCCATGGCCTTGTCCGATCCCGCGATGCCAAGGGGCACGATCGGTACCTGGGCCTTCAAGGCGATGTAGGCGGCGCCGTCCATGATCTCCTCGATCAACGGGCCCGCCTTGCGGGTCCCCTCCGGAAAGAGCACCAGCGGCTGGCCGGAGGCGAGGACGGCCAACGAGGTGTCCATGGCCTCCCGGTCCGCGATCTCGCGATTCACCGGGATTCCTCCCAAGGCGGTCATCAGCCTGCCGAAAGCGGCATTCCTCCACAGGCCCGACTTGCCAAGGAAGCGTAGGTGATCATGGGTCACCGACCCGAGCAGCAGGGCGTCGATGTTGGAGCGGTGCGTCGGGGAGAGGATGTAAGGAGGCGAGGGGATCTTTTCGGCTCCTATCACCCCCACCCGCCAGTATGCATGGTTCACCCCGTCGACCAGAGCCCTCGCAAAGGAGTAGAAGCCCAGGTCGAAGCTGCTCGGCACCAGCCGAACCCTGGTATCGCCAACTTCCAGGAACTCCCCGTTCAACACAACCGCCCTTGATCGCCGCCCAGGCGGCATCGCACCTGGCAAAAGACTAATTTCGCGGGGCGTAGCCGCTACGGCTCGCCTAGCCCTCTCCGCCAACGGTAAGCCAATAGATTCCCGCCAGCTCCCCGACGAGCTCCCCCACCTCACGCTCGGAGGTGTCGAGCACCACAGCGTCCTCGGCGGCCCGCACCGGATCCGCGCGCCGTGTCGCATCCCGTATGTCGCGCTTTGCCAACTCCGCCGCAGTCACCTCCCCGCGGCGGGAGGAGCGCACCTCGTCCCTTGCGACTAGGAACACCTTCAAGCCGGCTTCGGGAAGCACCACGGTGCCGATGTCACGTCCCTCGGCAACCGCACCCCCGTTTGCCTCGACGAAGCCGCGCTGCCACTCTGCGAGCATCTTTCGCACCTGGGGATGCACTGCGATCCGGGAGGCGGACTCCGAGACCGAGGCGGTGCGTATCGCCTCCTCCCGGTCCTCCCCGTCGATGGTCAGCCTGCCGGCGGAAATTCCGAGCACGTGCCCGCCCCAGGCATCCACCACCGCCTGGCCATCGGACAGGTCGGCCCCCTCCTCCATCGCCACCAGGGCAATGCCACGATAGGTGGCTCCGGTGTCGAGGAAGGTAAGCCCCAGCCGGGATGCAAGGGCGCGCGCCAAGGTTGACTTACCGGTTCCGGCCAAGCCGTCTATGGCCACCGACCGCCTCTCCCACCTCTGTGCGCTCATCCATTCGACGATAACCTCCCGCGCGGGCCCCTGTCCCGTCCGGGGGCGAGGTTTTCCCGGCGCCACCTGGGAACTCACAGCCAGATCACAGAGTCTCTGGTCAGTATTTCCAGGGATTTCGACTAAGAATGGATCTGTGGCAAAAACTCGATTTCCCAAGGACCGAGGGCTGACCGCGAGGATGGGCCTGACCGTCTTCCTACTCGGCCTGGTCTACGTTCTCTTCATCGGCGTGCTGCTCGCGCTGCGGATGAGCACCTCGCTGGTGCTCGTCATCGCCGCCGCGATCCTGTTCGTCCAGTACTTCTACTCCGACAAGATCGCCCTCGCCTCCATGCGCGGCCGCATAGTCCAGCGTGAGGACAGCCCCCAGGCCGCCCAGCTGCACGGCATCGTCGACCGGCTCTGCGCCATGGCTGACATGCCCAAGCCCAAGGTTGCCATATCCGAATTCGACATCCCCAACGCTTTCGCAACCGGCCGCAACCCCAAGAACTCCGTCGTCTGTGCCACCAGCGGGCTGCTGCGCCGCCTGGACGAGCAGGAGGTGGAGGCGGTGCTGGCGCACGAGCTCTCCCACGTTGCCCACCGTGACGTGCTGGTGATGACCATCGCCTCCTTCCTCGGGGTGGTAGCGGGATTCCTCACCCGCATGGAGCTCTGGTTCGGTGGCGGCTTCGGAGGCGGCGGACGGGACCGTAACGGGAACAACTCCCAAGGTGCCGGTATGGTCATACTCCTGGTTTCCGTCGTCGTGTATGCGATCAGCTTCCTGATCACCCGGGCGCTCTCGCGCTACCGCGAGCTGTCCGCCGATCGCTCAGGGGCAATCCTGATCGGACACCCATCGGTGCTGAAATCGGCGCTCATAAAGATCACCGGCGAGATGGGCAGGATCCCCACTCGTGACCTTCGCTCCGCCTCCGCCTTCAATGCCTTCTTCTTCGCACCGGCCATCAACAAGGACTCGATCACCGGGCTCTTCTCCACCCACCCGAGCCTGGAGAAGCGGATCGCCCAGCTCGACAAGCTCGAGCGCGACCTGGCAAACTAGTAAAGCCGGGACTCGGGGAGGGAGCTAGGCAGCTTGGGACGCTTCAGAGACATACTCTTCGCGCGCACCGCGCCCGCCAAGGCGAACCTGGATAATCTCTTCGCCATGCCTTCGGCGGGAATCACCCTGGACGTCTCGGCGAACCTGGTTCCGACCGGAAGTGCTGCGGTTTGCTTCAAACCCGCCTCCGGTGCCGCGTTCCAAAACACCTCGGAGGATTTCAAGTCGATCCTCGAGCAGATGTCGTCCAGCAAGCCTGCGCGGGAGAGCACCGACTCGATGGGGTACCGCTGGATCATCATCGACGCTGACGACCTCGAATCCCTCACCACCGAGATTCATTCGGTCAACTCGACCCTGGAGTCCAACGGCTTCGGTCCCCAGCTACTTTGCTCGGTCTTCCCTTTGCGTGACAAGGAGAGCGAGCACAAGGTTTACCTCATCTACCTGTACAAGCGGGGAACCTTCTATCCGTTCGCGCCGCTTGGCGACGAAAAACGCGACAACGAGCGCGAACTCTCGCTGCAGGCCCTGCTGAAGAACGACCTGCCTCTCGAAACCGACCTCGAGCGCTGGTTCCCGATCTGGGACATGCCACTCTAGAGCCCAGAACGCCTGGAAAGGCTAGGAGTGTACATCCACCCCGCAACGGGCAATCTGGGCTGCGAAACCGGGGAACGAAGTAGGAACGCTGTCGGCACCCAGGATGCGCGTCTCGCCTTTGGAGACGGCACCGAGGATCGCGGCCGACATGGCGATGCGGTGGTCCATGTGGGAGTCCACACTCCGCTGCATGTGCCGGGCCAGGTCTACGGGAGCCCCTCCCCAAACCCTGAAGCCACTCTCCACCTCTGCCGACTCCACACCAAAGGCCGCCAGCATCTCCATAGTGCTGGCTATGCGGTCACTCTCCTTGTGCCGCAGCTCCTCGACGCCCAGGAAGGTGGTGGCCCCCCTGGCCCTGGCGGCGGCTACCGCGAGGATGGGAACCTCGTCTATCAGGCCCGGTACCCCGTCGGGGCCGACCACGGTCCCTGTCAGCTCGCTGGGCCGGGCGGTGATCGAGTGCGACCCCGAGGGCAGGCGGCTCACATCGATGCGGCCACCCATCGCACGGAGAACCTTCACGAACCCATCCCGCTCGCCGCCCAGGTAGACGTTGTCCACCGTTATCGGTGATGCCCCGATCAGGCCAAGCACCACGAAGAAGGCGGCAGCCGAGGGGTCTCCCGGCACCACGAAGTTGCAGGCGGCCAGCTCCGAGCGCTCCACGTGGATCACCCGGCTTGCACCGTCGTCCTCGACCTGCAGACGCGCCCCGAAAAGGGGGGCCATCTCCTCGGTATGGGCCCTGGTGGGCGTGGACTCGATGATTGCCGTCTCCCCGTCGGCGGCCAGGCCGGCGAGTATGATCGCCGACTTGACCTGAGCCGAGGGCGTGCTCATTGAGTAGGTGATGCCCATCAGCTCCTTGCCTTGCACGACAAGCGGGGCAAAGCGGTTCTCCTGGCGGCCAATGATGTAGGCGCCCATGGCGGTTAACGGCTCGACGACGCGAGCCATTGGCCTGCGCACGATCGAGGCGTCGCCGGTGAGAAAAACCGTCACCCCTGCCCGAGGTGCCAGAAGCCCGGTGATCAGCCGCAAGAGTGTCCCCGAATTGCCGACGTTGATGACATGATCCGGCTCGGCCAGGGATCCGCCTGTACCGGT
>JAJZLQ010000136.1 GCA_021850605.1 Actinomycetes bacterium
GCTGATCGAAGTCGCCTCCCTGGAAGGCGCGGGAGGGGCAAGGATCTTCAGGCGCATCATTTGGCCGCTCATCTCGCCAACCACCTTCTTCGTCGTGGTGCTGGCTTCGGTCAACACCTGGCAGGCGTTCTCCCAGATCTACACCATGACCGGCGGGTCTCACGGCGGGGCGGGGGGCCCGGCGTTCGCGACCACCACCGACGCGCTCCTGGTCTTCCAGACCGCTTTCACCTACTTCCACTTCTCCCTCGCGGCGGCGATGAGCCTCGTGTTGTTCCTGATCATCCTGACCCTGACGATCGTGCAGAAGTGGATCTCCGATCGCATCGTCTTCTACCGATGAGGTGGCTCCCAATGCCCATAGCCGGCTGGTTTAGAAAGCTCGCGATTGCCGCGGTTGCGACGGCGTTCGCCTTCCCGCTCTACTGGGTGGTGGTCACCGCCTTCAACAGCCACGGTGGGGTCTTCTCGATTCCTCCTCGCTTCGTCCCGGCCATGCACACCGGCGCCTTCGTCTACGTGCTCACCCATACCCATTGGCTGCACTATCTCCTCAATACCGTGTTCATAGCGGGCGCCACGGTGGTCTTGGTGGTCGCCACCTCGGCCATGGCGGGGTACGCCCTGGCCGAGCTCAATCTTCGGGGCTCAGGAATCTTCGTCCTGCTGGCCCTCGGGGTCATGATGTTGCCGACGCAAGCGCTGCTCATCCCGCAGTACGCGCTGGCACTCCACCTGCATCTCCTGAACGGCTACGCCATCCAGATCCTCCCCTTCGCAGCCTCCACCTTCGGGGTCTTCCTCTTCCGGCAGTTCTTCAAGAGCCTGCCGCGGGAGTATTGGGAGGTTGCCAGACTCGAAGGGGTAGGACATCTGCGCTACATCTGGCGCGTTGCGCTTCCACTCGCCCGTCCGGCCATGCTGACGGTGATTCTGCTCACCTTTATCGGCTCCTGGAACCAGTTTCAATGGCCCCTGATCATGACCACGTCCCATTCGGTCCAGCCGATAGAAGTAGCGCTCAGCCACTACATGCAGACCTTCGAGGCAAACTGGCGAAAGCTCACCTCCGCGGTGGTCATCGCGCTGGCCCCCATCGTCCTCCTGTTCCTCCTACTTCAACGCCACATAGTGACGGGTGTCGCGGGGCGCGACGGAGGCGTGAATCTCTGAGCACTCAGGGAGGCATCGGCAGGCAAGTGGTGGGATGCCGCCGACAAGCAAGACCACCGGCCGGTACCGGCCCGACAGCCGGCACCGGCCAACCCCTCAAAACTGCGACAGCCTTGAAAGGACAGAAATTGATGCTATCCCCTGGATCTAGCTTTCGGAACGGGCACCCTCGCCGTTCCGCTCCGGGAGGGGGCAAGGTGGCACATCGCGTTCGCCGTCCTCGCCTGCCCAAGTCGCTCGGCCTCGTTACCGCCGGCGCACTGGCCCTGAGCGCCTGCGGAAGCGCTGCGTCGGCGTCATCCTCCTCACCCGCGCCGTCCAAGCCCATCTCAATCGACCTGTGGGAGTCCCACAACGGCGGGCCGGTGGGCGCGGCTATGAGCGCCCTGGTGGCAAAGTTCAACGCAACCCACACCAACGTGCAGGTAACCCTGGTGGTTACCAAGGCCTCCTCCAAGCTCCCCGCGGCGGTGGCGGCGGGCGATCCACCAGTCCTCGCTGAGATCAGCCACTACGACGGTGTGCTGGTAAAGGGCCTGGCTCTGCAATCCTGGAACCCCTACATCAAGGACTCCAAGACCTTCGCACCCGCCAACGTCTTCCCCGCGGTCTGGACCAACGGCGAGGTGAGCGGTGGCCAACATTACCGGCTGCTTACCGACGCCAAGGTCTCGGAAGTCTTCTACAACCAGTCCATGTTCGCCGCAGCGGGAATCACCACTGCACCCACGACCTGGGCGCAGCTGGCCGCCGATGCCGCCAAGCTGAAGTCGGCTTCGGTCGTGCCCCTGGGCTGGAAGGACTCCTCGGCCCACATCCTCCCCGCCATTCTCTCCAACGGGGGGACCATGCTGAAGGGGTCCAACGCGGTGGGAACCGCCGTGGATTTCAACAATGCAGCCACACAGGCCACCTTCCAGTACTTCCGCAACCTCTACACATCGGGCGATATGGTGTTTGACCATGGCACCACGCTCCGCCAGGACCTGGCGTCCGGTCACATGGCGATGATCGACGGAACCTCGGCGGGGTATCAGAAAGTCCTCGAAGCCGTAGCGGGCAAGTTCAAGGTGGGGGCGTTCGTCGAGCCGGCAGGCAGCACCGGGCATGCCGCGAACCTCGTGCAGGGGCTCGGATTCGTACTGCCCAAGGGACACACCGCGGCCCAGGACCGGGCGGCGTTCACTTTTGTCGACTGGTGGTACCAGCCGGCCCAGCAGGCGTACTGGTCCGAGCACACCGGCTTTGCCCCGCTGACCAAGGCGGGCGCTGCGGCGATTCCACAGGGCTTCCTGGCCGGACATCCCGGCCTGGCCGCCTCGGTCGTGGCCATGTCATCCCCCTACACCTACGGCCGGCCGGTCAGCGACAGCTACGCCCAGGTGCAGGCGGTGCTGGATGCGGCATTCCAACAGGCGGTCACCGGATCCCAACCGATAGGCGCCGCCTTGAGCCAGCTGCAAAGCCAGGGCAACTCCTACATGAGCGGCTCGAGCGCCCTCTAGCCGATGGTCAGCACCGCACCCGGAGAAGCCCCGATGACGCAAGCCCCGTCGAGCGACGCACTGGCGCACATCCTCCTGGTGGAGGATGACGTCGAACTCGCCCGGGCCATCGCCAACGGACTCGCCAGCGAGTTCTACGAGGTGGCGATCGCCAACGACGGGGAATGCGCCTTGGAGCGCCTCGCGAGCCAGCACTTCGACTTGCTCCTGCTCGACCTGCTGCTTCCCGGTATCTCCGGGCTCGAGGTGTGCCGGCTCGCGCTTGAACACGACAGCTCTTTGACCGTCATGGTGGTGACCGCTCTTAGCGGCGTCAACGACACGGTCAAGGGATTGGAGGCGGGTGCGGACGACTACCTGGTCAAGCCGTTCGGGGTGGCCGAGCTCCGCGCCCGCATCCGCGCGGTCCTTCGGCGCGGCGGCCGGGAGGAGAATCCCACCGCCGGCGCCGAGGAAACCGAGCCCGAGATCGTGGGAGTGGGATCCTTCGTCTTCGCCGTCTCCAGGGAAGGGGTGGCCTGCGACGGCCGTGGCATTGCGCTGCGGCCGCGAGAGGAGGAACTGCTCCGGCTCTTCCTGAAGCGCCCCGGCGTGGTACTCACCCGTGCGACGATCGAGCACCTGCTCACCGGAGCACAGGGGGTTCTCTCCCGCACCACGGTCGACTGGCACATCCATCAGCTGCGGCACCGGCTGGAGAGCGCGCTCGGAGACGAGCTGATCGAAAACGTCTACGGGCTGGGTTGGAGAGTTCCTCCCAAGCAGGTCACGCCACAATGACCATGCGCCTGCGGATGGCTCTAACCATGGGATTGCTCGCCATGGTTCTGGTGGTGGCCATGGGGATCGGTTTCCACGCCTACGTGGGCATGGCGACCAGGGCGACTTTGGAGCGAACCCTGCACTCCCGGATCCAGAGGGTCCAGGCCGCGGTCCGCCAAGGCCTGGTGTCCTTGGCATCCCCCGGAGGCCCCGTCAAGCCGGTCCTGGACCAGTCGATCGTGCAGGTGATGAACCGCCAGGGCCGGCTGCTCTACACCACCGGCACCGCAGGCACAGCACCGCTCCTGCCACGGGCCGCCTTATCCGGGCTCCAAGGCGCTCATTATGAACAGATCCTGCCGCAAGGGGCGCACAACCCGGTTCTTCTTCTCGCCGAGCCTGTGCCGGGGGCCGGCGGGGAAATCGTCATGGTCGGCGCCTCGACCGACCAGATCCGCGACTCGCTCGCCTTGGTCGACCAGCTCCTGTGGGTAGGCGGGGCGCTCGCCGTCCTGCTTGCGGCTCTGGGGGCAGGATTGGCGGCGGGCGTCGTCCTAAAGCCGGTTGAGCGCATGCGACGGCAGGCGGCATCGCTAAGCCTGGGCGACTCCGATGTCAAGCTTGCCGACCCGGGCACCAAGGACGAGCTGGCACAACTGGCCCACACCCTTAACGACTTCCTCGCGCGCCTGCATGAGGTGGCCGTGGTGCAAAGGGAATTCATCGCCGCCGCCAGCCACGAGCTGCGCACACCGCTCGCGGGGATCCGAGCGGAGCTGGAGACCAGGCCACCGGCGGGGAACCAGCAGGACGAGGCCCTCCTTCGGCGGCTCGATCGCAGGGTAACCCACCTCATAACCCTGACCGAGGGCCTGTTGCGCATCGCCGAAGGGCACCGGGGCGACCTGGCGCTCGATCTTTCCCACGCTGATCTCGAGGCGGTCGTCTCGGGCGCGCTGGTGGCCCTGACTCCGCTGGCAAGCGCCCGGAAGGTGGGCCTGGTGCTGAACGCCGAGGTGGTGCCAAGGCTGTGGATGGACAGCGTGCGCATCGCCGAAGTGGTCGAGAACCTGGTGGTGAACGCCATTCATCACGCGCCGGCCGGAAGCGCCGTGGAAGTGGAGATCCGTGCCGACCGAGAGTCCGTAATCCTGGCGGTTCGGGACCACGGCGAGGGAATCCCTGAGGAGCTGCGACCGCGCATCTTCGAGCCCTTTGCCCGTGGAACCGGTGAGCATCGCCGCCGGCCGGAGAGCTCGGGCCTAGGACTGAGCCTGGTACTGCTCCTGGTTACCGCGCACAACGGATCGGTGGACATCTCAAATCATCCCGACGGGGGCGCGCTCGCCGAGGTGAGGCTGCCGGCCGCGGGCGGATGGCCGAGTGATCCTCCACCCGTCGGAGCACCGGAAGCATCCGCCCCGGCGGAAAACCGGTGGAGCGGCCCCGGTCAGTTCCTCTCGTCTCAATCGGATTCCTCGATACCTTCATCCGGCGCGCGGGCCGCAGCCGCAAAGCCCGCGCACTCAACAACACGGGAGCAATCATGAGAGTCGCAGTCCTGGTAAAGGCAGTGCCGAAGATCGAAGAGCTGGCCCTCGACGGGAGGGGGCACCTCAGGCGGGACGGCCTCGCCCTGGAGATCAACCCCTACTGCCGGCGTGCGCTGGCCAAAGGCATCGAGATCGCCGAGGAGACCGGCGGGGAATGTGTGGCCATCACCATGGGCCCGCCCACCGCCGCCGCCATTGCCGCCGAGGCTCTGGCCGTGGGCGCCGACCGTGCGGTGGTCCTCACCGATCCTTCCCTGCGCGGCTCGGACCTGCTTGCGACGGCGCGCGCACTCGCAGGGGCGCTGGCTTATGCGGGCCGCTTCGACCTGGTCCTTTGCGGCAAGGCTTCCGCCGACGCGGAGACAGCCGTCCTGCCCGCTCAAATCGCGGAAATGCTGGGAACAGGCTTCATCGCCGCCGCGCGCGCCATGCGGATCACCGCTGGCGCGATGATCGCCGAAGCCGAGACCGACGACGGCTGGGTCGAGGTCCAAGCAGAGCTGCCGCTGGTGGTCTCGTGCGCGGAGCGCCTGTGCTCGCCGCGTCGCGCCGATCCCGAGGCGCTCGCCGCCGTTGCCAAGGAGAAGATCGAGATCATAGGCACCGAGGCGCTTCCCCCCGGCGCCTATGGCCTGGAGGGCAGTCCCACCCGCGTGGGCCGGATACGCCATCACCTCCCCTCACGGTCAGGCGAGGTCTTCCGGGACGGCGTCGCGGCCTGGGCGGTCCGCACCGCCGAAATCCTCGTTGGCGTTGCAGACCCCAAGGCCGTCGATCCCCCGCCCGTGCCGGACTCGGCGCCCACTTCGACTCCGGCCGTGCTGGTGGTGGCCACCCCGCGAATGGATTGGCTGACCCATGAGATGCTGGGCGTAGCGGCAGTGATGACGAGCTCCCTCTCGGGCCATGTGGTGCTGGCCACCGAGCCCGGCCTCTCCGGGCGGGAAGTGTCGAGCCAAGGTGCCGATGCATTGCTCATGGTCGATCACCTGGCCGATCCGGATCGGCTGGCAGCCGCGCTGACGCCCTGGGTGCAGGAGCACCGCCCCAATGCGGTCCTGCTCCCCTCGACCACCTGGGGACGCGAAGTCGGAGCGCGGCTCTCGGTCAGGCTCGCCTGCGCGCTTGTCTCCGATGTGGCCCTGATCGAAGTGCACGAGGGCTCACCCACCTACTGGAAGCCGGCCCTCAACTATTCTGAGATGGTCGAGATAGCCTGCGCGACCGAGACGGCGATCGTTACCCTCAGGCCGGGCAGCGGCTCCAGGACCGCACCTCGTTCCTCGTCGAAACTCCCCGAGGAGCACCTTCCCCCGATCTCAGGGCCATCCCTGGTCAAAACCGTGGCACGGGTCATCGATGACGAACTCGAGCCGTTGGCACGAGCGGAAATCCTGGTCGGCATAGGGCTGGGCGTCGAACCCGGCGAGTACCCACGGCTAGAGGAGTTCGCGAATCTGATCGGCGCGGAGATCGTCGCCACACGCAAGGTGACCGACCGCCACTGGATGCCAAGGTCCAGGCAGGTGGGGGCGACGGGACGGTTCGTGGCTCCACTCGTTTACCTGGCCATCGGAGTCTCGGGCAGGCCGATGCACATGGTTGGCGTGCGCTCCGCCCAGGTCGTCCTGGCAATCAACAGCGATGAATCGGCGCCGATCTTCTCCCAGTGCGACCTGGGTCTGATGGCAAGATGGCAGGACGCCCTCCCCCTTCTGACCGCCGAACTGCGTGGCCACGGATTCGGCAGCCCGGACCTGTCCGCCAACGGCACCGAGAGCATTGCCTAGGGAAGGCCTCCCGCCTGGTAAGAGGGTGCCCCGGCTCGGGGCCCTGCGCCTTGGCGAACGCCCGGGTCGACGGCGGCTTGCAGGATGCCCAAGGCGCGATCCTGCGCACGACTGAGCAAGTTCGGCGGCTTCGAGAAGAGTCCCGTTGCCCACCGGGCAGGCAAGCCCCTCGGGCTATCCGCTGCGGACCGGAAGCCTTTGATAAAGCGTGGCACCAAGGTCGGGCCTCCTTTGGGCACGAAAGCGACGACCGAGGATGGCGTAGACACCGGGACCGAGGCCACCATCTATGGAGGAGAGCACAACCACCTGGGCCCTGGCCACCCATTGGCGCACCACCGCCTGAAACACCCTGCTCCTGGAGTCTGCCGGTACGCCGGAGGTCCCGTGTACGAGCACCCTCTCAGTGCCAAGCCAATCCACCACGTGCGGGCATGCCCGCTTCGCCCCGGTGAAGGAGTTGCTCAATATAAGCACCGACGGTTGATCGGAAACGGCACAGGCGGAAGCCCCGTGCACCAGCGGGAGGGACACGGGCACCGGCCCCGATATCGGCGGCGAAATCGCCGCTTGCACATCACCCAAGAGTGCAATAACCGCGACGAGCGCAACGACGGCGATCGAACGCCGGGGCGCGAGCCAGCCGGGCACCTGCGCCGTTCCGACCGCCAAGCCGAGGAAAGGGGCGAAGAAGGCGGCGTAGTGATAATAGAACTCTGGCGCCGCCAGCAGCGCAAACCCAATCACGAGCGCGCTCCAACGCGAGATCCGGGCGAGCTCCGAGGCGCGCGCCCCACCGCCCCGCAGCGCACCTTGGCGCCAGAACAGGAGCGCCGCCGCGACCGCAATGACGACCACACCGACCGCCACCGCCGGCTCCTCGCGGGAAAGGCGGGAAAGAACGGCGAACCCACTCAGGCTGGCGAGCCGGCCGGCGACACTCTCGCCGGAGAAGCCCCGCTGTGCCTGCGCCAACAAGACCTGCCTAAGTGCACCCACCGGGGCGGAGGCGACAAAAGGAGCGATCGCCACGATGAAGGTGACGCCGGTCGCAAGGGCGAAGCGCAGTGCGCGGCGACGATGGTCTGGGAAAAGCACCAAGAACACCACCGCCGCAGGGAAGACCGCCCATACCTTGGTGGCACCTGCCAGCCCGAAACAGATGCCGGCCAGGATTTCCCCGCCAAGAACGCCATGCGAGCGGCGCCTGAGCGCCACCAATCCCAGCAGGCACCACAAGACCAGGTACGGCTCGAGCAAGATGGTCTGGGAAGCCTGGAGGAACCCGATGCTGAAGGCGGTCACCGCCATGGCCAGGGCCATGCGAGCCGTACTGCGGCCCCGCATCAGCACACCCACCAAGACGACGTCGAGCACCGTGACCAGGTCGGTGAACCATCGGGCCAGCTCGAAGCCGAATCGCTGTGAGGTATGCGTGGCCACGACAGCGAAGGGGAACAGCCAGACGGTTATCAGTGGCGGCTGCAGGAAGTCGAAGGAGCGATAGGGAAGGATCCCGCGCGCCACTTCGAGAGCGGCGGCAAAGTAGACGCCATCGTCGTACTCGGCCACCCGCCCTACGTGGCCCCTCCACAGGGACTGCAGGACGAGCAGGGCGACTGCCA
>JAJZLQ010000050.1 GCA_021850605.1 Actinomycetes bacterium
CAGATAGCTGGCCAGGGTTCCCGTCTGCAGCTGGCCATCGGCGTCGTATACCACCTCCTCAAGCAGGCTGGAGGCGACGCCCTGAAGTGTGGAGCCGATCACCTGCCCTTCGGCCAGCAGGGGGTTCACCACGGTACCGCCATCGTCGACCGCCACGACTTCGTGCAAACGGATCAGGCCGAGCTGCGGGTCAACCTCGACAACCGCCCCGTAGGCCCCGTATGGGAAGACCGGGCCCTCGCTCCTGAACCTCCGGGTTAGGGTCAGCTCCTGCCCCGTTACGCGCTTGGCTGCGGCGGCGGCTTCGAAGAGCGAGATCTCCCGCTCCGGAGAGCCAGCCACATGGAAGGCACCGCTCGCGTAGCGGAGATCGGCTTGATCCGCCTCAAGCAGTTCGGCCGCCACTGTGCCGGCCAGTTCGAGAACCTCGCGCGATGCGACCGCAAGAGCCTCACCACCCAACGTCATCGAACGGGATCCGAACGTCCCCACCCCATCCCCGTCAGCCGAGTCGCCCTCCACTACTACGACCTGCTCAGGATCCACCTCGAACTCGTCAGCCACCACCTGGGAAAACGAGGTCACGTGCCCCTGGCCGTTTGAAGCCGAACCGCTCGAAGCGATAATCCTCCCCGCGGGATCGACGGTGACGGTCCCCCGCTCCCAGAAGGCCGGCCCGGCACGCTCGATGTAGAGGGCAAGGCCGGAGCCGAGCACGGCTCCGGAACCGAGGCGAGCCTCCAGGCTCTCACGGCGAACCTCCAGCACCTCCTCAGCCGCGTCATAGGCCCGGCGGTAGTTGCCGGAGTCATAGGTCAGCCCGAGGGCGCTGCGATAGGGAAACTCCTCGGGGGCGATGAAATTGCGCCTGCGCAACTCGGAGGCGGGTATCCCTGTAGCCCGTGCAGCCATGTCCACCATCCGCTCGACCAGGTAGGCGGCCTCGGGTCTTCCCGCCCCCCGGTAGGGGCCGGTCGGGACTTTGTTGGTCAAGTAACCCTCGACCTCGACGTCGGCTACCGGTATCCGATAGGAGCCGCACAGGAGCCCGCCCACCGTGACGGGAACCACCGCGGTGGTCGGGTAGAGATAGGCGCCCAGGTCCGCGCGCACCCGACCCTTTAGGGCAAGAAATCCACCCTCGGCGTCCAGCGCCAGCTCCATCTCGGCTGCGATTCCACGCCCCTGGTATGAGCCGGAAAGGTTCTCGCTCCTGTCCTCGATCCAGCGAACCGGCCTTCCCAAGCGCCGTGAGCACCAAGCGGCCAGGGCGTGCTCCGGAGCGAGCGCGCCCTTGGAGCCAAAGGCTCCGCCAACCGCGGGCAACCGCACCCGTACATTGTCGGGATCCACCCCTAAGACCTCGGCGAGTTGCGCCTTGGGACGATGAGGATCCTGCGCCGATACCCTAAGGTCGAACGCGCCGGTGTCCTGGTCGAACTCGGCAAGGCAGCCTCGGGGCTCCATCGGCGCGGCCGCCAGGCGAGGAATTTCGAACGAGCCTCGAACAACCTTCGCCGCGCCCGCGCGAACCTCTTCAAACGAGCCGCTTGCAGCGCGCCAAAACAGTGCGCGGTTGGAACCCAGCTCCTCATGCACCAAGGTGCTCCCCGACACCGCATCATCCAGCCCGACAACCGGGTGAAGCCAGTCGAGCTCCACCTCCACCAGTGCGGCGGCATCCTCGGCCAAGGCTTCGCTCTCCGCCAGCACCACTGCGACCGGCTCCCCCACGAAGCGGACCTTGCCTTCGGCAAGCAGCGGAAGCGGCACTTCGGCGATCTCGGCGCCCGCAGCCGGCTGGAGAGGTAAATGGCCCACCGATCCGGACAAGTCGGCGGCGGTGAAGACCGCCACCACCCCGGGCATCGCGAGGGCGGGGCCCGGGTCGATCGAACTCATGCGCGCGTGGGCCGCCGTGGACCGCACCACGCGCATGTGCAGCGCACGTGTCGCAGGCAGATCGGCCACGTAGCGCGCTTCCCCGGTCAGGAAGGCCCGGTCCTCCCGCCTTGGAAGCGCCTTGCCCACCCACCGTCTACGCAGCTCATTCATAGAACAGAGAATATCAGGACTTGAATTTATCTGCAAACGTTTGCAGCTACTTCCACCTCCGAAGTCCGGCTTGCATGGGTGCGGGAGGGCCCCTTTGCACGGCAATTGCGCGCAGGGCTGCCTGCACCGGCAATCGGGCTACCTCCGCCCCTTTCCGGAACACGCATTAAGCTTGGTCTGCACCATGACCGGGGTCTCCAAACAGCGATATGACAGAGTCTCGGGCGTCCTGGCCAAGGTTGCCCTCAGCGCCCGGTCCGCGCTGAACCCCCATGCGGCCGCCCTGGTGCCGGGTCCGGGTACCGTCGCGTCGCCACAAGGGGGCTTCGTATTCGGTGCCGACGGCCTGACCATCGCCACCTCGCAGCCCGCACCGCAAGGTCGCTATCTGCTTCTGGCCTACCCGGGAACCGTCGGAGAGGTGTTTTCGGCGGCCGCCGGGATAGTGCGTACCAACGGCCAAGGTGACCACGCGCGCTTGGCGTCCCGGAGCAAGGACCATTGGTGGGGCGTGCTCACGGTTCCCGCCGACGCCGAGCGCATGTGGATTCTCTTCGACGGCGAGCGCCGCCGCGCCCGTCCCGGCCTTCGGCTCATCCCGGTCCCCGATGCCCTGTGGCGCTACGTCGGCCCACGCATCGAGGCGCTCCTTGCGCACAGCCTTCCCGAAACGACGAACCCCTACGCACAATGGCGCCTCGCCCGACTGGTCGAAGCGGCATCTCAACAGGCCCGCACCGAGGCGGGGCCGCCGATCGACGTGCTGGTCTACGGGGAGGCGAGGAGCCCCGCCGACGCGAATGCGAGCGCCATCACCATCCTCGGCCAGTCGACCGCCCCGGGCCGGGTGATCGCCACGCCCTCCTTCGCCGCCATACTCGAGCCGTGGTTGCGCACAGCCCTCGAGGAGCGGTGCAACCTGGGCCTCGCGGAGCACCCCGCGCCCGCTGTGGACCGAGCGGTGGCAATTCGCGCGGGCGACCTGCTCGCCCCGGACGCCCTAGAGCAATACGCCCAAGCCGCGGCAGCACATCCCAACGCCCGGGTCATCTATGCCGACCACGATTACATCGATGCCTCCGGTATGCCGTTCTCCCCGTTCTTCAAGCCGGCGTTCAGCCCACTCCTGCAACTCTCCCGTGATTACCTCAGCCGTGCCTCCTGTGCCCGCGCCGAACTCGCCACCCCGTTGCCAGCTGTAGGCGGTAGCTGGACATCCTTTCTTGCCGCCCTTCCCGATGATGCCGAGGTGCTGCATATCCCTCGAATCCTGCACCATCTCCGCGACGAAGACGGCCTAGTTCCCGCCCGACCCGGTTGCGAGCTCATGGATGAGTCGCCCGCCTACGCCGAACGTTTCTTCGGAGCCAGGCCCTCACGCCGCACGCCTCCACGCGTATCCGTGCTCATCCCGGCCGCCGCCCGGCCGGAGATCGTTCGCCGCTGTATCGAATCGCTCCTCGCCTTGACCGAGCACCCCGACTTCGAAGTGCTGCTCGACGTCAACGGGCCCAGAGCCGAACAGCTCACGGAACTCGCCCGCGAGATGGCGTCCAAAGGCCCGGTGCGCATGGCCGAGAGTTCGGCGGGCCGCTACCCGGAATTCAACTTCGCAGCGCTGGTGAACGGCATGGCCGCCCAGGCCGCCGGGGAGCACCTGGTGATCCTCAATGACGACACCGAGGTTCTCTCGCCTCGCTGGCTGAACGACCTCTGCTGCTATCTGGAGCGGCCCTGCGTCGGGGCGGTCGGCGCGAAGCTGCTGTATCCCGGCGGCAAGCGCGTGCAGCATGCAGGCATGGTGCTCGGCGTCTCGGGCGTAGCGGCCCACTGCTTCGTCGGGGAAAGCTCGAGCGCCATGGGGTACCAGGGTTACCTCGCCTATCCCCGCGAGGTGTCCGCGCTGACCGGAGCCGCTCTGGCCATCAGAGCCGAACTCTTTGCCCGGCTCGGTGGAATGGACGAGGTGCACCTGGCCGTCTCCTACAACGACGTAGACCTCTGCCTCCGCGCGCAGGAGGCGGGCTATGTCAACATAATTGCACCCGAGGCCGTGCTGGTGCACCACGAGACGGTGACCAGAGCCCTCCCTACCTCCGGAGCGGCTCTAGAACGCGAGCGCGCCGAGGTCGGCTACCTGCGTTCACGATGGAAGCCCGAGACCCTGGAAGCGGACCCCTACTACAACCCGAATCTGACCCTGGTCTACGAACGCCTCTTCACTCCGGACCTCCATCCCCGGCCGCGCGCGACGCGAGCTGTGGCCTGGGCGCCCTTCACGGGTCGCCAAGGCGCCTAGCATCGCCAGCATGACTAGGAGCCGGGCCTTTGGCTGATTCCACAACGAGCCGCGTGATCCTGGGCCTGAGCGAAGAGGTGCTCCCCGAGCTTTGCTCAGGGTATGCGCGAATGATCTACATCGACCCACCCTTCAACACCGGCAGGCGCCAGGCCCGCAAGTCGATTCGCACCGTGCCTGACGAGAACGGAGACCGCATCGGCTTCAAAGGTCGGAGGTACTCGAGCGAAGTGGTCTCGCGCATGCACTACGCCGACTCCGTCGATGACTACGCGACCTTCATCGGGCCTTTCCTGGCCGAGGCGCACCGCCTGCTCGACGAGAGCGGAACCCTCTATTTGCACCTCGACTACCGTGAGGTCCACTACGCCAAGGTGATGTGCGACGGAATCTTCGGGCGCAAGAACTTCCTCAACGAAATCATCTGGGCCTACGACTATGGCGGCCGCCCCAAGCGCAGGTGGCCGGCCAAGCACGACAACATCCTGGTTTACGCCAAGGATCTCGACCGGTATCACTTCGACTCAGCGGAGGTGGAGCGAGAGCCCTACATGGCCCCGGGGCTGGTGACTGCGGAGAAGGCGGCGCTTGGCAAGCTTCCCACCGATGTCTGGTGGCACACCATCGTCTCCCCGACCGGCAGGGAAAAGACCGGCTACCCCACCCAGAAGCCGCTTGGAATCCTGCGCCGGATGATCACCGCCTCAACGCGGCCGGGCGACAGGGTACTCGACTTCTTTGCCGGCAGCGGAACGACCGGGGAGGCCGCATGGGTCCTGGGCCGGGACTTCACCCTGGTCGACGCTTCACTCCAGGCTTTCGAGGTAATGCGCTCGCGCCTGAACCAGACCGGTGCCGGATTCGAGATCCACCCGAGTGCGGCCAAGGGATCCCCGCAGGATCACCCCGGAAAGGCGATGGGCTGATACGTCTCCAACCCACCCGCTGAGGCAAGCTGCAGGATGGCGGCAAGTTCGGAGGGATTCGGCTTAACCCCGGATATCTTGACGCCAACCGGTGGGGCCAGCAGCGGGAAGCTGGCCATCTCCTGCCAAATGAGCGAGTCGACCGTACTGAAAAGCTTGGCGGAGTCCACAGGATAGATCTCGGTGTCCGCCTGGGTAACGATCGAGGAAGCATTGACCGTAAGCCATGGGCCGACGTCCGTGGACGGCGAAGAGGAATTCAGATAGGCGCCGGCAAGGGCGGAGGGCCCCAAGGTCATGTCTCGTGCCTGTACGGCCATGGTTAATGCACCGTGGTCGATGGCCGATCCCAGCGCCGCGCCGTCGGGCTCTCGCACCAGGACCACATGGACCCCCACGTAGGCCGCCATCCTACCCACCAGCACGGCAATCCTCCCGCCGGTGGCGTCCGCACCGTCATAACCCAGAGTCGCGGTGGACGATCCCGAAAGCGAGTCGAGGTAACCCGCCGGGGAAAAGGTAAACCCTCCGAGGATGAAGTACTGGGTCGCCAGGGCGTAACTGGGACGCCCGAACCCGCCCTGGGAGTCGGTGTATCCGGACTGCGAGGGAAGATAGAGATTCGAACCCGGCACCGCGAAGCCGAGGTAGGCGGCTTTGGTGCCTTGGTAAAGGTGCTGGTAGAGGTTGGAGCGATCGATCGAGGCGGCTAGTGCGCGCCTGAACCAGACCGAGGTCGACTGCAGGTTGAAAATCAAGCTATAGAGCCTGGGGCCCGGAACGAATAGAGAGGTGCCACCCAGGTCCGAAACCGAGGAGGTGGCATCCACGGTCACCGCTGCGCCGGTCGGTGCTTGCGAAGTGGTAAAGGTCACCGAGGAAAAGGGGGCGCCGCTGGCGGGCTTGGCCGACAGAACCACGGTGCTCGAGTCATAGGAGCTGATGGTGTACGGTGCGATGGTGGGAAAACCGGTCTGGCCCAGGGACATGGAGGCGACGAAGCCGTTTGCCTGGAGATAGCGCGACGGAAGTATCGGATTGAAGAGCATGCGCCAGTTGGCGTCAGGCTTCGAGAAGCGCACGGTCACCTCGTTACCGGCCTGGTTTGCCTCTACGGCCCTCACCGAGTCATACACGCCGGCATGGTCGAGCAGCCCCCAGTAGCTCGGCAGCGCACCCTGTGCACCGGGCCGCTGCATCTCGTAGGTGTAGACGAAGTCACCGGCGCTGAGCGCATGGCCGTCGGACCAGACGGCTTTGGTGTTGATCTTGTAGACCACCACCTGCGGATCAACCGAGACCACCTCGGCGGAGGTCACATAGCGCGTGTCCAGCACGTAGTTGCCCGAACCGTCCAAGTAGAAGGCACGAGGAAGGATTAGCGCGTCAATCTTGTCCGTCACCGCACGCGAGCCGACGGCAAGGCTTCCGTTCAGATTGCCCGGAATGGAGCCGACGTGCACCGCCACGCTCAGCTGGCGAGTGGCGGTGCCGCTCGTGCCGCAACCGGCAAGAAACGCCGCGAAGGCCAGAAACGTGGCAATGGTCGCGATCGAGCGCTTGGTGCGACGCCGCACCGCGCCGGAGCTACCTAGGCGAGACACCCGGCTCAGATGCGCAGCGAGAGCGCCACCGCGGAGAACATAAAGATTGCCGCGAAGAGGATTGTGATCCTATCCAGGTTGCGCTCGGCGACGGTGGAGCCTGCAGCGGTCGCACCGACACTGCCACCCAGCATGTCGGACAGCCCGCCCCCCTTGCCCGAGTGGAGCAGAATTAGCAGCACCAGCCCAAGAGCCGAGATGACTTCCAAAATTACGAGAACCGCGGTGAACACGACTATTCCTGGTAAAACCTCAGGCGCGGATAACCCGCGCAAATGCGTCAGCGTCCAAGCTAGCACCACCTACCAGCAGGCCGTCCACGCCCTCGGCCCCGAGCAGCTCAGCGGCGGTCGTGGGCGTGACCGAACCGCCATACTGGACCCGCACGGAGTCGGCGACACCTTCTCCGTAGAGCGAGGTCAGCTCCTCGCGGATCAGCTGGGCACCACTGGCGGCGTCGTCAGGAGTGGCCACCCTGCCGGTGCCTATGGCCCAGATCGGCTCATAGGCGATTACGAGCGAGGAGACCAGGTCGCCGGGCAGTTCTGAGACAGCCGCACGGACTTGACCCATGAGGACGTCGTCGGTACGGCCTTCCTCGCGCTCCTCCAGGGTTTCGCCCACGCACAGAATCGGGGTCATTTGCCCGGCGAAGACGGCAGCGATCTTTTTGGCGACCACCGCATCGGTCTCGCCGAATATCCGTCGCCGCTCTGAATGGCCCACGATCACGTAACGCACATTGAGCTTGGCCAGCATGGGGGCCGAAACCTCCCCGGTATATGCGCCGGAGGCCTCGTAGTAGCAATTCTGGGCACCCAGGGAAAAGCGCATCCTGTCGCTCTCGATGAGCAACTGCACCGAACGCAGATCGGTGGCCGGCGGGTGCAGGCTGATCTCGGCGAACGCGTAGTCGACGTCGCGCAACTCGAAGTAGAGCTTTTGAACCAGTTGGATCGCCTCCAGATGGTTCATGTTCATCTTCCAGTTGCCGCTGATAAGCCTGTAGCGCCCGGTCTTGGGATTCGGGCGCAGCTCGTGCCCCTTCTTAGCAGCCACTTTGCCTCCTTGCCGATCCGCGCTGAACCGCCTCGCGCACGGCCCGAGCCTAATGGAAGCCCGCCCGGGCGCGCACCGGCCGCCTAGTCGCCGAAGTTGACAGCCTCGCGAAGCGCCGCCAGCCCGGGCAGGTCACCTTTCTCGAGCAGCTCCAGCGAAGCTCCTCCACCGGTGGAGAGATGGCTGATCTCGCCCGCCAGGCCGACCTCTTCCACCGCAGCAGCGGAATCGCCGCCGCCGACGACACTGTATGCCCTCGAGCCCGCCACGGCGCGTGCGATCGCGAAGGTTCCTTTGCTGAGGCGCGGGTCCTCGAAGACGCCCATGGGACCGTTCCAGAGAATCGTAGCCGCCGCGCCGATCACCTCCGAGAAC
>JAJZLQ010000005.1 GCA_021850605.1 Actinomycetes bacterium
ACTGGTAGGCGCCCACCCGATAGCAGGGTGGATCAGGCAGCCGTGCCCGCAGCCGACAAGCTGCGCGTCGGGGTCGCAAAGAGCGGGTAGCGCCTCATCCAGGCGGCCAGGAGCCCGCCGAGCAGCATGACCCAGAGCTTGCCGAGCAGCTGGCCCGGCAAGGCCAGCGCCAGGGGTATCCCTGCCAAGGTGAGAAAGACCGTGGAGTCCACGACGTCCCCCACCACACCGGAAGCAAGAACCGCCAGCGGGAAATTGCGCTTCTGCAGTGGCGTGTAGATCAGAAAGTCACACGTCTCCGAGAGCAGGAAGGTGGCCCCGGAGGCAAAGGCGAGATGCGCACTGGCCACGAAAGCGGAGATGCCCGCCCCGACAAGGATCGCCGCCACCCCGGCCTTGGCTCCGCCCACCCGCTGGAGCATGTCGCGGGCGACAAAGGCCAGGGCGGCAAGGTAAACACCGGAAGGTGCCTGCAGGCCAAAGCCAACCGGAAGTACGTGGGCACCGGGGATGGGTGTACCGACGTGGCCGATCATCCAGTTTGCCCCGACGATCACCGCCACATAGGCCACGAAACTGACCGTGGCGGCGATACGAACTTTACGCAGCCTGCGCCTGTCCATCAGCCGGACCTCCGCACCAAGCGGTCATAGGTCGCCACGGTTGACTCAACCTCGGCACGAACGTCGGCTGAAACTCCCGCCTTCCAGCGAATCGCCAGCGGGCGGATGGCTATCCCGCCCCGCGCATTGAAGTCTCCGAAGACCCGCAGGTAGAGAGGTGAAAGCCTGGACTCAAGATCGTCCGCGATGCTGTTGACGCAGGCCTCGTGGAAGGCACCGTGATTGCGATAGCTGACCAAATACAGCTTGAGGCTCTTTGACTCGACGCAGAGGCCGCCGGCGACATAATCGATCCAGATCCTCCCGTAATCAGGCTGGCCGGTGACGGGGCAGAGGCTGGTGAACTCGAAGCAGTCGAGCCCGATGACATACGGCGTTCCAGGGTGGGGGTCGGGGAAGACCTCGAGTATCCCTGCAGAGGGCGAGTCATAGTTGTAACTGGTGCTTTTTGAGCCAAGGTGGCTTAGGCCCGAGGTATCGGTCATGGTGCTTGGCAAATCCCGCTCTTGAGTGCTCCCTTTCGGCGATCCATGCTAGTCAGTGGGCCACTACCACCTCTAGGCTCGTCGCCGCGCGACGAGCGCCGGATCCTCCCGGCCGAGCGCAGCGAAGCCGCGCGCCCGCAGGTGGCAGGAGTCGCAGGTGCCGCAAGGTGCACCGCCGGGGAGCGGATCATAGCAGCTGTGGGTTATCGAATAGTCAACGCCGAGAGTCAGGCCGAGTGAGATGATCTCCGCCTTGGTCAAGGAGATGAGCGGGGCGCGAATGCTCACCCGGCTGCCCTCCTCCACCGCGGCCTTGGTGGCCAGATTCGCCATCGCCTGGAAAGCCTCGATGTAGGCGGGACGGCAGTCGGGGTAGCCGGAGTAGTCGAGAGCGTTGACGCCGATGAAGATCTCGCCTGTACCGGTCGTCTCAGCGAGTGCCAGGGCATAGGCAAGGAAGATGGTGTTGCGCGCCGGGACATAGGTGACCGGTATCCCAACCGGAGGCTCCTGGCCCGCTCCTAAGTGTGGCACCACGATGTCGGCAGTGAGTGCGGAGTGCCCGAATACCCTCAGATCGATCTCGGCGATGAGGTGCCGGTAGGCGCCGAGTGTGGCGGCAACCCGCTTGGCGGCATCGAGCTCTGCCGCGTGGCGCTGGCCGTAGGCGAAGCTAAGCGCATGGCACCGCCGGCCCTCCTGGAGCGCAAGCGCGAGCACCGTCGTGGAGTCAAGCCCGCCCGAAAGCAGCACTACCGCGTCGGCTCCCATTTCAGACCTCCCATCGAAAGCTGCCGGCCAGCGGGCCAATGGCCTTCCCACTCCCCGCTGAGGGCCAAAGCATAGTAACCTCGCCTAAGCAGCGCCGGCGGCGGTAATAGTCCGGGCACACAGGGAGGTCGCGATTGTCGCCTAGTGCAAGGGTGAGGCGCTCCGGTGTCTCGGCCGTGCTCGCTGCCGTGATACTTCTCGCCACCTATTACCTGGGATTCTTCGGCGCCGGAAAGGTACCTCCGCTCGGCCAGAGCTTCAACCCCGTGCGCGGGGTGTGGACGATGGCCGGCAACGCGCGCCTTCCGGGCTCGGCGACCATCAACCTGCCCGGCCTGGACGGGATCGTGACGGTCAGCTTCGATTCGCGCGGCATTCCCTCCATCAACGCCACCACCGAGCACGACCTCTTCGAGGCCGAAGGCTACCTGCAGGCGCACTTCCGCCTCTTCCAAATGGATGTCGAGCGCAGGGAGGCCGAGGGCCTCCTATCACAGGTCCTCGGCCCCGCGGCACTCTCAACCGACGAGCTCGAGCTCACGCTGGGTCTGAAACGCACGGCAGCGGCCGAATGGGCCAGGATCGGTGCGGGATCGGCGCTAGGGCGCAACCTGCTGGCATACAGCCAGGGCGTCAACTACCAGATCCGCAGTTTCGAATCGGCCGGGAACCTTCCCGCGCAGTTCAAGCTGCTCAAGTACCGGCCCGCTCCCTGGAGCCCCCTCGACACCCTCTCGATCCAGGGCGAGATGACCCAGCTGCTCGACTTCACCACCACTCCGATCGACTACTCGCTGGCCATCGGCTCCCTCGGCTATTCGACGGTGATGAAGCTATTTCCGATCATCCCCGCCAACCAGCAAGCACCTTATGACCCGGGACCCTACACCAGGGCCAGGCTGGCGCCCATAACCCGGTCGATACCAGGAAGCGCTCCCTTGAGCACCTCGGGTCGAGCGGCTTCAGCGAGTGCGCACTCGCCCGGTAGTTGGACTCCGTCGGCCACGGTTGGATCAATCCAGCAGGCCGATGCCTCCATAATCCGCCTGGCCTCGGCCGCGCCCGCAAATCTGACCCGCCGTGGTGGAGACTCGAACAACTGGGCCGTGGACTCGACTCGCACGGTGTACGGGAAGGCGATACTGGCCGGCGACCCTCACTTGGGTGAAACCCTGCCCTCTATCTGGTACCAGCTCTCTGCCTCCTCGCCCCAGCTCTACTTCTCGGGCTTCTCCATTCCTGGATTGCCCGGCATACTCATCGGTCACAACCATTCGATCGCCTGGAGCCTCACGGACACCCAGAACCAGGCGGCCTTCTACTACCAGGAAAAGACCTCTTCGTCTCGCCCAGGCGAGTACTTCTACAAGGGGGCCTGGCGCCGCTTCGACTCGGTCAACTACTCCATTCCGGTTCGCGGGCAGGGAGCACACGCCTACCAGGTGCTGATCAGCGCCCAGGGGCCGCTGTTGACCCAATCAGGCAAGACGGTGGCCATGTACTGGACAGGTGCGATCCCCTCGGACGATCTCGAGGCGATGATGAACGTGATGCACGCTTCCAACTTCGCACAGTTCAAGCGCGCGCTCTCCGTATGGCTCGCGCCAACACAGAACTTCGCCTACGCCGACGTGGCCGGAAACATCGGGATCATCGCACCCGGCATCTACCCCCAGTTCCCCAAAGGTGCCAAGCCCTGGACCATCATGAGCGGGACCGGAGCCGACGAACCCATTGGCACGATCCCGGCCTCGGCGGTGCCCCAGGCCTACGACCCCCCGACGCACTACGTCTTTTCCGCCAACCAGCGGGAGGTCGCGGCCAATTACCCGTACTACATCGGCACCTCGGCAAACTTCTTCGACTACGGGTACCGGGCCAGGACCATATCCACCTACCTCGCGACCCATCCCAAAGTCACGGTGGCCCAGATGGCGGCCCTGCAGCAGAGCAACGTGGACCTGCTCGCCACTGAGATCGTGCCCCTGGTCCTCTCCGCCACCCGCGGCAACAGCGTATCCGGCGCCCTCGCGGCCGAGTCGACATCGGCCATCGCCGCCCTGCAGGGATGGAACTACGACATGAGCACAAACTCGGCTGCGGCGGGCATCTGGTGGACGTTCCTCAAGAACTACCTGCAGGACACCTTCGGACCACTCTGGAAGGCGCACAAGGTGCCCACCCGGCTGGATGCGGCACTAAAGATAGGAACCGGTAACGTCCCCCTGGTTGAGGACATCGAGGCAGCCTCGCTCTCGACCACCGGAGGCGGGATCTTTTCCACCTCCCTCACCCAGGGCCGGTCCCGAGATTCGATCATCCGAGAGGCATTCGGTCAGACCCTCGCCCAGCTGTCCAAGAGTTTCGGCCCCAAGGTCTCGAGCTGGACCTGGGGAAGGATGCACAAGCGCCAATACGTCTCGCTCACCTTCGTGAACGCACTTGGCTACGGGCCGTTCCCCGGCGCGGGCGACCGTTGGACCGTGGACGCCGCCGACGGAGGCATGACCAGCACCGCGGGTCCGAGCGAGCGCTTCATCGCAGAACTCGGCTCAAGCTATATCGGGATCTACCCGGGCGGCCAAAGCGAGAACCCGATATCACCGTGGTACGAGGACCAGATACCCGCCTGGTTGGCGGGCCGCTATTATTCCATGGCAACGCCAAAGGCATCATCGGCAACAGCAGTCTGGACGCTCAGATGAGCCGCGCCACCCACGCTTCCAAGCCCCGCTTCTCCTTCGCCGGCAACCGAGCCGGACACGCCTTTGCCGCATTGTGCCTCGTAGTCTCCGTGGTACTGGCGTTCACCGGCTGGTGGCCACTGCTTCCTGCGCTCGGCGCCGTGGTGGGAGCATTGGCAATACGCGGCTCCTACAGCCGCCTTGCGATCGCGTTTCCCGCCGGCTGGCTCTTGATCCTGGTGGGAGAGGCGGCCACGGGCCGCCACATCCTTGCCGCCTCCACCGCCATTGCGGAGCTGGCCGGCCTGGGCTCCGGCCCGTTTGCACCGATCGTGATCACCGCGCTGGTTGCCTGGCTGCTTCCGAGTGTGGGCTATTACTTCGGCAGGTCGATGCGTGGACTTGGCATGGCATGGCTCGACGCCGGCTCGCACCCCGCCACCAGGACGCCGCAGAACCCACGGGCGATGACCGGCGGGGAACCAACCGAGCCTGCGCCTTAGCCACTTGCGCGGGCTTCGTCCGCCAGGAGACAGGCAAAGCCCGGAGCCGCAAGCACCGCCCAATCCGTCGTTTGCTGAGCCACGCGCCAACGAACGCGCGCTGGGCGGCCGGCGCAGGTGGCTTGATGGAGCGATCACCGCGAGGGCGACCAGACGGGGCGCCAGATGGGCTCGGAGGCCGGCGCCCCAAGGCGGTTTCACCCGAAGTGATCTAGGCGCCCGGTGGCCCCGGCCGAGTCAAACCCCTCGGTACAGAAGCCGAGCCTTTCGAGTACGAGCCGCACCCTAGCGCCCCCGATCTCGTTCACACCAGCCATTGCCGAGCCCGGCGCCGGGCAGGTGGGACCGCCTCGTCCGGCCCGAGGGCCCGCGGGGGGATTGCCTTGCCGGCCATGCTCAAATTAAATCCACATCGCACACGGTCACCCAAGAGCGCAAATGCCAACTGCGGCGCGCCTAAGGGCGCATCCCGCGCCGCTCGAGAAGCATGGCGTCCCCGAAGGAAAAGAAGCGATATTGCCCGGCGATGCCGTGCGCGTAGATCTCCCGCCAGCGCTCTCCAACGAAGGCGTCGATCAGCAGAAGGAGAGAGGAGCGCGGGATGTGGAAGTTGGTCATGAGCCGGTCGACCACCTTGAAGGGGTAGTTGCCGTGAATGTAGAGCGAGGAGCGCCCTGAGAGCTCGCCGGTGGCAGCCACCGTCTCCAAGGTTCTCACGACCGTGGTTCCCACGGCCAGGACGCGGCTCGCGGCACCGATGGTGCGCCAGGCCTTCTCCTCCACCCGATAGCTCTCGGTGTGGATGCTGTGCCCTTCGATGGTGGTCGACTTCACGGGCAGAAAGGTGTCAAGCCCCACCGAAAGCTCAACCCGCACCACATCCGCACCGGCGGCACGGATTCCCTCCAGCACCGCATCATCCAGATGAAGCCCGGCCGTCGGTGCCGCGGCCGAGGATGGCCTGGATGCGAAGACCGTCTGATACCTGTTGGGATCGGCCAGAGGCTCCTTGATGTAGGGAGGGAGCGGAGTATCGCCAAGGCGCTCGATGGCACCCGTGTCGGAAAGCTCCACCGTCAACTTAACCGGCGAGTCACCGCAGGGCTCCTGGCGTTCCGTTACGCGGAGAACCTCGGCGCCTGTGGGATCAAAGAAGCGCGCACCAGGCGCCACCTTGCGGCTGGGATTGCACAAGACAAGCCAAACGCCAGGAGAGCGCTCCTCCAGAAAGAGGAACTTCACCCGTCCGCCGGTCTCCCGGTAAAGCGCCACCCGGGCCGGAATAACCCTGGTGTCGTTCACCACCACGACCTCTCCCGGCTGCACCAGCGAAGGAAGGTCGTAGACGTGACGGTCAGCCAGGTCCGGGCCGGTGGCGTCGAGGAGCCTTGCCGAGGAGCGGGGCTCGACGGGGTGCTGAGCGACAAGGGCCGGATCAAGCTGGTATTCGAATGCGGCCAGCTCGTCTACGGCGTCGCCGGGGGCGGGTCGGTCAGTCATCTCGTAGAGAGATTCTAGGTCCGCCCACCCCGACGACCCCCTGGACTAGGTCTGCGGAAAGCCGAAGTCGACCCCCGGGATGCGCTCGTCGGCCCACCGCTGGGTGACGACCTTGCCACGGGTGTAGAACTTCACGCCCTCCTCGCCGTGCACATGCGTGTCGCCGAAGAGCGAGTCCTTGCTTCCCCCGAAGGAGTAGTAGGCGACCGGAACGGGGATGGGCACGTTGATGCCCACCATGCCGGCCGTGATCTCATCCTGGAAACGGTGGGCCGCAGAACCCGAGCGGGTGAAGATTGCCGCACCGTTGGCATAGGGGTTGGAATTCACCAGGTCGATGGCCTCGTCGGAGTCCTTGGCACGCACGACGGAGAGAACCGGGCCGAAGATTTCCTGCTTGTATAGCTCCATGTCCGGGGTGACACGGTCCACCAGGCTCGGGCCGAGGTAGAACCCTTTGCCCTTTGCCGCTTCATGGTCTCGCCCGTCCACCAGCACTTCGGCGCCTTCGCCCTCGGCATTGGCCACGAAGCCCGCAACGCGGTCCCGATGCTCCCGGGTGACCAGGGGTCCCATGTCCGTTCCCTCCTCCTGGCCGTATCCAACCCGCAGGTCGGCCAAGCGGGCGGTTATCCGCTCGAGCAGGGGCTCAGCGGTTTCGCCCACCGGGACCAGCACCGAGATCGCCATGCAACGCTCTCCCGCCGAGCCATATCCCGCGGAGACGGCCGCATCGGCAGCCGCATCCAGATCGGCATCGGGAAGGACGATCATGTGGTTCTTGGCGCCACCCAGCGCCTGCACCCTCTTGCCCTGCTCGGCTGCCCGACGATAGATATAGGAAGCGATGGGGGTGGAGCCGACGAAGCTCACAGCCCGGATCCCGGGGTGGTCGAGGATCGCCTCGACTACTTCACGATCCCCCTGCACCACGTTGAAGACGCCTTCAGGCAGACCAGCCTCGCTGAAAAGCTCTGCCAGCAGCAGAGAAGCGCTGGGATCCTTCTCGGACGGCTTGAGGATAAAGGAGTTGCCGACTGCGATAGCCACCGGGAACATCCACATTGGGACCATGGCCGGGAAGTTGAACGGCGTGATGCCCGCAACGACTCCTAGCGGTTGGCGGATCGAGTAGGTGTCCACCCCCCGGGAAACCGAGGCGGAGTACTGGCTCTTTTGCACCTGGGGGATCCCACAGGCGAACTCGACCACCTCGAGCCCGCGACGAGCCTCGCCCGCCGCGTCGGCCACCGTCTTGCCGTGCTCCTCGGAGATGGCCTTTGCGATCTTGCCGATATTGCGCTCGAGCAGTTCACGGTAGGCGAACATAACCCTGGCTCGCCGGCTGAGCGGTGCCCTGCCCCAGCTCTGGTAGGCCTCGTTGGCCACCTTTACAGCGCTGTCGAGCAGTTCGGCGTCACCGAGGTGCACCTCGCCGGCCACTTCGCCCAGGCCGGGATCGTAAACCGGGAGCTTGCGAGCGCCCTCGGGCACCACGATCTTTCCACCGATGTAGTGACCTATCTGCTTTGTCATGACCATCCTCCTCTGAGTTCCATGTTGGCCGAATCCGGCGGCTAAAGACCGGCTGCTGCCGTGAGAGATTCCACGAGGGCGTCCACGCCCCTGTCCGCCTCAGCCAGGCTGATGGAGAGCGGTGGGGCAATGCGCAGCACGTTCCCGGCGATGCCTC
>JAJZLQ010000131.1 GCA_021850605.1 Actinomycetes bacterium
CCATCTCTGCCTCCCAAACTAGCAAAACGCTCTGCCACGTGGGGAAACGTCGCTGCGGGAGGATTAATTCCATTTCAGAGACTATTTATGCCTAGGGACACTAGTCAACGACGATGGGGAGCTCGTACAGGTGGATGGCATACCTGGTGGCGTCTTGCGTATTGCCCAGACAGCTAACGTACCCCACCCGGCTGGCGCCGCTAACGGCACCCCGGGTTACGGCAACAGCCTGGTCGAAATCCTCCCAACACCACCTCTGGCGCCTGGCCGTTACAAGTGGCAGGTCAGCTTTGACGGCGAGACTCGGGAGGACTGGGAGGCCTGGTTCGTTGTTATGCCTGAGCCAAAGCTGCCCGTGATAGGCGGTACGCCACAAGGGTGAAGCGGTCCGCGCTACTCGCCAATGAAGGTGGCCTTGCCCGGGCCGTTCTCAAGGAAGGACTTCACGCCGATCTCGGCGTCCTTGGTGGAGAAGGCCTCGGCGAAGAGGCGGAGTTCCAGGTTCAGTCCGTGGCTCAGGCTGTCCGCCAGACCCAGGTCGATGGCCCGCTTGGCCAGACCGAGGGCGGCTGAGGGGCCTTTGGCGAACTCGGCGGCCCAGGCATGGGCCTCTTGGAAGAGGGTCTCCCTGCTCTCGGCAACCCTGTCCACCAGGCCGATGGCGCGTGCCTCATCGACCGCGACCTGGCGGCCGGAGAAGATCAGCTCCTTGGCGCGTGCCGAGCCGACCAGGCGCGGGAGGCGCTGCGTGCCTCCACCCCCGGGGATGATTCCGAGCAGCATCTCCGGCTGACCCAGCTTCGCCTCCG
Organism: Actinomycetes bacterium; assembly: GCA_021850605.1. Lineage (GTDB taxonomy): Bacteria > Actinomycetota > Acidimicrobiia > Acidimicrobiales > Acidimicrobiaceae > Acidithrix. The sequence goes on from JAJZLQ010000131.1 coordinate 810, forward strand.
GCGAGGCGACGCGGAAGTCGCAGGCCAGCGCCAGCTCGCACCCACCACCCAGCGCATAGCCCGCGATGGCGGCGATGGTGGGGCGGGGAATCTGGGCGACGGTATCAAGCGCTTTGTGGAAGAGGCCGCCGATCTTGAGCGCCTCGACCGGGCCGCCGAAGCGGCTGATGTCGGCGCCCGCGGCGAAGATCTTCTCGCCGCCCCAGATGACCACGGCTCCGGCCGGATGGCGGCGCAGCTCATCGGCTACCTCGTAGAGTTCCTCGAGCAGCTCGGGAGAGAGGGCGTTGGCCTTGGGCCGGTCCAGCCGGACCACCGCCACGTTCTCCGGGGTCGTCTCCACCTTCACGAATTCATTGGCCATGGCCGCACTCCTCTCGCTGCGTTGCGCAGTCGCCACCCGGTAAGCACATCTTGGGCCGGTTCTTCGCCTTGCGATGCTACCGCCGCACCCTGGTGCGCGCCAAGACTCAGAGGTGCTCGATGAGGCGGTTGGCGATGGTGCGGGGATCCAGCTTGCCGGCGTTCATCTCGGCGATCGCCGCCGAGAACTCCTCGCCGCCGAGAAGCGCCTCCACCTTGCGAGAGATCATCGCCTGAGCCAATCGGGAGAGTTCCTTGGCCAGACGGGCCTCGCGCCTGCGCCCGGCCAGGCCGGAGGACTCGGCGAAGGCGTGGTGGGCCATGACCGCCTCGATGACCTCCTCCGCCCCCTTGCCGTCCTGGGCGACCGTCTCAAGTATTGGCGGCCGCCACGGCCCTGGCTCGGACATGTCGAGCATGGAGTCGAGGTCGCGGCGGGTCTCGCGCACTCCGGGGCGGTCGGCCTTGTTGATCACGAAGACGTCGGCGATCTCCATCAGCCCGGCTTTGTTGGCCTGCACCGCGTCACCCCAGCCGGGGTTGACGACCACGACGGTGGTGTCCGCCTCCTCAGCGATCTCCACCTCCACTTGGCCCACCCCGACGGTCTCGATGAAGATGGTGGGAAAGCCCACCGCCGCCAGAATGCGCGCCGCCTCCGGCACCGCCACCGAGAGCCCACCGAGATGTCCCCGGGTGGCCATGGAGCGGATGTAGACGCCGGGGTCGAGGGCGTGGTCCTGCATGCGGACCCGGTCCCCGAGGATGGCGCCGCCGGTGAAGGGGGAGGAGGGATCGATGGCCAGCACCGCGGCGTCCTGGCCGCGACGGCGCATTACTTCCACCAGGGAGTTGGTGAGGGTGGACTTGCCGGCGCCGGGGGCGCCGGTCAGCCCGACCGTGAAGGTGTCGTGAGCCCGGGAGAAGGCCATCCGCGATAGTTCGGCACCCGCCTGGCTCCCTCTCTCGACCAGGGATATGATTCGGGCCAGCGCGGCTCGGTCGCCGCTCTTGGCCGCTGTAAAGAGCTGGGCGGGTTCGGTGGTTCTCAAGTGGGTGATACCTCGCTATTGCGCTCGCGGTACGCCGGGCATCCAAGTCTACCGTTGCACCGGCGCAGGCGAAAAGATGGCCTTAGTGCTTGTCGCTGCAGCGTTCGACCTTGCCGCCGAGGGCTGTGAGGCGCCGTGGCAGATCGACGTAACCACGGTCGATGTGGCCGGTGCCGTAGACTCGGCTCTCGCCCTCGGCGGCCAGCGCCGCAACCACCAGCGCCGCACCGGCGCGGATGTCGGTGGCCTTGACCGGCGCGCCCTGCAAGCTGGAGACCCCACGAATAGCCACGTGGTGGCCGTGTGTGGTCATGTTTGCGCCGAGGCGGCGGAGCTCGTCGACGTACTTGAAGCGCCCGGCGAAGATGTTCTCGGTGACTATGGCGTCACCATCGGCGGTGGAGAGCATCGCGACCAGGATGGGCAGGAAGTCGGTGGCAATGCCGGGGTAGGGGAGGGAGGAGATGCTCGCCGCCCGCAACCGGGCCGAACTCCGTGCCAGCAGGCCGGCGGAGTCGGGCAGGATCTCCAGCCCCAGCTCCCGCAGCTTGCGAAGCAGCATCTCCATGTGCTCCGCCCTGGCGCCGCGCAGGAGGACCTCGCCCTGGTTCATGCCCACCGCGCCGAGCGCCGTGGAGGCGTCGATGCGGTCGGGGATGATCGTGTGATTGGCGGGGCGCAACTCCGGTACGCCCTCCACCGTGAGGGTGGAGGTGCCCATCCCGGTGATGCGGGCGCCCATGGAGTTGAGCATGCGGGCGAGGTCGGAGACCTCGGGCTCGCGGGCACAGTTGGAGATGGTGGTGGTCCCCTCGGCCAGCACCGCGGCCATCAGCACGTTGTCCGTGCCGGTGTGGGAGGGGAACTCGAGGGCGATGTCCGCCCCGCGGAGGCGAGCCGCCTTGCCCTCCACGTAGCCGTGCGAGGTGGTGAAGGCCGCGCCCAGCTCCGAGATTGCGGCAAGGTGCATGTCAATCGGGCGATGCCCGAAGTCGTCGCCACCTGGCATCGAGATGGTGGCGTTGCCTAGGCGCGAGATCAGCGGGCCGAGCACGACAACCGAGGCTCGGATCTTCTCCACCAGCTCGTAGTCGGCCAGTGGCTTGATTCCGTGGGCCTCGGGGGTGATTACCACCAGATGGTCGTCACCTGCCCATTCGCTGCCGATGCCCATGGAGGCCAGCAGCTCGGACATGATGTCCACGTCATCGATGCGCGGAACGTTGTGGAGGTGGTGTTCCCCGGAGGCAAGGATGGTCGCCGCCATCTGCTTGAGGACCGCGTTCTTGGCTCCCTGGACACGGAACTCGCCCTCCAGGCGATTTCCACCCTCCACCCGGAAGTAGTTGGCCTGCCCTGGGGCGCTCGTCATTGCTTGCCTACCTCCTGACCGGTTTCGGGGCGCCGGGAGATGCACGCCTGACGGCGGCTGGGCGCGGAGTCGTCGGCCCGGGCGCCGGTGGACCTCTCCAGGTTAGTTGGATCATATCCAATCCCAAAGGGGGCGCGCGGCTTGGTGGCGGGTCGATGCGGGGCCGACCGTCCGGGCTGCCCATAGAATGCGCCTCCAGCACGCCCAGTCGGATTGCAGGCCGCGATATGTCCCGCCCCACCACGCTTGTAGACCAGTTCAGCCTCAGCCCGGAGGCCTATAAGGAGCTATCCCGCCCTCGCACCGGCCTGGTGGAGGAAAGGCGGGATCCAGAGAGGCCCGGCTGTTACACGCTGGAGCGGGGGATGCTGTCGGAGTACGAGCGCCAGCTCAGTGCCGAAGATGGCGAGAACGGGATGCTGACGGTCCACCAGCGGGTCACCTACAGCACCTCCCTGGCCGGCTTCGGTCCGTTGGTCGCTCTGGCGCTGCGCCGGGTGCTCCGCTCAAGCTCCACAGCGGTGCCGATACCCCGCTGGCTCCCTCCCGACCCGCTGGAGTCGGATGCGGCCAGGCAGCTTGCCACCATCGTCATGGTCTCGATCTCCACCGCCTACTACGCGACCCTGCTCGGCCAGACCCTCACCTTTACCGCCCGGGAGTTCTCGGCCGGGGTCTCCTCCCAGGCCTGGGTACTTCTGGCGAGCCGCTTCGACATCCTGCCCGGCTTCGCGCTGCTGGCACTGGCCAACCGGGTTGGACGGGTGGCGATGGTGCGGATCTCGGTGTTGATCGGAGCGCTTCTCACCGCGCTCTCGGCGGCCAGCCCGGGCATGGAGATGCTCGCGGTGCTGCAGGTGCTGGCCAAGGGGACCACCGCCGCGGCGGGTGTACTGGTGACAGTGCTTGCCGCCGAGATAGTGGCCCCGCGCCAGCGGGCCTGGGCGATCGGCTCGCTGGTGGTGGGCGCCGCCTTGGGCGCCGGCTTTTGCGATGTGCTGCTGCCGATCGCCGGGATCTCCCTCGGCTCCTGGCGCATCCTCTATCTGGTCGGCATCCCCATGGGCGCGTGGGGGGTCAGGCTGACCTACCTGCTGCACGAGAGCGAGCGCTTCCGTCACGCCGTCGTGGAGGTGCCCAGGGTACGCCGGCGCATCTCCCTCTCGGGATCGAGGGTCTTCGTCCTTTCGGTGGCGGCCTTCGCGGTCAACGCCTTCCTCATCCCCACCACCCAGTTCCGCAACGAGTACCTGAGGGTGGAGCGGCACTTCTCCGCGGCGCTGATCGGGCTCTTCGTCATACTCACCAACATCCCCGGAGTTCTCGGCCTGGCGCTCGGCAGCAGGCTTTCGGAGACCAAGGGCAGGCGGGTGGTGGCGGCGGCCGCGATCGTCATCGGCGGGGGAGGGATCGCCCTCGGCTTCGCCACCGGTGGCCTCTGGCTGTGGATCACGACGGTTGTCGGCTCCACGGCGGTCACGGCCATAGTTCCCAGCCTGGGTGTATATCAGACCGAGATGTTCCAGACCAGGGCGCGCGGCATGGGCGGGGGAATCGTCACCGCCGCTTCGAGGGTTGGGAGCATCCTCGGGGTTCTCTTCGTGGGGTACTTCAGCTCGCGCATGTCTCTGGGGAGTTCGGTGGCGCTCCTGTTCTTCGGGATGCTGGCGCTGGTGCCGCTCCTCTTCACCTGGTTCCCCGAGACCGGGGGCCTCGAGCTCGAGCAGATCAGCTCCGACGAGTGACCCCTCAGGCCCCCGCCGGTGCCGTCCAGGGGGCGACGCGGTCCAGGAAGGCCACCGTGGCCGCCAGCTCGCGCTCCTGAGAGCCGGGCAGGCGGAAGCTGTGCCCCTCGCCTTCGAGCAGCAGGTAGTCGACTTCGCGTCCCAGCTCCCTGAGCGCCTCCACCATCGGCTCTACGCTGGCGGCAGGAACCACCTGGTCGTCGCTGCCTTGGATCACCAGGAGCGGGCAGGAGATCGAGGCGGGATCCGCCGCGGGGGAGCGCCTCAGCCAGCTTTCCAGGTGGCTTGACTTCGCTCCGAGCAGGGTGGGATGCAGGCTCTTCTCGAACCGGTGCGTGGTGGCGTCCACTGCGACCGGATCGGCCACCGGCGAGACGGCGATGGCCCCGGCCAGCCCTAGCGAGGAGCGCTGGGCCAGGCGCAAGGAGAGGTATCCCCCCGCGGAGCCGCCGTTGGCGACCAAGGGCCTCGCGATCTCGCCCCGGCGCTCCAGCTCCTCCAAGGCGGATGCCACGTCGGCCACGTCGACCAGCCCCCAGCCACCCTCCAGGGCGCGGACGAAGGCCATGCCGTAGCCGGTGGTCCCCCGGAAGTCCGGACAGGCGACGTCGAAGCCCATCGAGTTGAAGAGCGCGATGCGGTGGTTGAAGCGCACCTCTGTCTGGTCGTTCGGGCCGCCGTGCAGCATGACCACGGTGCCGCGTGAAGCCCTTCCCACCCCCTCGACCGCTCTCCAGCGCCGATGGATCCGGGTGTTGATCTCCGCTGCGGGGAAGCCCATGCCCATCTCGGAGAAGGGGGGAGTGGCGGTGGTGTGGCTTTCGGGCTCGGCCAGCGGGGCCAGCTCGGCAAAGAGGCGATGCCCCGCCACGAGCTTCACCTTCACGAAGCCCTCGGCCGGCCGGTCCTCGTGGATCTCAGAGACGTCGACGCAGGCGATCCGGGTGGGGGTCTTGGCCCCTTGGCGTACCCCGACCAGCCTGGAGCCGACCACCGCCGGAGCGTCGAAGAACCCCTTGGCTATCTCCAGGCCCCTGCCCTGGTCGCCCAGTGGGTGATGCACCAGGCGGGCAAAGCCGGCCTCCCGGCGCAGCGCGAAGATGCCTTCTCCGGGTCCGTCGAAGCACCAGGTGCGCTGTCCGATTCCCTGGTCCACGTTGGCGTAGTCGTGCCCGGGTGTGCCGGTGACGAGCGGCTCGGCGCCGTCCAGCGGGTCGGCGACGCGAATTCGCAGATGGCCGTCGTGGCTGGAGACGAAGCCCAGGCGGGTGCCGTCGGGGGAGAAGGTGGGCTGGGAGTGCATCACCCCCTCCTCGGCGTATACCCGGACCACCTCGCCCAGGAAGTCGGTGACGACGATGGCCGACCCTTGCCAGGGCATCGCCGTGTCGCGCCAATGCCGAAAGGCGACCAGGCCGAGGGTGACGCTGAGCGCAGGATCGGCGACGAAGTAATCCCCCCCGGGTAGGGAGGCCGGGGCGAAGACCTCTCGCGCCTGCTCGGGATGCGAGGTGTCGGGCACGACGTGGATCCGCCGCTCCCCGGACACCAGGGCGATCGCCTCCCCGTCGGCGGCACGTGCGACTTGGCTCACCTCGGTGAAGCCACCCCAGGCGAGTGGAGCGGCGGCGTCGAGCGGCATGTGAAGGAGTGTCCCCTCGGTGGAGGTGTAGACCAGCCCGCTTCCGCCGCCCAGCCAGGCGTGTCCCGCCGCGCTGCCTGGATAGCCGAGTGCCACCCGGTCATCCACGATCAGGGTCTCCACCCTCTCCAAGAGGTCGTAGAGGTAGATGCCCGACCGGCCGTTGCCGCGCGAGCCGAAGCTGAAGGCACTTCGGCTGGGATGGGGGGTGAGGTCGGCAAAGCTGCGCACCGGCGCCAGCGCCAGGGCGCACTCGATCTCGGACCCGCGGCGCTCCGGGCCCGCGCTGCCCGGGGCCAAGGTCATTCCCCGCTCACCTCCAACCGTGAGAGTCCGCGCACGGCCTCGATGATTGCGCAGTGGTCGAGCATCGCCCCTCCGGAGGCCTCCACCGCTCGCAACATCTGGGTGGCGAGCGCCGTGAAGGGCAGGCTCACCCCGATCGAGCGTGCGAAGTCGTCCACGATCCCCAGATCCTTCAAGTGCAGCTCCACCCGAAAGCCGGGTTCATACCTGTGTTCCAGCATCTGCGCCGCCTTCACCTCCAGCAAAGTGGAACCGGCGCGCCCGCCGGCCAGGGCGGCGAGCGCCTCGGGGACGTCGACCTCGGCTCGCTCCAGGAGCGCCAGCCCCTCTGCCACGGTGGCAAGGATTCCGGCCACCATCACCTGGTTGACCGCTTTGACCGCCTGCCCGGCGCCGGCCTCGCCCACGTGGCGTATGGAGGTCCCCATCGCGCGGAATAAGGGAGCCGCGCGGCGGAAGGCGTTCTCACTGCCTCCGGCCATGATCGAGAGGGTGCCGGCGATGGCACCGGTGTCCCCGCCGGAGACCGGTGCGTCCAACGCCTCGATGCCGAGCTCCGCGGCACGCGCATGTATGCGCTTGGCAAGCTCGGGCGTCTCGGTGCCCATGTCCACCAAGAGAGCTCCCGGGCGCATCGACTCCAGCAGGCCTTGCTCGAGCAGGACTTCGCTGGTCACCGCAGGCGTAGGGAGCATGGTGATCACCGCTTCGGCAAAGCCGGCCAGCTCCGCCAGGCCGGTCGCCGCCGAGGCCCCCGCCGCCACCAGCTCGTCCACCGGCCCCCGCGAGCGGGAGGCGACCATGAGGTGGTTGCCTGCGGCCAACAGGTTCTTGGCCATCGGCTTTCCCAT
>JAJZLQ010000021.1 GCA_021850605.1 Actinomycetes bacterium
GGAGACGACGGAGAGGGCTTCGTAGCTTACGTTCAGCACGAGAGCCCTCGTCATCTCACCTACTCAGCTCGTCTAGGCGACAGTCGGGAGAGGGGCGAAGCGAGTCATGGCCTTGGCCTGGGGCTACACATCGATGTAGAGCTCGGAGTCCCAAGGTGCGCTCCATCGTGCTTTGAAATAAATCCTATAGCCACAGCCGACGCTGCGTGCGACACCACTTCAGGTATTCCAGCAGATCGCGAGTAGGCGGCATGACGTCCCCGTTGCCATAAACCGTCTCCATCCGGAACCTCAGGTAACGCATGTCCGGCACCGGCAGGTATGGAGGCCGACCGAACCAGTCTTGGCGGGCGAATGCCAGCAGCTGGGTGAAGGCGATGCCCCAAAGCGAAGGGCGCAGCGCGACGTTGGACCCTGCCACCAGCGTCCAGGTGGCCATCCTCGCCACGCGCCTCCCATTTCGCGACAGTGACGCCAAGGCCGCCTCCTTCGAGCCGGACGGAGAGCCTCCGCCCGCATCCCAAGCCTAATGGGGCCCTGAAGCACACCTAAGACGCTCGCGCCCCTCAGCGAAATTATCCGCGGCCGCGCCCCCACCACGATGCGGACAGCAGCCGGATCCTAGGGTTGTTTCAGGCTCTGGGGAATCTTCGACCAGGGACCGGCATCGGCACGCGGCTCCTTGGGAAGGCCGAGCACCATCTCTCCGAGGATGTTGCGCTGTACCTGCGAGGTCCCGGCGTAGATGGTTCCCGCCCTTGCATTCAGGAAGACCATGTCCCAGGAGTTCGACGAGTTCGGCGCGCCCGCATCGTCGGTGCGGAAGGCCGTTGAGGGGCGCCTCCCGGTGGGGCTTAGCGCGCGCGAGCCAAGGATGTCCACGGCAAGCTCGGTTACCACCTGGTGGTACTCGCTCCAATAGAGTTTGGAGATCGAGGATTCCGGCCCGGGTTCCTGACCGCCCAGCAGCGAAGTCATCGCGCGTAGTCCGAGGTAGCGCATCACCTCGACCCGCGAATAGCACCAGGCCAGCCGGTCCCGAATCACCGGGTCACGGTTGGCCCCGCTCTCGACTGCCAGCTCCATCAGGCGCTCCAGCTCATCCTTGAAACGGATGGACAATGTCGCCGCCGCCTCGCCGCGTTCGTATCCGAGCAGTGTCATCGCCACGGACCATCCCGCCCCGATCGATCCAATGACGTTGGAGGCCGGGGTGCGGGCATCGGTGAAGAACACCTCGTTGAACTCGGAGTCCCCTGAGATCATGCGGATCGGGCGCACCTCCACGCCGGTCTGCTCCATCGGCACCAGAAGGAAGGTGATCCCTTTGTGCTTAGGAGCCTCGGGGTCGGTCCTCGCAAGAACGAAGATCCAGTTGGCAAGGTGGCCTGCGGAGGTCCATATTTTCTGACCGTTGATGACCCACTCATCGCCGTCCAGCACGGCCCGGGTTCCGAGGTTGGCCAGATCCGATCCTGCATTCGGCTCGGAGTACCCCTGGCACCACTTGTCCTCCCCCGAGATGATGCGTGGCAGGAAGTGGCGCTTCTGCTCCTCGGTTCCCCAGCGAAGGATGGTGTTGCCCACCATCTGGATACCGAAGGCGTCGTTGGGACCCCCGGTGGGAACGCCCGCGCGAGCGAACTCCTCGGCCAGCACGATCTGGTTCACCCAGGGCTGCCCTCCCCCGCCGTACTCGACCGGCCAGGTAAGCGCCAGCAGTCCGTGCTTGTAGAGGGTCTCCCTCCAGGAGGCGGTGAAGCCGGCGACCTCATGCTCGGGCAGGCCACCGGTACCTTTCCAATCGGCCGGAAGGTTCTCGGCGAGGAAGGCACGCATTTCGGCCCGGAAAGCTTCGGCCTCGGCGGGATAATTCATGTCCATGACCTAAAACCTACACCAACGGCGGCGGCGGCTTAAAGCCTGAAATCAGCTCGCGCGTGCCGGCGCGGACGGCATGCGGTGGTCAGGCGTCCTTGGAGCCGAAGCGCTTGCGCAGCTTGGAGCTGATGTCCTTCGTGCCGCCTCCACGCTGGGATCCGGTCAGCTCGGCCCAGCCCGCCTTGCCCAGCCGACGCAGGTTGCGCTCGAAGACGATGGCGGAGGCCAGCATCACAGCGAAGCCAACGCTTCCCAGGACGGCCGAGATCGAAAAGGTGAGAATCGTGAAGGCAAGCCCGATGATAAAGGTGAGCGCAGACCATTTGCAGTTCCGGCCCGCGTGCTTGTATACCGTCTCCTCGCGGACGCGCGCAGCGAAGCTGGGGTCCGACTCGTAGAAGTTCTTTTCAATTTCTCGCAGTATGTTCTGCTCGTGTTCCGAAAGAGGCACCGCGCTCCTCCTTGAAACCAACGCTGCCGGAACTGGCCGCTCTTCTAATGGGTCCATCCTACATCGCGCACCCCATATTCATAAGTCGGTGCAGCGTAGTTGTTGCTTTATCCCCTAATACCCAGAGGCACTAATCCGCCCCGGCGGTGAGTAGGGCCGAAAGCCGGACCCGCGCGGCTTCGTCGGCCTGCTCGATCTCGGCGTGCGCCTCTCCGCTTCCAGGCGACAGCACCACTTCGACCGTCTCCGGACCCATGGCGGCCTCGGCCGCGTCCAGCCTGCTCGACTCCCCCTCGGCAACCACGAGTGCGGCGATTCCGGAGCCCTCGAGACGGACCAGGTCGGCACCTGCCTCGAGCATGGAGGACAGGTCCGCGGCCAGTCTGGGGCGCAGGTCCCCCAGCACCACCACCTTGAATCCGGCCGATGCAAGCCTTGGAATGAGCGTGGAGGCGAAAGCCGCCCGCTCGTGGTGTCCGGTTCCGACCACCCTGATCCTGTTCATCTCTCCGCCACCTCGTTGCGCATCTCCCTGAATACCTCCGCGGCGTAGAGCCCCGCGCGGCGCCCCAGCCCCCTCGCTGTTGCCTCGATCGAGCTCTCGACCTCCCGCCCCCGGCGCCCTACCTGGCTGGCATGGGCGGCCACCGCCCTCTTCTTGCGCTCCAGGGTCTCGGAGACATCCACGGCCACCTGCCCTTCCAGCGTCCCCGACAGCAGCACCACGGGTACCCGATACGGTGGCCCCGCGGCGGGGAAGTACAGAGGGAGGTGGCAGGCGGGAAAGACGGCGTCGAGCAGGGCAAAACCGAGCTCGCGATGGTCGCGGTGGTTGAAGTAGGTGGCGCCGAAGAAAAGCGCGGAGGGGTCGTGGCTCAGCACGACCTCCGGCCGGAACTCCCGCACCATCGCCACAAGACGTTCGCGCAGCTCGTAAGTGTTCTCCACCTCGCCATCACCGTAACCGAGCACTTCGAGACGCGCAACTCCCAGCTCGGCCGCGGCTGCGGCAAGCTCGGCGGCCCGGCTGGATGCGAGCTCCTCCGGATCCGCTGCAGCATCGGTAGTGCCCTTCTCGCCCCGCGCCGCCACGACAAGACGAACATCGCAGCCGCCGGCGCTCCAGCGGGCGATGGTGCCACCGGCGCCGACATCGGCATCGTCGGGATGGGCAAAGACGCACAGCGCCCGCGAGGGAATCTCGGCCATGATGCGCATTGGATAGCCCCCTGACCCCGGTTCCCCTTAGGCCTCGTCCAGCCCACGGATCACCTTGGCGGCGTACTCCACCTGATCATCGGTGAGGTCGTGGTGCGTCACCAGGCGCATGCGCCGGTTCCCGATCGGGTTGGCGATTACTCCCGCCGCAGCCAACGTCCTGGTGAGAGCGTCCACGTCGGGATGGTCGAAGGCGACGATATTGGTCTCAGGCGTCTGGCGCTCGCCCATCGATCCCGGGAAGCGCTCGTTGACCGCCTCGGCGAGCACGCGGGCACGTTCGTGGTCCTCGGCCAGCCGATCCACCATGGTCTGCAGGGCGACGAGACCGGCGGCGGCCAGGATTCCAACCTGGCGCATTTGTCCTCCCAGCACTCCGCGCTCGTAGCGGGCTCTTTGGATGAACTCCCGGCTCCCGGCAAGTATCGAGCCAACCGGGGCGCAAAGCCCCTTGGAGACGCAGGACATGACCGAGTCGGCAACGGCGGCGATGTCCGCCGCCGGTACACCGCTGGCCACCTGGGCGTTGAACAGCCGGGCACCGTCCATGTGTACCGGAAGGTCCCCCGCCGCTCGGCGGATCTCGGCCAGGGCCTCCAGGCTCCACACCCTTCCGCCCGAGGGCATGTGGGTGTTCTCGACACACACCAACGAGAGAGGGGCCTCGTAATACCCGAGCGCCGAGCGCGCCTCTTGGACCTCCGCGCTCCCGAAACTTCCGGAAGAGTCGTCCACCGTCATGAACTGCACTCCTGCATTGCGCGCCGAGCCACCGTACTCGAAGACCACGACGTGCTGCGATCTTCCCGCCACGACGAAGCTGCCCGGCCGCGTGTGGGTGCGGATTGCTATCTGGTTTGCCATCACCCCGGATGGCACGAAAAGTCCCGCCTCCTTACCGACCATCTCCGCGTAGAGCGCCTCCAACCTGGAAACGGTGGGGTCCTCGCCGTAGAGATCGTCGCCGACCTCCGCTTCGGCCATGGCACGGCGCATGGCCTGGGTGGGACGGGTGACGGTATCGGAACGCAGATCAACTCTAAATTCACTCACGCCCATCGATCCTAAGGCCACCCCGGGGCGCCCGCGAATCATGCCGCCCGCCCCTCCGGGCCGCGCAAACCTGGCCAATAGCGTGTAGGCCATGCAGGAAAACGAAGTTGCAACCCGGCTCGACGCCGCCCGGGCATACGCCCGGGCCGGCCAGGAACTGATCCTTTCGCGCATATCGGGACCTGCGCGCTCCTTGAGCGTCGACACCAAGACCTCCGTCACCGACATGGTCACCGACGTCGACCGGGCAGTGGAGAAACTCCTGGCGCGAAGCATTCGCGAGGACTTTGAGCATGACAAGATCGTCGGCGAGGAGTTCGGAGACGGAGGCGGCGATGGGCCCTACGCCTGGGTCGTGGATCCCATCGACGGCACCACGAACTTCATCTACGGCTTTCCGGCCTATGCCATCTCCATTGCCGTCCGCGACCTCAGGCGTGACACGACGGTATGCGGGGTTGTCCTTGATGTGCCCCGGGATCGTCTGTACGAGGCCGCCGAAGGGAAGGGGGCCTACGTCGATGGACGGCGAATCTCGGTCACCTCGCGCAACCTGCTTGCCGAATCGCTCATTGGAACCGGCTTCGGCTACGCCGCAGAGGTCCGCCGGGCCCAGGGAGCGATGGTATCGGAGATTCTTCCCCTAATCAGGGATATTCGCAGGGCCGGCGCGGCCTCTCTCGACCTGTGCATGGTCGCCTGCGGTGAGCTCGACGGATACTACGAAAGCGGCCTGTGGCCCTGGGATTTCATGGCCGGAGCGATCATCGTGGAAGAGGCCGGAGGAACCGTCACCGGAGGCCTCGAACCCACGCCTGGCACCGCGATGACCGTCGCCACCAACGGCAAAATCCACGAACAGCTCCGCGAACTGGTGCTGTCACTCGCTGCCAAGTACGGCGCTAGGAGCTGAACCTCAACTGCAGGTTCAGGAGTGTCGCCCTGATCGAAGCCAGGTTTTTCTCGGGTATGTGCAGCACCTCGTAGACAAGCGGCGACCGAGCGTGCTCGTAATCGAAAGTCTCGGTCACCCTGCAATGCCCCTCGTCCAGCGGCTCGATCTCATACCGCCAGATGTGATGCCCGTAGTGGCGCCAGGCGATCCGACGACCCTCTTCGAACTCGACCACCTGGTTGGTCATTCTGTATGGAAGGCCGATCTTCATCGACATCCTGAACTTCGCGCCGAGAAAGAGGCGGTTTGGGGCCTCCAGGACTCCCTTCACGCTTGCGGAACCGTCGAGCGCCGCATGCTTACGCGCGTCGGCAAGAAGGTCGAAAACCTCTTCGGCGCTAGCCGCGACCTCGGCCTGATCCGAAACCCGGCGCCGGCTCAACTCCACACCCTCGCCAACCTACTCTTCCGGTCTGCGCACCCGCAGCTCCGCCACCTCGCGCTCGAAATCCTCGGCCTCCTCGAAGTACTTGTGGACCGATGCGAAACGCAGATAACCAACTTTATCGAGCTCCCGCAGCCGGCTGAGGACCAGAGCCCCAATCTCGGAACTCTTCACCATTGATCCGTGCAGGCGCAAAGAGTCCTCCAACTCGTTCACGAGTGTCTCTATGCGCTCTTCGGAGATGGGACGGTTCTTGAGTGCCGCGGAGATACCCCCCAAAAGCTTGCCGCGCTCGAAGACCTCCCGCTCGCCGGAGCGCTTCTCGACCCAAAGAGGTCCCTCCTCGACGCGTTCGAAGGTGGTGTAACGCTGGTGGCAGGAAAGGCACTCCCGCCTGCGGCGGATGCTTCTGCCCTCCTCGATCACGCGGGAGTCGACCACCCGATCCTCTTGATCGCCGCACGTCGGACACCGCATCGGTTGCCACCCTTAAAAGCCGGAACGCTACTGCGCCCCCTGCTCAAGCGTACCCCCCGCCTAGGCGAACTCCAATCCGGAGGCAATCGCCGACCCGGCCTTCCGAGCGGCCGGTTCGATGAAACCTACTCAGGGAATCCGGATCTCCTGCCCGGGCTGGATATTCGTGCTGCCAACCTCGCTGTAGAGGCGGTATTCAAGGGCGGAGACGTTTCCGTTTCCCGCAAAGCGGCCCGCGATCGACCAAAGTGTGTCGCCCGGTTTCACAACGTAGACCTGCTGCGAAGCCAGCCCGCTATTGGCCCCCGCGTTGCGCATCTCGGTAAAGAGCACTCCGGCACCAAGCACCAAAACCGCGAAGAAAAGTCCGCTTCCTCGGCGCACCGCGATGCGCGCCCTGGGCGTCGTGCACTGCCCCCGCTGGGATCGTGACTCGGCTGATGTGACCCGCTCCTGCAAACCGTTCATTGCCGCCACCTCCAGGACTTCCTCGAACACCTATACTACTTCGTCGTACATACGTTCGTTCGCTTTTTTCGAACATGACCTGAATTCGGTGCCAAATGCCTGATAAGCTGCCACCCATGGCAGACAGTGCCCCATCCAGCGACCTTCTCACCAAGAAGCGGCGCGACATCCTTAACTTCATCGATGACACGCAAAGGACGCGCGGATACCCGCCTTCGGTGCGCGAGATCGGGGAAGCCTGCCAGCTCGCCTCGCCGGCCTCGGTCCAGTTCCACCTGAAGGTCCTGCAGCAGCAGGGGTTCCTCCAGCGGGACCCGTCAAAGCCACGAGCACTGCGCGTAAACTTTCCCCGCGCTCAGCAGTTGGAAATAGGCGCCGCCGTCATGCAGGTACCGATGCTTGGCGACGTCGCCGCCGGTCTCGGCACACTTGCGGAGCAGAACTTCTCCGGAGAGATGGTCGCCGTACCCCAGCATCTGGGCTCCGCGGGGGCTCTCTTCGCTCTGCGAGTCAAGGGCGATTCCATGGTGGGCGACGGAATCTTAGAGCGTGACGTGGTGGTCGCCCGCCGCCAGAGCACGGCGGATGTGGGTGAAATCGTGGTCGCGGGCATCTTTGACCAGCAGGAAGCGACCATCAAGCGAATCCACTTCGACAGGGCGCACAACCGCGTCACCCTGGTGCCGTCCAATCCTGCCTACACCCCGATGGAGTTTTCCGCCGACGAAGTACAGATCTACGGCAAGGTCGTCTTCCTTCAGCGAGAGATCTGAACTACAAGCTCAGGTGAGGGCGTCAAGCACCTCTCGCAAGGCTGACCAGGCGCCCTCCAACTCCGCGCCCGAGACCACCTCTGCCTCGGTGTGAGCGAGTTCCGGATCTCCGGGACCGAAGTTGCACGCCGCTACGCCTCGCTCCCAGAAAAAGGCCACGTCAGTCCAACCCAGCTTGGCACGCACGCCACCCGCGCGCCCGATCAAACCTGCGATCACCGGGTTCGAGAGATTGGGGGGCGCCGAAGGCGCCCAGTCGGACAGGGATAGCGACTCCCCGCGGGATTCATCGAGAAAGCCGGCGATCGCCTCCCCCACCTCGGCCAGAGCAGCGCGATCGTTGCCGGTAGGAGCAAAGCGGCAGTTCAGCTGCAGCTCCACCTCGTCAGGCACCACGTTCCCCGCGACACCCCCGGAGATGAAGACGGCCGAGAGCGAAGGCCTATAGAAGCACCCCTCAACCTCGACCTCCGAAGCGGGCCGGGAATCCAGCCAGGCGAGCAGGTTATGGGCCCGGTGAATTGCGTTAACTCCCATGTGCGGGCGCGCAGTGTGCGCCCTCCGGCCGCGAATAGTAACCCTGAACTTTGCGGTGCCCTGGCAGCCTGCCTCGACCACTCCTCCGGTCGGCTCGAGGAGAATCGCCACACCCGCCCCAAGCAGCTCGGGAGCCGCAGCCTCGATCTCGAGGAGGCCGGAATGCACCCGTGAGATCTCCTCGCTCGCGTAAAAGACCAGACGCACCGGCACCGCGGGTGGATCCTCGGCCAAGCGGCACAACACCGCAATGCCGCCCTTCATATCGACGGCGCCCAGGCCGGCCACCTGGCCGTCTTCCATACGGGCACCAGGAGGCCCGAACGGCGGAACCGTGTCGAGATGGCCCGCCAGCAGGACGCCCGAGGCGGGGTCGTACCCGGGTGAGGTGGCGACAAGATTATTGCCGATACGGCGAACGTCCAGCGCAGGATTGCCACGCAAAAGAGTCTCTACCAACCCGGCCACCTCGGCCTCCTCTCGGGAGACCGAGGGTATCTCCACCAGCCTGGCCGTGAGTACGGCAAGCTCGGTGGCCACATCGCTCACAGGGCGATCCCCTCGTCGCGCAGGAAGTCGTTCAGGGCCGCCTTGTCGTGGCGCTCCCCCTCCGCCATCCGCTTGATCACCAGTACGCAGGGAAGGTAGAACTCCCCTCCCGGATACTCCCTCTTGCGCGATCCCGCGACCGCTACGCACCAGGGGGGAATCACCCCCCGGGAGATCTCCTCCCCGGTCTCGGTGTCGATGACCGGAATCGATGGATTGAGGATGACGCCCGCGCCCACCACGGCACCGCGCCCCACCCTCGCCCCCTCGGTAATCATCGCCCGCGAGCCGATAAAGGCATCGTCGTCGATGAAGACCGGAGCGGCCTGGGGCGGCTCCAGCACGCCGCCGATGCCGACTCCACCGGCCAGGTGCACCCGCTCCCCGATCTGAGCACACGATCCCACCGTGGCCCAGGTATCGACCATGGTCCCACTGCCCACGCGCGCGCCAATGTTCACATAGCTGGGCATCATGGTCACGCCCGGGGCGATGTAGGCACCCCATCGGGCTGATGCTCCCGGGACCACTCGCACCGCGAGGCTCTCGTAGTCGCCTTTCAAAGGGATCTTGTCACGAAACTCGAATGGACCGGAGTGGCTCACCTCGGACGCCGACGCCCGGAACAGAAGGAGTATGGCCTGCTTCAACCATTCGTGCACGACCACCTTGCCATCGGGGCCGTACTCCGCCACGCGCAGCTCACCACGGTCTAGACCGTCGATTGCCTCGGCGATAGCCCCCCGCACCTCGGCTGAGGACAGCTCCAACTGGTCCCTACCCGCCCAGATCTCCGCTATCCGCTCTCTAAGCTCCATCGCTCCTCCGCCTAATTCGAGTCACTTCAAGCTAGCGGCGATAGCCCTGAGCTTCTCCGTCGGGGCCACCGCCGCAATACGCAGGCAGTTGCGCGCACCGGTCCCGTAGAACTCGCCCGGACTCCCAACGATCCCGGTTGCCTCCGCGACCAGGGCGGCCAGCTCAAATCCATCACGGCGCTCATCACAAACCCAGAGGTAGAAGCCACCCTCTGGCATCCGGGCGGGAAGTGAAAGGGAGCCGGCGATCTCCATCAGGATCTCCAGGCGCTCGCGGTATCGCCGGCGCTGCAGCTCCACATGTTCCTGGTCGCCCAGCAGGGCGGCACCGATCGCCTGCATCGGGCCGGGGATCATCAGCCCTGCGTGTTTCCGCACCTCCGAGAGGTACTTGACCAGCTCGCCGTCCCCGGCGTAGAAGCCGACACGCCCACCGGCGAAGTTGGAGCGCTTGGAGAGGGAGTGAACGGCCAGCAGCCCCTCGGTGCCGTGCTCAAGCACGGTGCGGGCGGGCCGGTCCCAGACGAACTCGACGTAACACTCGTCCGCCGCCACCACAAAGCCGTGCTCGCGCGCCGAGCGCACGACCTTTTCATATCCCGAAACGCGCCCGGTCGGGTTGGCCGGGGTGTTCACCCAGCAGCACAGCGCCCGGTCGAGCAAGGCCGCATCGACCGAGTCCAGCTCCAACTCCCCGTCCGGGCCGGTCTCCACGGGTATCGCCCGGCAACCCGCGAGCGTCGCGCCCATCGCATAGGTGGGATAGGAGATCGCCGGATAGAGGACGACGTCGCGCGAGGGATCGCGCAGCCGAAGATAGCCGGGTAGGCCTGCCACGAACTCCTTGCTTCCCACCGTCGCCGCCACGTGCTCGGCAGGTACCTCCACTCCGAAGCGCCTGGACATCCAGTCGGAGGCGGCCTGGCGGAGCTCGATCGATCCGGGCGAGCTGGGATAGCCCCGGGCAAGGGACAGGCTGGCGGCGAGCTCCATCGCCAAGGCGGGTACCGGATCCACCGGGGTGCCGATCGAGAGGTCGACGAGCTCGCGTCCGGCCTTGGCGGGGATGCGGCGGATCTCCGCAAGGCGGTCCTGCGGATAGGGGGGCGGCTGAAATCCTGCGCTCATACGGGTCATACTAGGGTCCCCGCCGGCCGAGCCCGGGGGGCGGGTGCTTCCGCTACGGAACTGGCAAACAGGTGCCCTTTGCCAGTTTCACGACGGCCAATGGACCCTAATCCTTCGTTCCGGCCCCAAATAGATTCCCCCCCATGCGGCGCGCCCTTGCCATCGGACTAATGCTGGTGGCTGGTCTTGGCGCCCCGGGATGCCAGCGGCTCATCGTGGGGGCTCGCGGAGTCTGGATGAACGGGACCACCTACATCCTCGGCTACGAGTGCCCCACCCTGACCAGCACCTCGGTTTACCTCGACGCCGCGCTCAGGGATACCGCCCGTTCGCCCGCCAAGGTGAGAGGCGACCTTCTGCTCGCCTACACCTCCATCGACCAGTACCTGCCCGACGCCGACCCGCGCAGCTCCGCATCGCTGCGCAATCTCCTGGCCGAGCTGAACGCGGCCGTGGCCGCATGGAGCCCTGACGGGCCTGGGCTGGAGGTCACCGTCCGTCCCGACGCGAGGAAGGACGCAATGGTGTACCACCTGGAGCGCTACCTTGACCAGTTGGAAGGTTACTGCTGAGCAGCGTCTCCATCCATGGTGCCCTCGGGAAGGAACTCGCTGAACAGCGCCAGTGACGCAGGCTCGAGGCGGGCGGTGATCAGGTAACTCTCACCTTTGAGCGTCGACTGCAGGATCTGGCCCTCGGCATGCAGCCTGGCCAGCACGTCGCCTCGTGAGGAAGGTACGACCAGGTCGTATATGCGGGCCGTCGCCCTAACCATACGGGCGATCCTCTCGCGCAACTCCACCATTCCCGAGCCCGTGAGCGCCGAGACGAAGACCGCATCGGGGAATTCTCGCCGTAGGCCGTCAAGGTTCCCTACCAGGTCGCACTTGTTGACCACCAAGAGCTCCGGGAGCTCCTCGGCGCCTATCTCCGCCAGCACCTCGCGCACCGCGCTCACCTGGGCCTGTGGCTCGTGGTAGGAGCCGTCCACCACGTGGACGAGGAAGTCCGACTCGGCCACCGCCTCCAGGGTGGAGCGAAACGCCTCCACCAGCTGATGGGGAAGCTTACGGATGAAGCCGACCGTGTCCGAGAGCAGGAAGGCCTCCCCTCCGGGAAGCTGCATGCGCCGGGTCCGGGTGTCCAGTGTGGCAAAGAGACGGTTCTCCACCAGAGTGTCGGCGCGCGTGAGCGCGTTGAGAAGGGAGGACTTACCGGCGTTTGTATAGCCGATGAGGGAGGCGTTGTGGACCCGGCTAGCCTCCCGCGCCTTGGACTGCACCTGACGGGTCTTCTGGAACTCGCCCAGCTGCCGTTTCAGCCTGGATATGCGGGACTGGATCCGGCGCCTGTCCTCCTCCAGCTTGGTCTCGCCGGGCCCCCTGGTGCCGATTCGCCCAACCTGCTGGGAGAGCTGAGTACCGCGCCCGCGCAGGCGGGGCAGGCGGTAGTTGAGAAGGGCCAGCTCCACCTGGGCCTTGCCCTCCACGGACTTTGCGTTCTGGGCGAAGATGTCCAGGATCAGCGCGGTGCGGTCGATGGCGGTACGGCCAAGAACCTTCTCCAGATTGCGCTGCTGGGCGGGTGAGAGCTCGTCGTCGAAGATGACCGTGTCGCAGTCGGTGGCATAGGACAGCTCGCGCAACTCCTCCACTTTGCCGCGCCCGATGAAGTAGGCGGGATCGGGGGTGCTCAGGCGCTGGGTCAGTCGACCTACCACGTCTGCTCCGGCCGTATCCACCAGAAGCGCCAGCTCCACCAGGGATTCGTCGGTCTCCTCGGGATCGTGGCCGGACAGGGTGACGCCTACGATCACTATCCTCTCGCGGAAGCTCCGCTCGATGAGCGTCATGGGAGCCACGCTTGGGCCATCAAGGCGCCAGCCCGAATGAGTCCGCCACCACCACGCGGGCAATGAGCGTGCTGGGACCGCGCAGGTACATCTCCCCTGCTTCACCGAGCCTGGCCCATAGGGTTCCGCCCGGGTTGCGCACCTCCACCTCTCCTTGGGCCAGGCCCTGGTCCAGAAGCAGGAAGGCGGTTGCCGTCGAGCCGGTCCCGCAGGCAAGGGTGACTCCGGCGCCCCTCTCCCAAACCCTGAGCCGTGCCAGCGTGGCGGAGTCAAGCTCCACCCATTCCACGTTGGTGCCCGCCGAATAGCCCGCCTCGATCTCAGGCCCCAGAGTCGCGATGTCCAGCTCGGAGAGGTTGGGGGGCGACAACTCTCCCTCCTCGGGGATAAAGACCAGGTGGGGGTTCCCGACGTCCAGCTCGGTCCCCCGCCATTTGTGCCCGCCGAAGGCGGCGCTGCGCGCAAATGGAGGGCTCACGTAGGCAACCTTGCCCATCTCCGCCTCGATCATCATCCCACCCGATGGATCACCCTCCTTGGCGCTCAGGCTTCGCCCCCCGGCGTCCGTGGCGACTTCAAGCGGCCCGATCGGCACCAGATTGGCCGCGTATGCGGCGTGCCCCAGGCAGCGAATGCCGTTTCCGCTCATCTCCGCACGGGTTCCGTCGGAGTTGTAGAGCGCCATGGCCAATGAAGCCGCGCCCGAGGGCACGGCAAGAATCAGACCGTCCGCCCCCAGCCCCAGCCTGCGATCGAGCAGGCGGGCCACCGCGGCGCGATCCGGCTCGAAGAGCTCGGGGCAGAAGGCGACCAGGAAGTCGTTTCCCAATCCCTCCAGCTTGTAGAACTCCTTGACCACGGCCATGGGCGCAAGCTTAGCCTCGGCAGGCAAGCAGCTTCACCCGGCCGTCCCCGGTAGGAGGCAAAGATTCCGAGTGAATTCGCCGGAAGTTAACCCGCGCTTCCCCTTGGCTTCAACTGTCGGGGGAAGAATGGGTCCACGAGGAGCGAGGCCGGTAATACCCCGACCGCAGCCGGCCAACGGCGGTACTACCCCGCCGCCGCATCGCCCTCACCGCCGCGAGGCCCGGAGTGGAATGTCCCATCCTCACCGCTCCGGGTGCGGCGGTCCCACGGCCGCTTCGATTACGAAGTCATTGCCGCCCGCGCGCTTTACCTCGTACATCAAATGATCAGCTTGCCTGAGCAGGGCGTCGGGATCGACTCCCCCCCTGCGGCAAATAACCATGCCCAGCGAGGCGGTCACCGAGCAAAGGCTCCCGTCCTCGCCGACTGCCACCGGCGCCTCCACCGCCCGCGCCAACCTCTCCAGCGTGGCCCGGGCGTCCTTCTCGTCTCGGATCGAGTCGACCAGGCAAACGAACTCGTCACCCCCGATACGCGCCACGCAGTCGCTGCGGCGAAGGACACCTGAGAGTGCCTCGGCCACGCCCACCAGCAGCCGATCGCCCCCCGCGTGGCCGTAGGTGTCGTTTATCGCCTTGAAATCGTCAAGGTCCAGGTAGACCAGGCCAAGATAGTCATGGTCATCGCGCCGGCGCCCAAGGGCTCCCTCGAGACGCGTGGTGAGCTGCGCCCGGTTGGGCAACTTGGTCAGCTGGTCGTGGTAGGCCAGCTCCAGCAGCTCCTGCTGGTAGTCGACCATGGCACTTATATCGGAGAAGACCGCCATAACCTGGCTCTCGCCCGACTCCCCCGCGCGGATGGCGCTGAGGTGCATGAGCGCCGGGAAGGCCTCCCCGCTCTTACGCCGGTTCCACATGGTTCCACTCCAGCTCCCCCGGGATTGGAGAGCCTCACTGATCTCCTCGAAAAGCTCCGCAGGGTTGAGGTCCCTGGCTCTGGTGATGGTCTCCATCCCCGCGGACTCTTCCGCCCCAAAGCCGCTTATGCGGTGGAAGGCCGGGTTGGCGCGCAGGATGCGGCCGTCGAAGTCGGTCACCACAATGGCCTCGAGGGAGACCTCGAAGAAGACCGCGGCTTGGGCCAGCTCCCTCGACTCGCGCAGGCGGGCGGTTATTTCATTGCCTATCACCACCATGCTGGCATCGACACTGCCCCGCGCGGGAACGGCGACGCATCGCCACTCGTAGACCCGGCTCTCGCCATCGGGAACGTGCACCGGCGCGATGAAGGCGTCCTGCCGGCCGCCGCCGCGCACCTCCAACAGCCACTTCCTCAGCCGGGAATATACCTCCGGGGTGAACACCGCCTCCAGCTCCGGCCTCTGGAAGCGCCCTGCGAAGGGCCGGCCCACCAGTTGCTCCATCGTGTGGTTGGCGCGCAGCTGGCGCAAGTTGGAATCCAGCACGATGATCGGCTGAGGCAGGGCGTCCATGATGTTGGCGGAGAAGTCGCGCTCCCAGCGAATTGCCTGGCCGGCGAGGTACTCCGAGGTTATGTCGGCCCCCAGCATCGCCACCAGCTCGACCTGGCCCTCCTCGAAACGGACGGGAGCGTAGGTGATGCGCAGCAGGCGGCGCTCGCCGGAAGCGGCGGTGTGCCAGTAGTCGTGCGGCAGGACCGAGCCACCGTCGATGACGCGGCGGAATGCACCCCGTATCAGCGTGGCATCCGCCGGGTCGGTCCAGCGCCTCCAGCTCTCGCGCTCGGCGCTGGCCTCCTCGAAACTTAGGCCGGTTACCTCCTGGGCCCGCCTGTTGAAACGGATTATCCGTCCTTCCCGGTCCGCCACCACGACAAAGCCCGGAAGCGAGTTGAGGATCGACTCGCTGATCAGCCGCTCATGCTTGAGGTCCTGCTCCGCCTGCGCCTGGTCGGTGGCATCGTGCACGATGGAAAGGAAGAGCCGGCGCCCCTCCTCACTGTATACGTGGGTGTACAGGTCCATATGGCGAAGCGTTCCGTCCGAGCGGCGGTGACGCACCCGGGTCCGATAGCCGCCCGAAGCGCCGGCCTTCGCGGCTATCTCGGCCAGCCCGGCAGGGTTGAGGTCCACATTCAGATCGAAGACGGTGAGCCTCTCCAGCTCCTCCTGGCTGTAGCCGTAGAAGTCCAGAGCCGCCTGGTTCACCTCGAGCATCCGCCCGGTATCGGCGTCGCAGACGAACTTCAGGGCTCCATTACCCTCGAACATATGCTCCAGGCGGGCGGTGCGCACGCTTAGTTCGTGGCCAACCCGCTCCCGCTCCAGGATCACCGAGGCAAGGTTGGCGCATATCTCCAGCAAGTTGCGGTGGAAGCCACCTGGATTCCTGGTCTCAAAGCTGGTCAGGGCGAAGGTGCCGATGACCTTCCCCGCGTGATCGAATACCGGGGTCGACCAGCAGGCGCGAAATTCGAGATCCTCCGCCGTCGCCACCAGGGCGCTCCAGCGGGGGTCGTCGTGGATGTTGGCCACGTAGACCGGGGCGCGCTCCAACACCGCATTAGGGCAGGAGCCGGTGTCGGGCCTCACGTCAACCTCCGAGAGCGCCTCCCGCGCACGCGCCGAGAGGGAGGGCCCCGCAACCAGGCGCAGCCTCCCGCCGGCGACGCTCATGACTGTGGCCACCGAGTTCGGCAGCGTCGCCTCGGCCGCCATGCAAACCTCGTCCAGCAGCGGACCGGCGTCCAGGCCCGCTGCCATCGAGCGCAATATACCGTTCTGTAGCGAAAGCACCTCAGCCAGCTGCATGGGCGAGAAGGGCGAGTAATCCAGGCCGGCGGATTCCACGCCAACAACCTCTTGTGGTGCGCCTCCGCCGCGAGAGGTCAAGTGTGCGAGCACCGAGTTGAGCTCGTCCGCCAGCCCGGACAACTCCTGCTCGGCCTCGATCCCGCGAATCCGGGGGGCTCCGGCATCTGCTGCACCCCCGTCAGTGGACAGCTCCGGGATCCGGCTTACCAAGCGCCGCAGATCCTCGATTGGGCGCCGTATGTCGTTCAGTTCCGCATAGCGTCCGATCTCGCTCAGCTGCCCGGACCAGCGCCTGAGAGCGGCCATCGAGCCAAGGGCGGTGCGTGGGGCGCGGACGTTGGTCTCGAAGCGGAAGGACTCGACCCAATGCCGAACCTCCTCGCCGGACATCGCGGCGGCGATGCCGTAGCCTTGGCCGAAATCGGCACCGAGCACCGCGGCCGCCTCGATCAGTGAGTCGTCCTCCAGCCCCTCCACCACGACACGCATTCTCAGATCGTGAGCAAGACGAGTCAGATGCTGGATAAGGCCAAGCTTGTGGTGTGGGCTGCCCGCCCCCCGGACCAGCTGCTGGTCTATCTTCACCTCCTCGAAGCCGAAGTTCTCCAGGCGCAACAGCGAGCTGTATCCGCTTCCCAGGTCGTCCTGGGCGAATCCCACGCCTAGGCCGCGCATCGCCCAGAAGATCTCCTCGCCGCCCCCTCCGGGCTCTCCGAGGTGCTCCTCCTCGGTCAGCTCCAAGGTCAGCCGATGGGGCGCGACCCCGGACTCGTCCAGCCGGCGGCGCAAGGACTCAAGGTATCGCCGGTCGCGCAGGCCCTGACCGGGAAGATTGAAAGAGAGCGACAGGTCAAGACCCATCGCATCCCATTCGTTCATCTGGGCAAGGGCCATACCAAGGCCCCGGTCAAAAAGGTGCACCAGATCGTCGGCGCCCAGCGCGGAAAGGAACCCGCTCGGCATGATCAGCCCGCCGTCGTCCGAGCGCAGGCGGGCCAGAGCTTCAAACTTGGCCACGCGGCCGGTGCGCAGCTCCACGATGGGTTGGTAATGCATCTCCAGCGCCGGGGTCCGAATCCTGGCCCGAAAGGCGGCGGAGATGGAAATGGGCACGGCGCCGGGCCGCTCCAAAGCCGCGAGCGCACCGCCCATGGCCTGCTGGAAGAAGGACAGTGCGCGCCTTCGCGAAGGAGCGGCGAAGTAGCCGGCGGTTCCCGAGAAGATGGCCACCACACCACCGGTGCTCTGATCCGCCCGGGCGACCGGCACCGCGGCCACGCTATGCGCTCCCACTTCCTCTATCAGGGATCCCAGGGCATTCATACGGGGGTCGGCAGCAATGGAATGCACCACCCGGATCGTCCCGGTCGACCACGCGCGGCCCCAAGGGAACGGCGATTCAACACCCGGGGGGCCGGCAGGAACAACGGAGTCGAGGTCCTCGCCGCGATAGAACTCGAGCACGATGTCACCTTGAAGGTCCATCCGGCCGAAAGCGACCGCGACAACACCCTCGATTCCCCTGACGACCTCGAGGCTGCTGCGAACCAGGTCGGCGCGGGTAGGAGCGCTGCGAACCGTCTCCGCCAGTAGCGAGATCCGCGCGGCCACCCCCTCGTCCAGGCGCTCCACCTCGGTGACGCTGGTGCGGAGCAAAAGCGAAAGGCGTCCGCGAAGCGAGCCTATAAGTGCCTCCGAATCCTCGCGATCCAGGCCGAGCTCTAGCGCGCGGCGATGGAAGACCTCGCCGAAATCCGACACAAGCTGCATCATGTCGCTGGCCCGCACGCCTGCCAGGAAGTGAGCGAGGCCGATACGCCTGGCCTCGGCTTCCAGCTCGTCGTCGGGCCGCCGCGGATCGAGCAGCATGGAGAAGGCACGCCTGTGCCCTTGCTTCAGGCGGATCAGCTCCTCCTCGCTTAGGCGTGCGAGCACGCCGCCGGACCCGGCGTCAGCAGCCCCCGCGGCGAAAAGCGCCTCGAGCAGCTCGTCGGCGGCGCCCGCGAGTGCATCATCGAGCTTGGCCCCGGCGGCGGCCACAACGCCGGCCGGTATCGGAGCGCTCATCGGGTGCACCAGCTGGCCAAGTGGGTAATAAAGCGTGAAAGACGCAGCTCGCCCCTGCGCACGGACTGCGAGACTCCATCATGCAAATCGCCCGTGCGCAACCGAACACCTCCCGTCAGTTAATTCTCGACATCCGCCATGAACCGCTTGAGTATCACACAGCTACGCTCTCAGAAGCTCCAGCAGGTCCGCACCCAGTTCAGCAGGATCCTCGCGCCAGGCAATACGCGGATCACGCCGGAACCAGGAACGCTGCCTGCGCGCCAGCCGGCGGGTCCGCTGGATGATGACGGGAACGGCCTCGGCGAGCTCGATCTCGCCGCGCAGCACCGAGAAGAGCTCATGGTATCCGATTGCCTGGGACGCGGTCCGCGACAGGGGCCCGCCGGCCAGTAGCCGCTCGCATTCATCGAGCCACCCGAGTTCAAGCAGTTCCGAAACCCGTGCCGCTATGCGCCGATCGAGCAGTTCAAAGTCCATTTGCAGCCCGAAGAGCCGTCCACCGGGTTCGCGATACGAGGATAGGCCGGGGCCGAAGCTGGAGAAGGGCCGCCCCGTGATCGCGATCACCTCGAGCGCGCGAACAATCCTCCTGGCATTTCCCTGTTCCATGCGCGAGGCGGCGAGTGGATCCAGCTCCAGGAGGCGGCGGTGCATGGCGGCAGGGCCCACCACGGCCAGCTCGGCTTCGATCGAGGACCTGACATCCGGGTCACTGGGCGGAATTGCCAGACGGTCAAAGACCGCGCTTACGTAAAGACCGGTGCCGCCGACGTATAGGGGAACTCGCCCGGGCGCAAGTGCGGATTCCTCCGCCTCGGCGGCGCGCTGAAAGTCGGCCACCGAAAACTCCTGCCCGGGGTCGGCCAAGTCGATGAGATGGTAGGTGACACCTCCCAGCTCCTCCGGCCCGGGCTTGGCAGTGCCGAGGTCCATGCCCCGGTAAACCGCCATCGAGTCGCACGAGAAAAGCGCCAGGCGCGGTTCCGCCCTGGCCAGCTCCAAGGCCAACCCCGTCTTGCCCACCCCGGTGGCCCCGACCAGACCGATTCGCATGCGCCACATCCACCCAAAGCCGCCGCCCGGCACTTCAGCCTAAACGTCACCCCGGACTGCAGGAGTTCGGCGAAGCCACACTTGCCCGGGCCAAGCCGGCCCGGAACAAGGAGCCACGAGCGAGCACAGGATGCGAGCGGGACCGCATAAGCGCCTCCAGCGCCACGAGGTGCAGCCCAGCTACTCCCAGGTACGCATCCTTTCGCACATGGACTCTGCGGCCATCTGCCATCTCGGCGTCGTCGCTGAGGGGCTTCCCGTGGTCATCCCCACCTCGTGCGCGCGCATGGAGGAAGAGACCCCGGTGGACGAATCGCGGGGATCCTCGGTGCTGGAGGCGGCCCGGGCACAGGCGAGGCTCGACCTGGTGGATGAACTGGTTCTTCGCGAAAACATCTTCGACCACATGATCGACTACTGCTCGGCCTCGGTGATCGCAGTGGCGATCGACCGGGCATCATGAGGTCCAGGCAGACCGACCCCGAGGCACTTGCCTCGCCCAACGCCTGGACGGGAAGGCACGTCCTCGCGCAACGGCCGGTCGTGCCCTCACATTCTCGCAGTTGGCAGCGGTCGCTTGGCGCCATCGAACCGACGCAACTGGCCGCGCGCGTCCTGCCCTGAGCCCTTAGACCGCAGCCACCTGCAGATGGGTCCGATGTCTGGGGGCGGCGGTTACCTCGCGCAGTTCGCCACGCAGGAAGTGTGGCGCGGCGTCGACAATCTCCACCAACGCGTAGGATCCGGCTGCCAGCCTTTCGGAGCTCTCCGGCACCCTCTTGTGCGGGAAGTGCACCAACTTGTTCTGGCGGGTACGACCCGAGATCATCTCGGCGTTCCTCTTGCTCCGCCCTTCGATCAGCACCTCCTCCACCCTTCCTACGCGCGCGCGATGGCGTGCGTAGGCGGACCGGTCGATAACCACTTTCAGGCGCTCGAAGCGCTCCGCCACCACCGCCTCCGGGACGAACAGCTCCTCCAAAGAGGCCGCCTCAGTCCCGGGCCGAGGCGAAAAGATGAAGGTGTAGGCCCCGTCGAAGGAAGCCTCCGCCGCCACTTCCAGGGTGGCGGTGAAGTCGTCCTCGGTCTCACCGGGAAAGCCGACGATGATGTCGGTGCTGACCGCCAGGTCATCGATCCCCGCCCTGGCTGCGGCGAGCTTCTCCAGGTACCGACTGCCGGTGTAGCCGCGGTGCATTGCGGCCAAAATCCGGTCCGAGCCGGACTGCAATGGGAAGTGCAGCTGGTTCATGATCTGCTCCGAGGCCGCCATTGCGGCAATGGTTTCGGGGCGCATGTCCTTGGGATGGGGCGAGGTGTAGCGCACCCGACGGATGCCATCCACGGAGGCCACGGCGCTGAGCAGGTCGGCGAAGAGAGGAGCCAGGCGCCTCTCGGGCCTCGAGACATAAGCGCCTCCCAGCACCGCCACGTCGAATTGCCCGCCCTGCCTGGCCGCAATGGTCAGGTCGCGGCCGTAGGAATTGACGTTTTGTCCCAGCAGTGTCACCTCGGTTACGCCGCGATCGGCGAGCGCCTCAACCTCGGCCAGCAACTCGCCGAAGGGTCGGGAAATCTCCGCCCCGCGAACGCTGGGAACGATGCAGAATGCGCAGTTGTTGTCGCAACCAATCTGAATGGTCACGTAGGCCGAATACGGAGCGTCCGCTCGCGTGGTCGGTCCCGAGGCGAACTCCAGCTCCGGATCCGCGGCCTCCAGGATCTCGACTACGCGGCCCTCCGAGTAACTGCGACTAAGCAGCTTCGGGACGTTGGCAACGTTGTGCGTACCCAGCACCACGTCAACCCACCCTGCCCGCTCAAGCACGGAATCCCGGTCCTTTTGCGCCAGGCACCCGGCTACCACGATCTTCATCTCAGGCCTGGTTTGCTTGAGTGCCTTCAGGTGCCCGAGATGGCCATAAAGCTTGTTGTCGGCGTTCTCGCGAATGCAGCAGGTGTTCAGCACCACCACATCGGCTTCTTCGGCACTTGGAGCCTCGCTCATGCCCTCGCCGGCCAGAAGGCCGGCGATTCGTTCCGAGTCGTGCTCGTTCATCTGGCAGCCGAACGTGCGGACATAGAAGCGCTTTTCCACCCCACTCACACTAGCCGCCGCCCCCTTGGCCCCGGAGGACGGCGGCCACCGGCCCGAGGAAGCTCAGTCCTCCAGGTAGATGGGCTCCTCGTCGTCCTCGCTGAAGCCATCGCCGTCGTGCTCAACGATGCCTACCGCGGCGCGAATCTTCTCCTCCAGCTCGGCACGGAGAAGCGGATTGCTCTCGATGTAGGCCTTGACGTTCTCCCGCCCTTGGCCTAACTGCTCGCCCTCGTAGGTGTACCAGGCCCCGGACTTCTTGACGACCCCCATGTCAACACCCACGTCCAGCAGCGATCCCTCCTTGGAGATCCCCTTACCGTACATGATGTCGAACTCCGCCTGCTGAAACGGCGGTGCCACCTTGTTCTTCACGACCTTGACTCTGGTGCGGCTGCCGACCACATCGGCACCATCCTTGATCGACTCGATCCTTCGGATGTCGAGGCGCACCGAGGAGTAGAACTTGAGGGCGCGCCCTCCCGGCGTCACCTCCGGGGAGCCGTACATCACGCCGATCTTCTCCCTCAGCTGGTTGATGAAGAGCGCGATGGTCTTGGACTTGCTCAGGTTGGCGGTCAGCTTGCGCAACGCCTGGGACATCAGGCGCGCCTGCAGACCGACGTGAGAATCACCCATCTCCCCTTCGATCTCTGCACGCGGGGTGAGCGCGGCTACCGAGTCGATCACCAGGACGTCCAACGCTCCCGAACGGACCAGGGTGTCAGCAATCTCCAAAGCCTGTTCACCGGTATCGGGCTGAGAGATCAGGAGCTGGTCGATGTCCACCCCGATCGCCTTGGCATAGACAGGATCGAGCGCGTGCTCGGCGTCGATGTAGGCGCAGGTGCCCCCCTGGCGCTGAGCTTCGGCAACCACGTGCAACGCCAGTGTCGACTTGCCGGAGGATTCCGGTCCGAAGACCTCCACCACTCGGCCACGCGGCAGCCCACCTACCCCCAAGGCTAAGTCGAGAGCCATGGCCCCGGTGGAAATCGACTCCACCGTCATCTGCGGGCTCTCGCCCATGCGCATGATCGAACCTTTACCGAACTGCCGCTCTATCTGGCTGATGGCCATCTCCAGAGCCTTGCCCTTGTCGATTCCCTCGCCCGAGGGCTTGCCTGCCTTTGCCGCCATGGCGCCACTGCCTTCCATCACCGTCCCACGCAACCGCGGAGCACTTTTACAGCGAAATCTACACCGATGCTGTGACCATGAATCACAAGCCTGTGATTGCTTTGATCCTAACACATTGTAGAACACATGTTCGACAGATTTCCGCGCTCTCGCGCTCGATCAGGGCAGGAAACGCCTCAGGAGGTCCAGCCCCGAAATGGCCGAGAACTGCCTGATCCTCTCGCGGTCCCCCGGAACCTTAAGCGCCGCCGCACGGGTGCCCAGTGGCCCGGCATCGATACCGACGAAGACCGTGCCGGCACTATGACCCTCCTGGCTATCGGGGCCGGCCACCCCGGTGAAGGCCAGCCCGACATCGGCGTGAAGCAGCTCTCTCACCCCCGCTGCCATGGCCAGGGCGGCGGGTTCGGAGATCACCTCCCCTTCAGGAACTCCCAGCACCTCGAACTTGACCGAGCTGGCATAGCTCACAACCCCGCCTTTGAACCACGCCGAGGCGCCGGCCACGCCGACCAGCCTGCTGGCCACCAGCCCCCCGGTGAGTGACTCCGCCACCGCAAGCGTGAGCCCGCGCTCTTGCAGGCGCCGACCGACCGCAGCCTCCATATTCACGTCATCGAAACCAAAGACGTGGTCCCCGACCAGGGCCATGACCTCTTCTTCGTACCGCGCTACCAATTCTTTAAGATCCGATGCGCGCGCCCCTTTGGCGGTCAAACGAGCCTTGATCCCCTCGATCCCGCTAGCCAGGAAGGCAAGCGTGATGGGATCGCCGGAGGCATCTATCCGCTTGAAGACCGGATCGAGTCGCTCCGCCAGTGTCGACTCGGCCAGACCCCAGGTACGAATCACGCGCGAGACTATGCTGGCGTCCTCGCCACTCCGGCGTAGCAAGTCGGGGATGACCGCGCGCTCCATCATCTCGCTCATTTCGTACGGGACGCCGGGGAGTGCATAGATAACCTTGCCCCCCACGGGGCAGATCAGGCCTGGGGCGGTCCCCCGTACCTGGGTGATCGCCTCGGCTCCGCGGGGAACCTCGGCCTGACGAAGGTTGTTGGAACTCATCTCGCGGCCGCGGCCGGCGAACAGTGCGGCGATCCTGTCGGCGATCTCCCGATGGAAGACGAGCTCAACGCCCATAACCTGAGCTATCGCATCCCGGGTGATATCGTCCTGGGTAGGGCCTAGCCCTCCGCAAACGATCACTCCGTCGTTTCTGGCCAGCGCATCCCTAAGCACCAGCTTTATCCGCTCCAGGTTGTCGCCCACCCGGGTCTGGTAGTGGCAATCTATGCCTGCCTCGGCCAGCTTGGCGGAAATCTCCCTGGAATTGGTGTCGACGATCTGTCCGAGAAGCATCTCGGTGCCGACCGCCACGATCTCGACCCGCATCGACTACCTCCGATCCCAAGGCCGAGCGAGCGCTACCGCCGGGCCAAGGAAGATACTACTGAAGAGGCCGATGCGCGTTCCAGGCCGCCACCGCTTATCGACCGGACCTCAAGCCAGAGAGGTGCGCCGGCCGTCAATGAAGTAAAAGTACCCCGAGACCAGTGCCAGGCCGGTAGCGATCCAGATCAGGGAGACCGACAAGGGCTGACGTACCGCGTCTATCCCCGGGACGATCATGGCCAGGACTGCCGCCATCTGGAAGAAGGTCTTTAGCTTTCCCAGCGGGCGGGCGGGTACGGAGATTCCGCGGCGCGCGAGGCGTGTGCGATGCCAGGACATCCAAACTTCGCGGGCGCCCATGATTGCCACCGGCAACCACCAGACCTGGGCCTTGGCCACCATCGCCGCGAGCACCCCGAAGACGAGGATCTTGTCCGCGAGCGGATCCAGAAAAGCCCCCGAGCGGGTGGCGCCTTGGCGCCGCGCCAGCCACCCATCCGCCTTGTCGGTAAAGGAGACGATCACCCAGAGTCCGGCACCCAGTGCCGAGGTCCCGTGCTCCAGGACCAGAATTGCGATGACAGGGGTCATCGCCACGCGCGCGGCGGTGACCAGATTGGCCGGGGTGGCAATCGCGGTAGGTCCGAAGGTCGAGTTGCTCAATCCTGTCCCGTCTAAGAGGTCGGCGCGGCAATCAGGTCGATGCCGTCAACAGCTGACACCCTTACATTGTAAAGACCGCCGAACTGCAGGTCGTCTGGAACGCGAATCAGGCCATCGATCTCGGGGGCCTCCATGTAGGATCTCGCCTCGCCACGGCGCTGCACTATCACCTCGAGTTCCCTCCCGACCTGGCCAGCGCGTCCCAGCAGGCATATGCGGTCTGCTACCTCCGACGCCTCCGCCAGCCGCTCGGCGACCAGCCCGGGCGGGACATGCCCGTCCAGTCCGTCGGCGTAGGTCCCCGCCTCGCGGGAGAACGGGAAGAAGGCGACCCAGTCAAGCCGAGCCTGTTCCAGGAAGTCGAGCAAGGCGTCGTGATCCTCCTCACTCTCACCGGGATAGCCGATGATGAAATTGGAGCGGAATACCGCGTCAGGGTAGCGCGCTCGAATGGCGTCGATCTTGCGCAGATAGCTGTCGGAACCACCCGGCCGGCGCATACGTCTGAGCAGCGGACGGGAGACGTGCTGGAGAGAGAGGTCGAAATAGCGTACCCG
Source organism: Actinomycetes bacterium (assembly GCA_021850605.1). GTDB lineage: Bacteria > Actinomycetota > Acidimicrobiia > Acidimicrobiales > Acidimicrobiaceae > Acidithrix. Next base: position 25,183 of record JAJZLQ010000021.1, read on the forward strand.
GGACGCCCCGATCGCATCGATCAGCTCGTTGGTTAGTTCGCTCGGGTAGACATAGACGAGCCGAACCCACTGCGCCACCTCACCGAGTCGGCCCATCAGCTCCACCAGGCGTTTGGTGCCGTAGAGATCCTTGCCGTAGCTGGCCAGATCCTGCGCCACGACCACGATCTCCTTCGAGCCGAGCCTTTCGGCTTCCGCAACGAGATCCTCGATCTCCCGGCTCCGCTGGCGCCCCCGGAAGGAGGGAATGGCGCAGAACCCGCACCTTCGGTCACATCCTTCTGCTGCCTTGAGGTAGGCAAACGGGCGCTTTGACGGCCCCACGGGGAGGTTGAGTAGGTCGTAGGAGGCATCGAGATCCATTAACGGCAACCGCCGGCGCCGGGTGGGTCCGAGGGAGAGAGTTACACCCGCATCGGCGGCGAACTCGCCAACGAAATCCTGCTCGAAGCCCGCTACCACATCCACCTCGGGGAGCGCCTCCGCCAGCTCGCCCCGGTAGCGCTCGGCCATACAGCCCGTAACCACCACCCTGGCGCTCTCCTTCTTCGCCCCAAGCGCATCCAGCACCGCGGCGATGGACTCCTCGCGGGCGGACTCGATGAAGGCGCAGGTGTTCACCACAACTAGGTCAGCGCTGGCCAGTGATTTCGCGCGCCCGATTCCGCTCGATGCCGCCCGGAAGGCCAGCTTGTCCGAGTCGACTTCGTTCTTGGCGCACCCGAGCGTTTCGATCCATACAGTCGGCTTCACGGCGCATCATCCAGGACCACCAGCCCCTCGCGATCCACCTCCAGGGGCAGGGGGCGTGCAGCGATACCGGCCTCGATCAGCAAACCCCCGATCGCGCCGGACCGCTCGCGTGCCTCGTCTCGGTCGAAGATTCCGATCACGCTGCTCCCGGCGCCCGACCAGGTGGCGATGCGGGCCCCGGCGTCGAGCAGGAGTCCCTTCAAGGTCCGTGCCAACGGGAAGACCTGCTCCCTGGCAGCCTCGTGAATGCGGTCCTGGCCGCATTCCGGGTTGAGGCGATCCAGGTCCGCAAGCCCGGCGAGCAGCATGGCCATGCGCTGCAGGTTGAAGACCGCGTCCTCTGTGGGAATCACTCGGGGAACGGCCGCACGCGCATCCTTGGTGGAGAGCTCGGCATCGGGGACGATAACCACTGCTGAGAGCCGGGGATCAAGCGGCAACGAGACAACCTCCCATCCATCCTCCACGCGCGCACCGGCCACAAGGCCACCCAGATAGCTGGCCCCGGCGTTTTCGCAGTGCCCGTCCACGTCGCTGGCAACCACAAAGGCGTCATATGCGCCGGCTGCGGCCGCCACCGCGACCGTCAGGGCGGCTGAGGAACCCAGCCCTCGCGCCAAGGGGATCTCGGAGTCGATGGTGATGGCCAGGTTGGTGTGCCCGGTCACGCTTCGGGCCACGGAGACCGCGAGGTGATCCTCGTCGATGGGCAGGCCGGAGCCTTCTCCTCGGGCGACAATGGTTAGGGCTTCGGCCTCGTGGATTTCCACCGTCACATACAACGAGAGCGCCAGGCCCAGGGTGTCATACCCTGGGCCGAGATTCGCGCTGGATGCCGGGACCCTTACCTTCACCGATGCGTCCTCCCAAGCACGCGCCGGCCGAAGGCCATCAAAGCCTCCTGAGCTTCCAGCTCAGTCCCGGCGCGGTAACTGCGGACGATGCCGTGACTGGAACGACGGCACGCTCCTGACCCAGCGTAACCACCAGTGATCCGATCCGATATCCCGCCGGGAAAGAGGCCGGCAGCTTGGGCGCCAGCTCGAGCCTGTAGCTGACCCGGAGGCCGGGCCAAGCCACCATCTCCGCACCGCCGGCTGTTACCGCGTCCACCGGCGCCTGTCCGGGTGCGCTAACCACTGCGACGGTCTGGCCGGCCTTCAGCACCGGGTAGAGCTTGGGAACCGAGCGGAAGGCGTTTAGGAGGGTCTTTCCGGCGGAAAGGGCGGTCGGCAGCGGCGTATAGCCCTGCTGGCCGAGGATCACACCGATCACGCTGGGGTTGGAGGTGACTGACGAGGGCAGTGCGCTCGAGGACGGAAGCGACACCGTGCCCGAAAACGCGAAGTTGCCCCCTGCCGGCGTGGAGCCCGTCTTGACTCCGGTGATGCCGTCGTGGCCGACAAGTCCGTTGACGTTGTAAACCACCCCGGCGACCGGAAGCGTCGCCTGGGGCATGGCCACGATCTGGGCCAGAACCGGGTTTGCAAGTATGGCTGCCTCCGCCTTTAGCTGGTCCGGGGCGGTTCCCGCAGTGCCGGAGTCAAGCCCGGATGGATCCTTGTAGATCGTGTTGGTCATGCCCAACGACTTGGCCATGGCATTCATCTTGACCACGAAGGCGCTCACCGAGCCGGCATCCCACTGGGCCATCAAAGTGGCCACGTTATCGGCCGACGGGATCAGCATCGCCTCCAGGGCCTGGAGCTCGCTCAACTGCTCGCCCTGGGTCACGACCATCACAGAGTCCTGAGCCGCCAGCATCGACTGGTAGTTGGCAACGTCACCAGCAGTGACGGTGATAGTTGGGCCACTCTTGCCCGGAGCCAGCGGGTGGTCGTGAACGATCACAAGCGCCGAGACCATTTTGGCCACTGAAGCGAGGCCGATTGGAGTTGTCTGGCCGTGGTTGCCGGTCGAGCCGATTCCGAGCACACCGACATCGGCCGAACCCTGACTCGGCCAGGGGAGCGCGGGTAGAGACCCCGGTATGACCGATGAGGTCGGCATGGAGATTTTTGCGGTCGGCAAAGGGGGCTTGCGCAGCAGCTGGATCGCCGAGCCGATCAGGGCGAGGATCACTATTACCAGCAGCACGGTCCCAGCTCTGCGCAAACCGCTGGAGCGGTCGCGGCGGTAATAGCCGCCCCGCCCGCTCATACGCTCGCGCGGCAGCCATGAGTCGTTGCGTGGCATGGACAGTCTTCCTTTTGTTCGTTTTCCAGCGCGATAGGGATGCCTTCACCGCGAACCGAATGACTCCGGGCGCCGGTGGGACAGGTACAGGCTAATGGGTGGCGCTGTCACCGGTTCGAGGCGTGCCCCGGCCTGCGCCTACGCTTCAGCCGTGAGTCTCGAGGTAGTTCTCGAGCTCCTCTTTGCTCATAAGCACGACCCTCGGCTTCGATCCTTCGAGCGGCCCGACAATGCCGTGGCGCTCGAGGAGATCCATGAGCCGTCCAGCCCGGGAAAAGCCCACCTTCAACTTGCGCTGCAGCATGGAAGTCGATCCCAGCTGGGACTTGACCACCAACTCCATCGCCGCTTGAAAGAGCTCGTCCTCATCTTCGGGCTGGGTCTCCACCTCCGCCGGTGTTTCGCTGCTGTTGAACTCTCCGAGATAGCTCGCCTTTCCCTGGCGCACCCAAGAGCCCACCACCTTGCGTACCTCCTCCTCGGAGACCCAGGGGGCCTGAATACGCTGGGGGTGGGAAGACGAGGCGCCAAGGAAGAGCATGTCCCCCTTGCCCACCAGGCGCTCGGCACCGGGCTGGTCAAGGATCACTCGGGAGTCGGCCAACGAAGAGACCGAAAAGGCCATTCTCGAGGGAATGTTGGCCTTGATCAAACCAGTTATCACGTCCACGCTGGGCCGCTGGGTGGCAATCACCAGGTGGATGCCGACCGCCCTGGCCATTTGGGCGATGCGGCAGATCGACTCCTCGACGTCGCGGGCCGCGACCATCATCAGATCGTTCAGCTCGTCCACTACCACCAGGATGAAGGGCAGCCGGGAATAGCGCGGCTCGGGACTCTCGTCGAAGAGCGGCGCAGGGCCCGACTCCACCTCCACCTCACCTGCCAGCTCCGCAGGCAAGTCGTCCGCGCCCATGTTCTCGATGATCTGGTTGTAGCCGTAGATGTCACGCGCTCCCAGCTCGGAGAGCATGTCATAGCGGCGCTCCATCTCCTTGACCGCCCAGGCCAGAGCATTGGCCGCCTTCTTGGGATTGGTGACAACCGGGGTCAGGAGGTGCGGCACACCGTTGTACTGGCCCAGCTCCACCCGCTTGGGATCGACGAGTATCAGCCTCACCTGCTCCGGAGTGGATCGCATGAGGATGGAGGTGAGGATGGAGTTTAGGCATGATGACTTGCCCGACCCGGTTGCGCCCGCGATGAGGATGTGGGGCATCTCCGACAGGTTGATGAGGACCGGCTTGCCGGAAATGTCGCGGCCGGCCGCAACCGCTAGCGGGTGCTGGTTGGCATCGGCCTCGGGCGACAGCAGGACATCCGCAAGTGCGACCACCACCCGCTTGTGATTCGGGACCTCGACGCCGATGGCGCTGCGCCCCGGGATGGGAGCCAGTATTCGCACATCGGCGGCGGCCATGGCGTAGGCGATATCCTTGTGCAGCGAAGTGACGCGCGCGACCTTCACGCCCGATCCGAGTTCGAGTTCATAACGGGTTACGGTCGGACCGACTGTCATTCCCACCAGGGAAGTTTCCACCTTGTGCGTGGCAAGTGCCTCGGAAAGCACCTTGCCACGCCGCCATAACTCGTCCTTGTCCAGGGAGCGGCTAACCGAACGCTTGAGCAGGGTGGGAGCGGGAAGCTTCCAGGTCACCTTGCCGCCGTCCGGAGGCGCGGGCGCGCCCTCCGCGGCCACCGGCTCCTCGGCGAGGGGCGCCTCGGATGCGAATTGCTCGGCCCCTAGAACCTCCTCAACCGGTACATCCGCCTCCGGGCTCGAGGCCTGCGGCTGGTAGGCAGGTTCGGAGAGACGTTCGAGAAAGCTTGGCGAAACTTCTCCGGGATCTACCTCGGTGACGCCTATACGTCGAGCGCCGGCGCGCTGATCACGCCGGCCGGCAAGCGACTCCAGGAGCGGACCCCTGATTCTGCGCACCAGGCGAATTGGCGAGTGGCCGAGGGCATCGGCGAAAAAAGCCAGCGCTGCCAACCCGAGGACCAGCTTCGCACCTCCGGAGGATAGAGCGGAGGCCAACCCGATATAGGTGTAGTGTCCGAGCGCTCCGCCGCGAGCGGCCAGGGTTGCATCCCGCCCGGCGCCGGCCCATCCGGCCACCTCGGAGGCAAGCGCCCAGAGGCCTAGCACAGCCGATAGGCGGAAACGCCGGGGCAAGCGCGCGCGCTGGTCGAGCAGCATGAAAATGCTGACAGAAGCGAGAAAGAGGTATCCGGCCACCCGAAGTGGCCCGAACAGGTAGGCCATGGCGCCGTCTAGCGCCTTTCCCACTGCCCCGAGTACACCAAGGAAAGAGAGGGCGAAGATGGCCGCCACGGCAAGCAGAAGCAGGCCTGCGAGATCAGCCTGACGGTCGTGGGCGACCGGCTTGGCAGCCGTCACCGCCTGGCTCCGGCGCCGCGACGAAGCTCCGGGCGTGGGCTTTGAGCGGCCCTTCCCGGAGTTGCGCGGCGTACTGCGCTTGGATGTGCCCCTGCTGGCCAGCGTCACACCTCCCACGGTACCAGTTCCGTGCCTCGGGCAAGAGGCGGAATTACAGCCTTGTCACCAACGCTACCCCGCCGCCACTTGCTGCCGGGCTGCCCATGGTCAGATCTCGGTAACCACCGGTATAACCATTGGCCGCATGTTGGTGCGCTTCTCGATCAGCTTTGCCGCCGCCTTGCGTATGTGGCGGGCCACGGTTTCGGAGTCCGGTGCGCCCTCGGAGACCGCGGAGTCGATGGCACGCCGGACAGCATCGCCCAGGTCGCCCAGCAATTGCTCCACCACCTCGTGCTCGTCGTCGGCATGGTGGGCCCAGCCACGGGTGATTATCTCCGGTCCCGTGATCACGACCCCGCTGCCGGCCTCCATCGCCACCACCACTATGACCACGCCATCGGAGGCCAAGGTTCTGCGGTCGCGCAGCACTCCCTTGGAGATCCCGCCCACAGCTCCGTCCACGTAGAGGTAGTTGGCACTCACCCTGCCACGCTTGGCGAAAGTTCCCTCCCCAACCTCGACCACGTCACCGTCCATCGCGACGATCACCTGATCCTGATCCAGGCCCATTTCGATGGCAAGTGCCGCGTGGCTCGAAAGATGCCGGAACTCGCCGTGCACCGGGATGAACGACTCGGGCTGGCAGACCGAATGTAGCAGGCGAAGCTCATCCCGCTTCGCATGCCCTGAGGTATGCACCCTGGCGATGCCGGCATGTATCACCTCGGCACCACGCCGGTGGAGACCATTGATGACCTTGCCCACCGCGGATTCATTGCCGGGAATGATATCGGCGGAAATGATGACCACGTCGCGATTGGAGAGCTTTAGGAAGCGGTTCTCGTTCGCCGCCATGAGGCTCAGCGCGGAGAGGGGCTCGCCCTGACTGCCGGTGGAGATCACGCAAACCTTATCGTCCGGGAACTGGGACACCTTCTCGATCTCGGCCAGGTGGCGCTCGGGTATGTCCAGCAGCCCCAGGCTACGCGCCAAAGCGATGTTGCGCCCCATGGAGCGACCGAGAGGGAAGACCATCCGCCCGCAATCGATCGCGGCGTCGGCGATCTGCTGGATCCGATGTATGTGGGAGGCGAAGCAGGTCACCACCACTCTCTTGCCCTTGAAACGCGGCATTATCTGGTCAAGGACCTCGCCCACGCTCGACTCGGACTGGGAATGACCCTCCTCCTCGGCGTTGGTGGAGTCGCCGAGAAGGAGCCGGATGCCCTCCGTCCTGGCGATTTGGGCCATCCTGCCGATGTCAGGAAGGCGGCCGTCGACCGGGCTCAGGTCGAACTTGAAGTCCCCGCTATGGACGATTGTGCCAAAACGGGTGCGGATCGCCAAAGCGTGCGCGTCGGGTACCGAGTGGGTGACGGGAATGAACTCCACGCTGAATCCACCCGCCTGCACGACGTCGCCGTCCTCGACCGGGGTCAGCTCGGCGCGACCCAGAAGGCCGGCCTCCTCTATTCGCGATCGCGCCAATGAAAGGGCAAGCTGTGAGCCCCAGATCTTGAGGGGCATTTCCCTCAGCAGGTACGGCAAAGCGCCGATATGGTCCTCGTGGCCGTGGGTCACCGCCACACCCAGCACCTTGTCGGCGTTCTCCTGCAGATATTCGAAGTCCGGCAGGATCAGGTCGATCCCCGGGGTCTCCAAGGTGGGGAACATCAGTCCGCAATCGATGATCAGTATTTCGCCGTCCAACTCGATGGCGGCGCAGTTCCTTCCGATCTCGCCCAGGCCGCCCAGAAAGACGACCTTAAGATTGTCATTGGATGATTTCTTGTTGTCTGGACTCAAGAAGCCGCCTTTATGTTCAGCTCGGATGCCGCATCGGCCAGGCCGGACAAGACCACGCCAGCGTCGTCGGCCAGCCAGTCAGGCCCCTTGCCCAGCGGCAGCCGGCAATCCCCGGCTGCATAGCCCAGCTGTTCCATCATGGCCTTGGTGGGCACCGGGTTGGGCGCCGCCTCCGAGGTCTCGAAAATGTATGAAGGGACCAGGGCGCGGTTGATCTCAGCCGCCCTGGCCACGTTGCCTGCGAAGAAGCTCTCCAGCATGGCCGCAAAAAAGGGCGTCGCCCAGTGTGTCGCCACGCCGATCACGCCCACGGCACCGACGGATAGCAACGGCAGCGTCAGCGAGTCGTCGCCCGAGTAGACGTCGAATCCCGCCTTGGCCCGCCCCAGAAGCTCCGCGGTCGCAGCCGGGCTCCCGGCCGCGTCCTTCAGGGCGACAAGGTTGTCGAGTTCATCGGCAAGCGCAATGATCGTGTCCGCCGCCACCTTCCGACCCGTCCGCACCGGGATGTCGTAGAGAACCACCGGAAGTTTGGTGGCGCCTGCCACCGCCCGGAAGTGCCCGGCGATTCCTGACTGCGCAGGGCGGTTGTAATAAGGCGCAACCGCCAGGATGCCGGCCACACCCACGCGCTCGGCCGAGGCGGTCATGTGCACGGAGTGGGCTGTGTCGTTGGAGCCGGACCCCGCGATAACCGGAATAGTGACCGCCGACGCCACGGCCTCCCAGATGGCGATCTTCTCCTCGTCGGTGAGGGTCGAGGCCTCGCCGGTGGTTCCGGTGAGGACCAAGGCGGTGTTGCCCTGCGACTCGAGGAAGCGGGCGATACTCACCGTCTTGCCGATATCGAGGCCGCCCTCGGCGTCAAATGCCGTCACCATCGCAGTGATGACCGGGCCGAACAGGTCGGCGGCAGTTCCCATGGTGCCCTCCAGGATATTTCCGTTGAACGGAGTTCAGAAGCGTAACCTGGCATCCACGATAGGGTCGAGCCCTATCGTCACGCCAGGAAAGTCAGCTATCGCCTTGACCGCCATAAGCACTCCAGGCATGAAGGAGCTGCGGTCGTAGGAGTCGTGACGGATGGTCAATGTCTGTCCGGTGGTACCGAGCAGCACTTCCTGATGGGCCATCATGCCCTTTATCCTCAGCGAATGAAGGCGCACACCCCCCGGTAGCTCGTAACCGCGGGCGCCATCCAACAAAGATGTGGTGGGGTCGGCCAGCAAGGGCTCCCCCTTGCGCGCCTCGACCATGCGCCTGGCGGTGGTCAGCGCCGTTCCGCTGGGAGCGTCCACCTTGTTTTCGTGATGAAGCTCCACCACTTCGGCGCTCTCGAAAAAGGGAGCCGCCATCTCCGCGAACTTCATCATCAGCACTGCACCGATCGCAAAGTTCGAAGCGATTATGCAGTTGGCCGAAGAGTGGGCGAAGGCCTCCTCGATCCTGGCCATGTCATGCTCGCTAATCCCCGTGGTGCCGATGACCGCGTGGATACCCGCGCCGGCGCAGTAGATCGCGTTGGCCACCGCCGCCTCGGCACGTGTGAAGTCGACCGCGACGTCCACGCTGCCCGGCGCCAGACTCTCCGGCGAGGAGGTGATCTGCATGCCCGTGCCGTTGATGCCGGTGGCCTGTGCCAGGTCGATTCCCACGAGGCGGGGGTCGAGCGCAGCCGAGAGAACCAGGTCCGGATCGTCCATGACGGCTCGACAGACGGTCCTGCCCATCTTGCCGCCCGCTCCGAAGACCGCTACCTTCGTCTCAGCCATCTCGCGCCCCCGTACGCCTCGTACCAATGAATGCCCCGTAGGGAGGCTGGACGGCTAGCGCCGTCCCTCACGCCGGGGCCGATTACGGCGCGGACGCGCAGAGTGCCCCTCGCCACGGCCGCCCTCGGTTCCCGGCCCGAGATCACCGTACTCCTGGATCAGCTCGTTCTCGAAGGCGTCCTCGAAGGAAAGGACGTCATCGCCACGCACGGGCACCTCGTCGCCATCCTCGCTCTCGTCTCCGGTGGCACCGGTTGCCTCGGTAACCAGCGAGAGGGAGAGCTTGCCGGCCTGGTCGATGTCATCGACCACGACTGTGAGCTCTTGGCCCAGCATCAGCACGTCCTCGACCCTGTCGATTCGCTTTCCGCCACCGATCTTGGAGATGTGCAGCAAGCCGTCGCGGCCGGGAAGGATGTTCACGAAAGCGCCGAACTTGGCGATTCCGACCACCTTGCCGGTGTAAATCGCGCCCAACTCTGCACTCGGCGGGTTGAGGATGAGATCGATGCGCTGGCGTGCCGCCTCGACCGCCTCGGTCTCCTTGCCGCCGATGGTGACCGTGGCAATACCTTCGGCCTCGTCGAGGCTGATATCGGTACCGGTCTCCTGTTGGATGGCATTGATAACCTTGCCCTTGGGCCCGATCACCTCGCCCATCTTGTCCAGCGGGATCTCGAAGGTAACGATCTTGGGGGCATTACGGCTCAGCTCGGGACGCGGAGCGGCGATCGCGCTGTGGATCACGTCCAGCACCACGAGCCGGGCTGTCTTGGCCTGGGAGAGCGCCTGGGCCAGCACGCTGGCCGGGATCCCGTCGATCTTTGTGTCCAGCTGGAGCGCGGTCACGAAGTCAGCGGTGCCCGCCACCTTGAAGTCCATGTCGCCGAAGAAATCCTCTTCGCCAAGGATGTCAGTGAGGGTGCGATAGACGCCGTCGTGATAGACGAGGCCCATGGCGATGCCGCCAACCGGTGCCTTGATCGGAACACCCGCATCCATAAGCGAGAGAGTCGAGCCGCAGACCGAAGCCATCGAGCTCGAGCCGTTGGAGGCGAGTACCTCTGAAACCAGGCGCAGGGTGTAGGGGAACTCCTCATGCTTGGGGATGACAGGCAGTAGTGCCCTCTCGGCGAGCAGGCCGTGGCCGATCTCGCGCCGCTTCGGCCCACGCATGAAGCCGGGTTCGCCGGTGGAGAAAGGTGGGAAGTTGTAGTGGTGCATGTAGCGCTTGAACTCATCAACGCCCAGGTTGTCGAGCATCTGGTTCATCTTGGGCATACCCAGGGTGCAGATGTTGAGCACCTGCGTCTCGCCTCGCTGGAAGAGACCCGAACCGTGAACGGTTGGAATCAGGTCCACCTCGGCCGAGAGCGGGCGTATGGTGGTTAGGTCACGGCCATCGATGCGGATGCCTTCGTTGACGATTCGTTCGCGGATAACCCGCTTGGTCAGCTTGCGCAGCACGTGGCTGATCTGCTGCCCGGCGTTCGGGAACTCCTCGGCCAGGGCCGCCTGGACCTTGGCGGCAACCGCGTCGTTGGCGGCGTGGCGCTCGGTCTTAGCCGAGATGGCGTTGGCGGAGCGCAGCTCCTCCAAGGCCAGCTCCTCGACACGGGCAGCCAGCTCGGGAGTGTAATCGGTCACCGAGATATACTGCATCGGCTCGATTGCGCCAACCGAGGCAACCAGCTCATGCTGCAGGGCGATCGACTCGCGAATCCAGTTCTTGGCCAGCTCCAGACCCTCGGCGATGACCTCCTCGGTCACCTTTGGGGCGCCTTCCTGGTAGTTCTCCCAGGACGACTCGGTTCCACCCGCCTCGACCATGATGATTCCGATGTCACCACTGTTAGGGCCTTCGGTAACCTCACGGCCCGCCACCACCAATTCGAAGGAGGATGAATCACCCTCCTGGTAGGTGGGATGCGGGGTCCACTGGCCCTCAGCGGTGTAGGCGATGCGCACAGCGCCGACCGGGCCCTGGAAGGGAATGCCGGAGATCATCAGCGCGGCCGAAGCAGCGTTGATCGCCAGCACGTCGTAGGGGTTCTCCTGGTCCGCACCGAGAATGGTTCCGACCACGTGCACCTCATGACGGAAGTCCGACGGGAAGCAGGGGCGGAGCGGCCGGTCGATGAGCCGGGCGGCGAGGACCGCGAAGTCCGTAGCGCGACCTTCGCGGCGGAAGAAGGAGCCGGGTATCTTCCCCGCGGCGTACATCCGCTCTTCTATATCCACGGTGAGGGGGAAGAAGTCGATGCCTTCGCGCACCCCCTTGGCGGCTACGGCGGTGGCGAGAAGCATGGTGTCTCCAAGCCGGCCGACCACGGCGCCGCCTGCCAACGGGGCGAACTTGCCGGTCTCGAAGGAGATGGTCTTGTCGGTGCCGGAAATGGCAGCCTCGACCTTGATTGGTTTTGTCATTGTTCCTCAGGTTGACGTGCGCCCCGACCACTAAGACCGGGCGCTTGAACAGGGCTGTTTAACGCCCACACGCCTGCAGCATGGCCTGATTCGGCTCTCCCTGCAGTTCCCAGTTGAGCATGTCTCGGAAGCCCTAGGCATGCTCAACTGGCAGCTGCAGAAGCAAAACGGTGCGACTTCACACAAAGCGGAAAGCCACGCCACATGGCGAACGGTGCGTTCCGTGCCAGCTTAGCCGCCAAATACGCCAAGGTGGGCCCGTCGGCCCGCCTGCCTGAAATGGGCAAGGCCCGCGGCCGGCCATTTGACCAAGCCCGCGGGCCCCGCAGGAACAGGGCGGATCGCTCTGGCGCCGATCCGCCCTGGAGATTGATTACTTGCCTTCGGTGGCCACCCGATTCACAGCGGCCTGGGCGACCGCCGCATCGCCCGCATCGGTACGCCGCCCGGAAGCGACGCCCGCCCAGTAGAAGATGAGCGCCGCAACGACCACGACGACCAGGTCGAGGGGATACTCGATCAAGCCCTTGCCATGGTTGTAAGGCGCCCCGAACGCGGACGACCCGAAGTAGGTCATGGCCAGCAGGAAGACCAGGTAAAGCAGCAGCCAGACCGCGCTCTTGAAGGAAGCCCCGTCAACTCGGTCCAGGCTCGTGCCCGGCCGGGAGGCGAAGATCGCGTAGATGATGCCGCCAGCCAGGATAGCCACCACCAGCTTCCAGTCGATGTTCCACCCGGTCCAGTAAATGATCAGCGTTCCAATTACGAAGGCAAGCGGCGAGATCACCGAAATGCCTCCCAGGCGGAACGGCCGATGCGCATCCTCGTGGGTCCGCCTCAAGACCGAGGCCGAGATCGGGCCGATCATATAAGTGAACACTGTCGCCGCCGAAATCACTCCCACCAGGCTCTGCCAGGTTGGGAAAGGCAAAAGCGCCAGGATTCCCACCACCAGGGTGGCAACCAAACCGAGCACCGGCACCGCCGAGCGCGGGTTCAGCTTCCTAAACACCGGATGAAGGTAGTGGTTGTTGGCAAGGGCGTAGACGACTCGGGCGGTGGACGCAAGATAAACATTGCCTGTACCCGCCGGTGAAAGCACCGCATCGGCATAAAGGAGCGTCGCCAGCCATCCCAGCCCGAGCGCACTTGCCACCTGGGCGAACGGCCCGCTGAAGGTGAGCGCCGCCCAACCCTTGGTCAAATCCGAGGTCGGCACGCCGATGATGAAGACGACCTGGAGGAGAGCGTAAAGCACGATCGCGATACCGATCGCAGTCATGATCGCCCGCGGCACATCGCGCTGCGGATTACGAGCCTCACCTGCCAGATCAACCGCCTGGCGGAAGCCGAGGTAAGCGAAGACGACGCCTGAGAGCGCCACGGCCTTCAAAACTCCGGTGATTCCGAACGGCGCGAAGCCCCCCGGAACGGACGCTGAGGCCGCGTGATAGTGGAGGTTGCTCCAGTTCGGCGCCACAAACAGGAACACCAGAATGGTAATCGTCGGCATGATGAACTTGATCGAGGTCACCACGGTGTTGGTCTTGGCGAAGGCCTTGACCCCGTAGTAGTTGATCAAGAAGAAAATAACCAACAGGATCGCCTCCGCCACGAACCGGGTGAGGCTGCTGTTGGCAAAGCTCGGGATGTAATGCTCAGCGTACTGAATTACCGCCTCGGCTTCGATAGCCGGGACCGTGGCGTATGCGATGAACGCCGCCCAGCCCATCATGAAGCCGGTCAACGACCCGTGCGTGAAGTGCGGATAACGGGCTATGCCACCAGCCTCCGGGATCATTCCGGAGAGCTCGGCATAGACCAGGCCGATTAGAGCCACCGCAACACCGCCGATCAGCCAGGCGACAATAGCCGCCGGCCCAGCGTCATTCGCGGCGTACAGCACGCCGAAGAGCCAACCGGACCCGATGATCGCGCCCAGACCCGCCATTGTCAGGTCGAGACGCGACATCTCTTTCTTTAAGCCGGTTTGACTCCCCACTTCTGTCGTCATAGTTGATTCCTTCCCGGCGACCTCCCCAGGGCCGCCGGGCCAGAAATTATCACCCTGAAAGTCCCTTATGGGCTCGCTAGGACGACTGGTGGGCCATTTCTCGAAGATTTCACGTTTAAAAGCAAGAACCCGGGCCTTTTTGCCCGGGTTCGCTTGGTCTGAGGGGTCCTTAGCGACGGATCCCGAGACGCGCGATGAGGTTCCGATAGCGCTCGACGTCCTGGGCGCGCAGGTAGTCCAAGAGCCGACGGCGCTGGCCGATGAGCATCATGAGCCCGCGACGCGTATGGTGGTCGCCTTTGTGCATGCGCAGGTGCTCGGTCAGGTTGGAGATGCGGGCACTGAGCAGCGCAACCTGCACCTCAGGGGAGCCGGTGTCGCTCTCGTTCTTACCGTACTCTGCGATTATCGCCTTCTTGTCAACCATTTCCAACCTTAAGCGTCGCGTCCTGGAGGCGCACTAGCCGATACGAAGGGTATATCTTAGAGCCCGCCTGGCATTCTGCTACCGCCATTGCCGCCTGACCGTCTCGACATCCCGCTCAATCTGCTCGAGCAGCTCGCTGCTCGTGGAAAAAGCCTCTTGCACCCTCAGGAAGCGCTGGAAACCGACGGAAATCTCCCGCCCGTAGAGATCGCCGGCAAAGTCCAGCACGAAGGCCTCGATCAGCCGGTCCCCGCCCTGGGGGTAGTAGGTGGGCCGGGTGCCCACCGAGATAGCCGCAGCGGCCTTGGTCAGCCCGAAGCGGACCCATCCCGCATATACGCCGTCGGCGGGAAGCAACCTCGACGGGGAGTATGCAACGTTGGCCGTGGGGAAGCCGAGTTCGACTCCCCCTCTGCCGTCACCCGAATTCA
>JAJZLQ010000034.1 GCA_021850605.1 Actinomycetes bacterium
CGCCGGCGGCACGCTGGACGGATAATGACCACCCGGCTGCCGGAAGCCAAGGCGATAAGCGCAGTCCTTGCCTCCTCCGATACCAGACGATCGGCCGGCCCCGCGTGCCTATCAGCGCCCATCGGTGCTCAAGGTCCGTCGTTCGGGCCCATCCGGCACTCCATTACCTCGTCCCTGGTATCTCTCGGGTAGCTCCGGGCGTCGCTCCTCTACGTTGTCGCCCTACGCTTCCGAGGTCTCTTGCGCGACCACTTCCGCGTGCAGCTGGGACCGTTCCCGGCAGCCGGACGTGCTCAATCGGCAGTGTCCTGGATACGGCCAAAGGCTCCGCCGGTGCACCCCTGGCTCCCTACTGGGATCAATGACAGGGGCCACAGCGCAAACCTCAACATCCTCACGGCAAGAAGTGCCGAGGGGCTGCATGCCCGTGGATGGACCCCAAGACCGGGAGCAATCCGCGCACCCGCGAAGCAGGAACCCGCCGAAGCGATACCCGCACGAAATGGCACTCCGTACAAATCTCCCGCCCTCGGGCCGGAGCGGTACTCAATCGGCCAGCTCCCAGAGCATCCACGCCTCGTCCGTGCCGGTGGGCACCACGGAGACGAGCTCGCCATCGTCGAGCAGCTCGCCACAGGTGAGGCCCCGGGCATCGCTGGCGATGACCCTTCCCTCGCCGTTGGTGAGGGCAAGGTGGCCGGCAGCGCCGCGCGAGGCGGCCAGGAAACGTCTCTCGAATTTGGAAAGGTCGAAATCCACTCCGGCCACACCGTGAAAGTCATCGCCCACCAGTATCGGCGCGGTCATGGTGGCTACGTAACGATCAGTGCCCAGGTAATCGACGTAAGGACCGGTCAAGTGCGATGTGTGGCTCTGGTACGGGCCCGTATACCACTTGGAGCGGGTGAAGTCGTAGTAGCCCATCGAGCCGGGGTCGACGTCCACCAACAGCACGTCCAGGCCATTACCGCCCAGCTGCCACCAGTGGAGCCTACAGCGGGAGGAATCCTCGATCGCCGCCCCGGCGCCGAGCAGCAGATCGGGCCAGCGTTCCAGCGTCTCGCGGCTCCAGGTGGCCAACAACTCGGGAATGCCCTCGGGATTGGCGAGCAGCCCGGACAAGCGTTGCGCACATTGGCCCACTTCGATGGATACGGCTCCGATCTGCTCGGTGAGCAAGGCTACCGACGGCGGTGATTCCACCTTCTCCCCCCATTATTCGGTTTGGCCCACTCGGGCATCAGCCCTCCCTGACCGTAAGGCGGTGGAACTCGAGCAGTCCGGCGTTCTCTTCCGCCATATGTTCCTCCATCCAGCTCCGCGCGGCCAATCCGCGCCTCTCGGAGATGAGGTCGGCGAGCTCGCGGAAGCCCTTGGCTACTCGCGACATCTCCTCCTCGGCAAGCCGGCGCAGAGCCAGCACGTCGCTCATTTCGCTCTGCGCCTCCACCTCTGCCCTGGTCAGGCGAGGGGACTGCGATAGGGCCACGATTTCGAGATGGAGCCGCTGCTCCGCCAAGGCGAATGCCTCGAAGCCCAGGCCCGAGCCCAGCGCGGCTGCAGCGGCGCGCAGGTGGTCGAAGTCGGAGATGGCGCCGCGCCGCGCCGCCAGCACCACCGCTGCGGTGCTCACCGCCACGCGCAGGTCCCCGATGTCGCGAATCTCCAAGGGTGAAAGGCGGGTCAAGCGCTCCCGCAGCATTGCTCGCGCAGCGGCGGGCTCTGCGGTGATGAACGAGCCCCCCACCCTTCCCCGGCGTGTCTCCAGTATGTTGCGTTCGCGCAGCTGTGCCAATGCGCCGCGTACGGTCAGCGTTGCCACTCCCAGCTGTGCGGCCAGCTCGTTCTCGGTCGGGAGTTGTTCTCCGGGCTTGAGAACCCCAAGACTGATGCCCTGGATTATCCGCTTGACGATCTCGTCGGTTCTGCCCTCGATCTCACCGACCGGCGCGAAGATAGCGCCACCCAGGCGTCTGCCCGGCCGGCCGGCAGCGTCGTCGGCCGCTTCGACCATCGCCAGGCCTCCTCTCCGGGACTCGGGCCACCCCGGTGGCGTTCACTGCGCCACCTATGGCGTCGAACACATGTTACCCCGCCGCCCCGCCGGCCTTCATGGAGCGGCGGCGGCTTCCAGCCCGAGCGCCTCGGCCAGGAGCTCGGCCAGGTCCGCCACTCGCGGCCCTTGCCCGCCGGGGGCGGTGCGGGCGGCGTCCTCCAGCATTGAGAGGCAGAAGGGGCAGGCGGTCGCGACCGTGGAGGCACCCGCCGCCTGCGCCTCAGCCAGGCGCAGGCCCGAGACGCTCTCCTGGGCGGGAACCTTGTAGAAGTAGTTGGATCCCCCCGCCCCGCAGCAGAAGGACTTCTCCCGCGAGCGCTCCAGCTCCACGAAGCTCTCCCCCGCCACCGAGGCCGCCAGTCCGCGTGGTGCGTCGAAAACCCCGGAGAGGCGTCCCAGGTTGCAGGGGTCGTGATAGGTCAGCTTGCCACCTTCCCAAGACTTGGGGGTGGGCAGCCTTCCTTGGGCGAGCAGGCTTTGGACCAACTCGCTGTGGTGGACCACCTGGAACTCCATGTCCAGGCTGCGGTAGTCCCGGCCGAGCGTCACCAGGCAGTGCGGGCAGTGGGTGACGATCTTGGTGACCCCGTGCGAGCGCAGGGTCTCGGCGATCTCCATGGACCGCATTTGGAAGCCCGCCTCGTCACCCAGCTTGCGCTGGCACTCCCCCAGGCAGCGCTCGGACTCGCCCAGCACGGCAAAGTTCACCCCCGCCAGGCGCAGCAAGGAGATCACCGCGCTCGCGACGCCCCAGGCCCGCTGATCGTATGAGGACATGCACCCCACCCAGTAGAGGTACTCGGCCCCGGGGTTCTCCTCGATGGTTGGCACCCCCGCCTCGGCCAGGCGGGCGAAGCGCTGGTAGGAGGGAAGGCCGAGCGGGTTCTGATTCCGCTCCAACTGGGCCAGCACCAACGCCTTGGCCTCGTCGACATTGCCCTCCTCAACCAGGTGGCGGCGCATCTCCACGATCGTCCCGGGCTGGTCGATGAAGGCAGGGCACTCCCTTGCGCACGCCCCGCAGCTGAGGCAGGACCAGACCGCGTCGGTATCGAGCACACCACGAGCGAAGAGGTCGCCAGCGCCATCGGATGGTGAGAGAAGGTCGCCCTTGAGCGCCTGGACCAGCTTGCGCGGCGAGAGCGGCCTGCCGGCGGCATTGGCCGGGCACACCTCCTCGCAGCGGCCGCAGTTGACGCAGGAGGCAAGCATGAACCGGCGCTTCCAGTCCAGCTCGGAGGGGTTGGCGAAGCCCGAGCTGACCCCTTCCAGGTCGCCACCGCTCTCGAGCAGCTCAGCAAGGTTGAAGGGCAGCCTGAGCTCTCCCGGAGCCCGGGAGGATTGCAGGGCGATGTTCAGCGGCACCAGGACCACGTGGTCGAGGGCGGTGGCCAGTGCGCCACCCATGAAGATGAATGCGGCAAGGACGTGCACCACCCAGGTCGCCTGGTAGGCGCCCAGGTTGAGCCTGCCGACCAGGGGGGTGATCGCCAGCGCCACCAGATGGCCGGCGTAGGTCCAGTGCGACCAGCTGACCGGGTAGGCGAGCTCACGCATGGCCTCGAGCAGGAGGCCGGTGGCGGCCATGACGGCAAGGGCCGCGTAGGCGACCACCACCGTCGGCCTCGCGCCCAGCGTCACCGGCCTGATCGCCAGCCGCCTCCAGGCCGCCATACCCACACCGGCCAGCAGCCCGAGGGCGGCGGTGTCGAGCAGAGCCTTTTCCACCAGGTAGAAGTTGCCGTTTAGAAAGGTCACCCCGAAGAAGCGGCCGGTGAAGTCGTGCTGCACGGCTATCAGCACCGTGCCGAGGGTGAGCATCCCATAGGAGCCGAAGATGAGCAGGTGCATCAAGCCCGCATATGGACGCCTCCGCACCCGCCTCTGCCCGAATACCTCGGCACCGACCACCGCCAGCGCCTCCCCCGGCCCCTTGGAGGCGAGCTCCCTGAGACCGTGGGCGAGTTCAGCGGGTGAGACCCCCGCCGCCCGGACGCGCCGGTTGAAAAGCCAGGCGGCCACCACCAGGCAGACAACAAGGGCCACATAAATCAGCCAGTGGAATGCGCCCGGGAGGCCGGGCATGTAGACGTAGTGCGGACTCGAAGCCGCCAGAAGGGCTCGAGGGCCCGCCGACGCCGCCACGACTAACCGGCGGCCGCGCCGAGAGCCTCGAGCAGGCTGGGCACGACCTGATAGAGGTCGCCCACCACCCCGATGTCCGCGACTTCGAAAATGGGGGCGGCCGGGTTGTTATTGACGGCGACGATGACCTTGGAGTCGCGCATGCCCACCAGGTGCTGGATCTGTCCGGATATTCCTACCGCCAGATAGAGATCAGGCGCCACCGTGGTCCCGGTCAGGCCCACCTGATGGTCGGAGCCCAGCCAACGCATGTCCTCGACGATCGGCCGCGAGCAGCCAAGCTCGGCATCCAGGGCCTTGGCGAGGGAGGTGATCATGGCCATGTCCTCCTTGGACCGCACGCCGCGGCCGAAGGAGACGATGCGCCGGGCGCCCTTGAGGCTCGCTTCGCTGGGAAGCCTGCGCCGGGAGAGCACCTTGCGAACCCCGGAAGGCGCGGTGGGCTCCACCGGCTCGGCCTCGGCCGTGGAATCGGCAGGGACTCCGCCGAAGGCGTGGGAGACAACGGCGCGGGGGCGTTGGATAGCCACCTCCGCAAGCGCGGAACCGCCGTAGAGCATTCGCGTGGCAACCAGTCCGTCGGCTCCGGAAGCCAGATCGGTCGCATCGGTAACCGCGGCCGCTCCCAACGACACCGACAAGAGAGGGAGCGCCTCGCGGAAAATTGGCTGGGCTGCGAGCAGCACCAGCTGGGCGCCATGGGACTCGGCAAAGGCCGAGACCACCGCGGCCAGGTCCTCCGGAGCCGCGTCCTCGCCCAGCTCCACCACATAGCGGGCGTCCGCCGCGGGGCTGGCGCCGCGCTCACCTCCCGGAAGGGCGATAACCAGATGTTCCACCCTGGAAGCCACCTTGCGCGCCAACGTCACGCCGGCACCGGCATCGGCTCCCGCCTCGGAGACAACCACTGCCAAATCCATCACAGCACCCCCATCCCTCGCAGCTTGGCCGCCAGCTCAGCGGCAATCTCCGCCGGCTCGCCTCGCAGCATCTCGTTCCCTCGTTTGGACTGAACCGGCCTGACGGCGCTCACCCTGGTGGAAAGAGCGCCGGGGGCGAAGGCGGCGGGATCGAGTCCCAGCTCGGCCAAATCGACCGTCTCCACCTTGCTCATGGGCACCTTCATCACCGCCATGGTCGAGATGACCCGTGGTGAATTGAGCAGCCTGGTTACCGAGATCACCGCGGGCAGCGCCACCTCGACCTCCTCCTCGACGTCGCCGACCAGGCGCGTGACCTTGACCGAAGCCCCACCCACGCCAAGCGCGGTGGCGCCTCGCACGTAAGGGGTGCCGAGCTTGGCCGCGAGCAGCCCGGGGACAAGCGCGTTGTAACCGTCCTCGGAGACGTCGCCCGCCAGCACCAGGTCGAAGGGACCCTCGCGGCGGGCGATCGCGGCCAGCACCTCGGCCATCGCCTCGGGGTCGGCATCGGCCACCCAGGCACCGCCGGCCAGCACCGCCCGGTCGGCCCCGTAGGCCAGGGCCTCCTTCATGGTCTTGGCCGCTTCGGGGGGGCCGACGCTCGCGATCACCACCTCGGCACCCGACTCGCGAAGGCGGGAGGCCTCCTCCAGGGCGTGCCGATCGTAGTCGTTCACCTTGGTCGGGGCCTGCCGGACCATCAGCTCGCCGGTGGGCGAGAAGCGGATCTCGGTGGTGTCCGGGACGTGTTTGGCCAGGACGAGGATGCGCATGGCTTTCTCCTTGGCTGAGTAGGTCTAGTGGTGGGTCTCGCCGAAGAGGTCCTCCGCGCCCGGGGGAGGCGGGATGACCTCATCGGCGAAGTGGTCGTGCATGAACTCCAGGTAGCGCCCGCGCTGGGCGATGATGCGATCGCGCTCCGCGGCGTTCATCTCCTGGTACGGCTGGGGAACATCCCCGCCGATGAGCTCCGGGGCCACCTCGTAGTGGCCGTCCTTATGGATAACGCCCGGGCGTACGTCTTTGACGCCTTCCATCGTTCCTCCTTGCTCCACGAATCTTCTCCGGTCGGCCGGCGCCTAGGCGTCGAGCCCCATGGCTTGGGCCACCAGGGTGAGGATGTGAACCGGGGAGACCGGCACGCCGGCCCTCGAGCTCACGTCCGTCAGCTGGTCCTGGCAGTGCGGGCAGGCCACCACCAGCTGCTGCGCGCCGATGTCGGCTGCCGCCTGCAGGCGCTTGGCCCCGATCTTGTAGCTCTTGTCCGGGTGCAGCTTCTTGAAGCTGGCGTTCCCCTTGCCGCAGCAATAGCTCCACTGGGCCACCGGGCTCACGTCCACGAAGTCCACCCCGGGAAGCGAGGCCACCAGCTTGCGCGGCGACGCGTTGATCCCGCAGATCTTGTTGAGGGTGCAGGGATCGTGGTAGCTCACCTTGCCGAGCAGGCCGCGCGCGGTCTCGCCGGTGAAGGGAAGCTTCCCCTCCTCGAGCAGCTCGGCCAGTACGTCGGTGATGTAGACCACCTCGAAGGGGAGCTCGCCCAGATGCGCGGTGTAGTCGCGGGTGAAATAGGTATAGTCGTGCGGGTTGATCATGATCACCCGCTTGGCCCCGGCCGCCTCGAGCTGGGCCACGTTGTGCCGGGCATGCTCGACAAAGGTCTCCAGGCTTATGTCCAGGAGCTCCCCTAGGGTCGCACCCGGCCGGGCCAGGATGCCGAAGTCCACCCCCGCCGCCTGCAGGATGCGCGCGGCGTTGCGTGGAACGTCGGTGGTCTCGAAGGCGTTGAAGTAGTCGACGAACAGGATGCTCTCCCCGCTGCGCGGGATCTCGAGCCCCTCCGCCCAGCGCGTCAGCTCCTCCTCGGGGCCGGTGAAGTAGCCTAGGAAGCGGTCGATGTAGGAGACGATCTCCTCGTAGCGCTCAAAGCCGATCTCCTCGGCCACCAGGTCCCGCCTCACCTTGCGCACCAGGTCCACGGTGGTGGTGGAGCTCCCGTAAAAGTCCCCGGCGAAAAGGGTGTTGGGGCAGCGCAGCTCGCAGGCCCCGCACTCGAGGCAGTTGGTGATCGACTCGCGCAGATCCCCCACCGTGCCCATGCCCTTGGAGACCGCGAGCAGTGAGGAGTGGAAGCCATAGGAGGTGTGCGCCTCATCCCGGTCGTCCTGGTAGACGGGGCAGACCTCGCGGCAGAACTTATGCCGGCAGGCGAAGACCGCGTAGCAGTCCTTGACGACGGGATCAGGTATGGTGGTGCCCTCGACCCGCTGGGTGTAGAAGGGCTTCAGGCTCAGCTGCGGGCTCATGACTCTCCTCCGGGATACGCCTCGTCCAGGTTGTACTTGCCAGGGTTCATGATGTTGTTGGGATCCAGCATCCGCTTGATGGACTTCATCAAGTCAAACTGGCCCTCGGCCAGCTCCTCATAGCAGGAGACGTCGACCTCGCCCTCGCGCTGGCCACCGTGGGCCGCGGAGACCGAGCCGCCCGCGCGTACCGAGACGCGCGCGATATCCACCTTGGCCTGGACCCAGTCGCGCCAGATTTCCTCGGTCATCTCCAGCTCGTTGACTCCGATGTCGATCTCGGTGAGGTAGTCCCCCCAGGCCCTGAAGGGCCCGTTGGTGTAGGTGAACATCCCCCAGTCGTCGAAGTGCTCCGGGTGCTTGGCAACCAGGTCGGCGGCGATACGGTGCCACTCCCGGGTCACCTTGGGCAGCGCGGAGTAGTTGATGGCAGCGTCCTCGCAGCTCCAGGACAACAGCTTGATCTGGCCGTTGGCGCGCCCGTGGTAGGCAAGGTGGTAGCGGTCGTGCCGGCTGGCCCAGTCTCCCTCGCAGATCTCGGTGCCCATGTACTTTCCGCCCAGGGATCCGCCGATCTCGAA
>JAJZLQ010000045.1 GCA_021850605.1 Actinomycetes bacterium
GATCGTGAAGTGGCCTCGCTCATGGGTATACAGACCCAGCGTATGGTCTCCCTGTCATGGGCGATCGGCGTGCTGTTGGCCGGAGTCTCCGCCATACTTATCGCACCATCCATATCTCTGACGCCCACCTTCATGGAGAATGTGGCCGTGTTCGCCTTCGCCGCGGCGGTTCTCGGTGGTTTTGGCTCCCTTCCTGGCGCTTTGGTCGGAGGACTGCTGATCGGGGTTATGTCGAACTTGATTTCCGGTTACCTTTCAAACAATCTTCAGTTGACATTCGTCTTTATCATGATCCTCCTGGTCCTTTACGTCCGGCCGAATGGCCTCTTTGGCAAGCGCGTGATGTCGAGACAATGATGCCAAATTCCGTCTCACGATTGCGAAAAGGCCACATGGCCAGGCGTGGCGGCCTTGCCGTGGGATTCCTGGCATTCGCGCTGGCCCCGGTTTTCGTCGGGTCGAATGTCACGACGATGGGAATACTCACCGAGGCAGTGATCTACGCCCTGGTGGTGGTGTCGTTGAACCTCCTGGTCGGGTTTGCCGGTCTCGTCTCCATTGGCCAAGCGGGCTTTTTGGCGGTGGGAGCGTATGCCGCCGGCTACTCGGCGAACCACCTGCACCTCGCCCTTCCGCTCGAGCTGCTTTTGTCCGGCATACTCGCGGGGCTGGTGGGATTCATCCTGGGACTTCCCTCAGGACGGCTTAGAGGACACTACCTGGTGATCATCACCCTGGGTTTCGGTCTGGCGGTGCCCCAGATCGCGCTGGAAGCCACCGATATCACCAACGGGTTTACCGGATTGTCGATCTCCAATACGCAGTTCGGTCCGATAGTGATGAATTCCCCGAGGGCGATGTATTACTTCGCCTTTGTGGTGGTTGCTATCTCGATGATGCTCATTCTCCTGGTGCTTGCCTCGAAGAGCGGTAGGGCCATCATGGCGGTTCGCGACTCGGAGGCTGCCGCGCTGGCGATGGGAATCCCGGTGGCACGGACCAAGGTGATCGTCTTCACGCTGTCGGCGTTCTTTTGTGGCATTGCCGGAGATCTCTTCGCGCATTTCGAAGGACTGGTCACTCCCGCTGATTTCACCTTGGCGCTTTCACTCTTCTTCCTCGCCGCGGTGATTGTTGGGGGTTTGGGCAGTGTGGGTGGATCGATTGTCGGAGCACTCGTGCTGGTCTACGTGCAGACCAGATCCGCCAGTGTGGGCGGTTACTCCGAATTCATCATTGGTGCCGCAGTGGTGGTGGTGCTGATGCTGTTTCCCGAAGGACTCGCATCGATACCCGCATTGCTCGGGCGTAAGTTGCACTTGACCCGCGGCGTCGGGGAGCTTCCCGGTCCTGATGCAGCCGAGCCCGGAGAAGTGAGCAGCGTCATCGCCGGCGCAGACCCGGGCGACCATCAAGGTGGCGTAAATGCTTGAATTGGACGGCGTCTCGCTCTCCTTTGGAGGGGTTCGAGCGGTGAACAACCTCAGCTTTGAGATACCGGACGGGCAGATCACCGCACTCATCGGCCCCAATGGCGCGGGTAAGACTTCGATCCTAAATGTGATCAGTCGTTTTTATACACCCCAGCACGGTAGGGTGACCTTCGACGGCAAGGATCTTTTGCAGCTGCCCCCGTCGGAGATAATCGATGTGGGAATCGCGCGGAGTTTTCAGAACGTAGCGCTGTTCAAGGAACTTTCCGTGGTGGACAATCTCAAGATCGGAACCGATCACCGCAGTTCGGCGGGTTTGTTCTCCAATATGTTCCGGTTGCCGCGTGCCGTGAAGCACGAGCGCGACGCACGCCGGGAGGCGGAGGAGGTTCTGGAGTTCCTGGATATCGAGGCGATCGCCGAAAGGCGATCGGGGACGCTTTCCTACGGGCACCAAAAGCTCGTCGACTTGGGTAGGGCCTTGGTCAGCCGGCCCAAGCTGTTGCTTCTGGACGAGCCTGCTGCAGGAACCTCCGAGGGCCTGAAGGCCTGGCTCGCAACCAAGATCAAGGAGATCCCGGAGAGATTTGGTTGTGCCGTGCTCCTTATCGACCATGACATGCTGCTGGTGCTTGGAGTGTCGCAAAAGGTGGTGGTGGTCGACTTTGGCAGCAAGATCGCCCAGGGCACACCGGACGAGATTCGTCAGGATCGCCGCGTCATCGCCGCTTATCTCGGTGAGGAATCATGACCGCGTCCGAGTTGCCTGCTCGTGAGGAGATCTTGTCTCTTTCGCGGCTTACCTGCTCATACGGATCTGTGGTGGCCGTTCGTGAAGTTGATATCTCCATTCCCGCAGGGTCAGTGGTGGCAATACTCGGAGCCAACGGCGCCGGCAAGTCGACCACGCTAAAGGCGATTTCGGGGCTGGTCAGGCCTTCACACGGATCCGTCCGTTTCAACGGCATGGACATCACCCATGTATCCGCTCCCAAGAGGGTGAAGCTGGGAATCGCGCACTGCCCCGAGGGCCGCAGGATCTTCGTCAACGAGACGGTAAAAGAGAACCTCATGTTGGGCGGGCAGCTGGCACCCAAGAAGGAGCTCGATTCGAAGATCGCCGAGGTCTTGGAACTTTTCCCCGCCCTGGCAGATCGCCTCGGCCAAGCAGGAGGGTCGTTGTCCGGCGGTGAGCAGCAGATGCTCGCCATTGGGCGGGCCCTGATGAGCAGTCCCAAGCTGCTCCTGCTCGACGAGCCCAGCTTGGGACTCGCTCCCTTGATCGTAAAGCGAGTGCTGGACGCGCTGGTCGAGATAAACAAGGCGGGAACCACCGTCGTGCTGGTCGAGCAGAATGTCAGCAGTGCGCTGCAGTTGGCAGATTACGCCTACGTGCTGAGTCAAGGGCGAGTGGGGCTGGAAGGCACTCCTGAGGAGCTCACTGCCAACGAGCGGGTTCGCAACCTCTACCTGGGGGGCTAAGACAGGCGGGCGACGGGGATGCCCTGCCGCAGTCGGTCCACCGTGGGCTAAAAGGTTCTTTGCGGGCCCTGCTTAGGCCCGGATACGGCGATGTTATAGGCAAGGCGGTGTCCGTCGGCACGAGGAGCAGCTTGCGGTAGCTCCCCCAAAGAGAACCGCAGCCATAGCTCCATCGGCTATCTGACGCCCGAGGAGTTCAGGACGCTCGATGCCATCGAGCAAAGGCAGGTACTTGCCGGCGCCGCCCACAAGTCCATCAGCCGATCAGCTTTTACCGGAAATACAACAACGACGATGGCCATCACGAAGATGCAAGCGCCGACAACGGCACCACCCTCGGGTAATCTTGCCCAACGAATCCGAGGCTTTGGCTCGCATAAGGACTGGACCGAAAACCGTGGGCCCCTCACCCCGTCTACCCCGGTTAGTGCCGAAGCGAGGAGTGGACGCTCGAGCTGAGAGCGGGGCCAGACGGCGCGATTGTGGCGCCTGGGAAAGGCGGAGCAGGGTGGAGGGCAGATTGCAGAGGGGGCAATGAAGTGCCCATAACTGCCCTGCGTCTTCTAAGCCAGCTGTTAACAGGAGCGTCTCTTCCACCACGGTGTTTAGCGCGGAGGCAACTTCCGCTCCGCCGGGCCGCCGCCATGTAGCCCTATTGCGGCGAGAGCTCGAATCCGAAGCTGCACCAGGGCTTGCCCCGGTAGCTGAAGCTGATCTTGCCCGCCATACCGCAATCGCCGCCGGCAGTCTGCATGACCGCCACGGTGATCCCGCGCTGCTCTGTGGTGAGGGTGGTGGCCGGCGCGAGCAGCGCTTCGTCGAGGCGCAAGGCGCTAGGCGCCCTGAGCGCAGCAATGGGGTTCTCACAAAAGGCTGCAAAGCAGTATTGCAGTTGCGCCGCATGGCTGCTACGATGACGCCATGGGACGTCGCGAGACGCGGACATTCGTAGCAGTGCAGAAGCGGGGGCTGATCGCTATTCCCGCGGCAGTTCGTGCCCGGTACCACCTGGACGACGAGGGTGCCCAGGTGGAGGTCATCGAGCGGGACGGTGAGATTCTGTTGCGCCCGCACGTCGCTGTGCCGGCCGACCAGGCGTGGTTCTGGAGCGAGACTTGGCGCGAGATGGAGGGCCAGGCCGATTCCGACATTGCAACTGGCCGCGTCGAGACTTTCGAGGACGCCGAGGGTTTGCTCGCAGAACTTGACCGGTGAGGTTCGAGCGAACTGCATCGTTCAAGACCGACTACAGGCGACTGAGTCCGCGAGAACAGGAGATGTTCAAACAGGCAGTCCGGCTCTTCAGCGATGGATGCGACAAGTTTGTAGACACGGGTGACCTCGCTGCGTGGCCGTCCTCGCTGCGCGTGAAGGCTGTCGTGGGTGCCCGGGACATTTTCGAGATGACCTGGAATTTCGCTGGCCCGGATGGGCGCGCAACGTGGGAATGGTGCACGGTGGTTGTCGAGGGACGCAACTATCGGGCGGTGCGTTGGCGTCGCATAGGCAGTTACGCAATTTTCGCGGACCCATAGGCCGTTATTGGCCGTCGGTCCGCCGCCTAGCCGCGGAGAGTCGGTCGGGGGAGCCCGACAGCTCCTGGCCCGGGGCGCGGCAACTTCCGCTCCGCCGGGGCCCCGCCATGTAGCCCTATAGCGGCGAGAGCTCGAAGCCGAAGCTGCACCATGGCGCGCCCCGGGCCCGAAGCTGATCTTGCCCGCCATACCGCAATCGCCGCCGGCAGTCTGCATGACCGCCGCGGTGATCCTGCCGCGCGCGGCGGTGGGGCCGAGTGGATATGGCGACAGCCGAGCAGCCGGCAGTGGTAGGACTACGACGACGTAGGCCTCATCCAGGGCGCACGCGAAGACCCCGGCGGCGCCATGGGATAGTCTCGCCAGACGACCCGGATCCTCCGGCCTGTATCCAGGCCCGGGCTGGAAACCAAGGATCGCCCAGCGGAGTCGTACCTGTCGCAGCGGACCGGTCGCTGCCGGCCGCGCACTGGCTCTGCGGCAAGCGCGTCCCCAAAGCGGCGGACCGTGCGGTCCCATTAGGATCGGAGGCTGGCCCACCGCCCCTATCAGGTCACTGGGGCGTGCGAGGAGCACGGTAATGAGCATGCCCACCACGATTGGGCAAGAGGAGGGTGGCGATGATGGCTATCCAGCCGTCATCGGGATGACGTTCGTGGCACCCGCTAGGGCTTCATTCCCGCAGCGGCTTTCAGGCAGGACGCAGCCGGCTACTGATGCCCGTGCCACGCGCTTCTCCAGCAGGTGTCGTGCCTGGTACCCGGGACGGAGCCAAGCATTCACCGTTATGGCGAGGCCGTGCGGTCCTGTGTGCACCCCCTGGCGCCTCGTCGGTGCCTTTCTTTGCCGTGTCCAACGCCGAGGGAAGGCCGGCTTCTCCTGGCCGACAGGTGTTCGCAGGTCACGCACTCGGCAAGCGGCCCGCCCCCGGGGTTTGGGTGGCTGTACCCGGCGCTGCCGAAAGTGGGAGAGGGGGCCCGGCCCCGATCGGCTTGGAGGCATCGTGTTCCACCCGGAGGGAGCGCGCCGCCATGAGCCGGCAGGCGAGTGGGGAGGATCGGGGTTGGGAGTGTTCGTGAAAGCGCCCAGGGAATCCTGTCTCGCGTATCCGAGGGTGCTGCCATGAGCCAATCCGGTGTCACCAAGAGCGAGATCTCCAAGCTGCTATCGTCCAGCGGTCGCGTGCCTAAGCGCTCCTTGGGACAGAACTTCCTCGTTGACCAGAACTACGCGAAAAAGATCGCCTCAATCGCGGCCGGTGCCGGGCGTCCAGTGGCCGAGATCGGGCCGGGCGTCGGCTCGCTGACCGTCTTTCTCGCTGAGCGTTGCGAGCGGGTGACCGCGGTGGAGAAGGACCCGGAGATCGCCTCTCTTCTCACCCTGGTGCTGGAGTCACGGGAAATCACCAACGTCGAGGTGATCGTTGCTGATGCCCTGGAGGTGAATTGGAGCGAGCTCCTCTCCAGCCGAGGTATTGGCCGGGTGGCGGGAAATCTGCCTTACAACGTCTCGGTGCCCATCATCATGAAGCTTGTTGACGAGGGAGCCGACATCGAAGGCATGGCATTCCTCCTGCAGAAGGAGGTTGCCGAGCGCCTGGCGGCCAAGCCTGGTGTTCGGGAGAGCTCGGCCGTCTCTCTCAGGCTCCAGCTCTATTTCGCCGCCTCCATCGCCACTGGGGTGCCGGCCACGGTGTTCATGCCCGTTCCCAACGTGGCTTCCGCGGTGCTGGAACTGCGCGCAGATCCGCGTTACCTGGATGGCTATGGCCGGGAGGTGCTCGATGGCGTGGTCGGCGCGGCGCGCACGGCTTTCGCCCACCGCCGCCAGATGCTTCGGCGCACCCTCTCAGACGCAAGGTTGGCGGCTGCGCTGGCCGATAGTGGAGTGGAGGAGACCAGGCGCCCCGAGAGCCTCACCATCGAGGAGTGGCTTGCCATTGGCCTGGCTCTCGCCGGGAAGGAGCGGGACCGTGCCTGAGCAGGTTGAGGGGCGCTTGCTGCTGGCGCCTGCGAAGTTGACGCTGTCTCTGCGGGTGACCGGTGTTCGGGAGGATGGACTTCATACGCTCGAGTCGGAGATGGTCTCGGTATCGCTCTTTGACGAATTGCGCGTCTTCCCGTCAAGCGAGGCGACCGAGACCGAAATCTCCATGACCGACCCCCTCGGCCTGTCGGAGATGGGCTTCCCCCTTGCGGAGGTCCCTCTCGGTGGTGGCAACCTGATCGCCAGGGCGATGGCGATGGCCGGAGTTAGGGGCAGGGTGGAGCTGGCGAAGCGGATACCACCGGGAGCCGGCCTTGGCGGCGGTTCGGCGGACGCCGCTGCAGTGCTGCGTGTGCTGCTGCCGGAGCTGGATACCCGCGCCGCGCTCGCATTGGGATCGGACGTGCCCTTCTGCGTCTCGCTCAGGCGCTCCATGGTAAAGGGCGTGGGCGACGAGATCGATCCGCTTCCGCCCGGCGGCGGTAGGTGGGTGCTCTTCCTGATCCCGCTCCACTCACCGACGGGAGCGGTTTACGGCGCTTACGACCAAGGGGCGAGAGGGGACTTCGAGGAGAGCGGCAACGATCTGGAGGAGGCGGCTATCGCGATCGTGCCCGAACTAGCGCGCTACCGGGAGGTGATTGCCGACAAGATTGGCATCAGACCGCGCATGGCCGGATCGGGCTCGACTTACTTTGCCGAAGGCAGCTTGGCGAGCCTTGGGCTGGAAGGCATGGCCCATCTCGAGCCAAGAGCGGTGGCCCTCGCTGGAAGCGGGCTTAGGTGCGTCGCTGTGGAGGTGCGTGAAGTCAACGCACTCTAGGTGCGGCGAGCGGACACAACAGGACCCGGTCTCGAAGCCGGGTCCTGGGAAACCTGTTACTTACCGGCTGCTCTGCGCTGCCAGCGCGTCTTCTTCATCATCTTCTTATGCTTCTTCTTGCGCATGCGCTTGCGGCGCTTCTTGATAAGTGATCCCATAGTGCAATAGAAACTAGCCGCATACGGCACGGAACGTGCAGTCCGGCAGGCCCGGTGGGTGCCTTCTGGGGCCCGATGGCGGTGGAGGCGATCGACTCGGCGGACGGTTGCTTGGTCTCGGTAGGATCGTTAACCATTGGCGGATAGTTCAATTGGCAGAACGCCTGACTTTGGATCAGGAGGTTCCAGGTTCGAGCCCTGGTCCGCCAGCCAAGAAAGCCCAGCTCAGAAGTGGGCTCTGTCTTGCCCGAGACTAGACCGCGGCGCGGCGTTGTCCAACTCGCACGCAGGTCCTGCGGGCAGAGATGCCAAAGCGGAACCTCACTCCCTTGAGCGCGTGCGGAGTTGATCGATGCTGAACCGAAAATACCGCCTGAGTAATGGAAGAACTCTGGCGCGCAGGACTGGGGCGCGGGGCGGAGCCCCGTTCGGGCCAAGCGCCCGATGCTCAGGTTGT
>JAJZLQ010000068.1 GCA_021850605.1 Actinomycetes bacterium
TTCCAATTCCCGCGCGCGCGCCCTCCAGGCCTCTGAATCAGCGTCCAAGGCGGCAAGGTCCGCCGAGGCACGGCTTTCCCGCCTTGGGGACCAGCTATCCCAAGGTCGTGCCTCCCTCGAGCAACTGCGTACCCGTTACGAGAATTTTGCGGGGGAGTTGGAGGGTGCGGGGTCGGGTCTGGAGGATGGGCGCCTGGAGCTAAGCGCGGCCGTAGCCACCGAGGCGGAGCTTGCCCAGCGGTTGGCCGCGGCTCAGGCCGAGCACGCGGCGGCGACCGCCGTCCTTCAGGCACTCGAGAGAGCAGCCGCCTCCATGCGTGCCGGCTCTCACTTGGAGCTGGCCAGACAGATTGCCGAGCCCCTCGGAGTACTCATCGAGCTGCTCGACATCGAGCCGGGTTTCGAAAAGGCTGTTGAGGCGGCGCTGGCCCCTTGGGGCAGGGCAGTTGTACAGCGGGACATGGAGGCCGCCAGGGCCAGCTTCCTGGCGATCAGGGGGGCTTCGGCCCGAGCCTTGGTGCTTGGAGCGTCCCCCGGGGGGTTTCCCGCTCCCGAGACGCTGCCCGCGCCCACCGGCACGAAGCCTGTAGCCGATTTGGTCAAATCCGCCCATCCGGCGGTAGCCGATTTGGTCGGCTGGCTGCTTGGCGGCGCCTTCCTCGTGGCGGAGGGTGAGCAGGCACTGGGTTCGGTCGCGGAGCCCAGGGTGCGCATGGTCACCGCCTCGGGTGAGCGCGCGAGCCTGATCGGGTTCGAGGCTGTTTCCGAGACCGAGGTGGTGACCAGGCGTACCCAGACCGAGGCCGCCGAACGGGCGAAGGTGGCTACCGAGAGCCTGGGCGTGGTGTCGTCCGAGCATGCTGCAGCACGTGCCGCCCGTAGCGCCCTGGAGTCGTCGGTGAAGGAGCGTGAGGCGAACGCCGAGCGCGCCCGCCGGGAGGCCGCAACCGCACTCGCGGCCCTGGAACGCCAGAGCGCGTCGGTGGAGGGCCTGGTCCTCCAGATCCAGGAGGCCACGGAAAACCTCGGTCGCCTGAGCGCGGATGAAGCCGAGGCGGCCGCGCGCCTCGAGCCCACCGAGACCGAGCTTGCCGCTCTGGAGTCAGCACTAAAGCAGGTGCGCCAAGGGCTGGACGGGACGCGCCGCGAGGCTGCTCGCATCGCCGAGGCCATGGCGGCGGCAAAGGCACGGCGTTCCGCCATCGAGGTGCGTGCCGCTCGGCTTTGGGAGCGCCTCAAGCAGCTGGACGAGCAGATTGCCGCGATGGAAGCCGAGCTTGCCGCCGAGATCGGGCGGCGTGAGAAAAGTCTGTCCGAGGCCGAAGTTGTGCGAGCTCGTCTGGCACGCCACCTGGCCCTTGCACGGCGCTGCAATACCGGGGAGGGAGAGCTCCTCGCACTTGAGGCCGACCTTCGAACATCCATTGAGGAGCGCCAGATGCGGCGCAGCGCCTTGAAGGAGGAGTCTGCACGCCTTGCCGCCGAGATCGACCGCCTCTCCTATCAGAGGCACCTGTTGGACCAAGATGTCGCATCGGCAAAACTGCGCCTTCGGGAGAGCGAAGTGCGCAGCCAGGTGATGCAGGAGCGCATCTGGCGCGAGTTGGAGATAGATCCCGAGGTGGCAAGGCAGATACCAATCCTTCCCGGCGTGGAGCCGTCGGCGGCGCCCGAACATCTCCGCCGGCTGGAGGAGGAGCTGGCCAGGATGGGGCCGATCAACCAGCTTGCCCAAATCGAGCTGGCGGAGCTTCGCGAGCAGCAGCGCTTCCTCGACTCCCAGCTCGAGGACGTCGCCGCGTCGCGGAACGAGTTGCGCTCCCTCGACCGGGAGATCACCCGGGAGATGCGCAGCGTCTTCCTGTCGGCCCTCCAGGACGTCTCGGCACATTTCGAGGAGACCTTCGGGTTGCTGTTTCCGGGCGGCCGCGGGGAACTCCGGCTGATGGATGAATCCGACCCACTCTCCTCGGGCTTGGATTTCGTCCTCTCCATCCCCGGCAAGTCTGTCCGCAGCATCAACCTTCTCTCCGGGGGCGAGCGCTCACTGGTGGCACTGGGCTTCCTGATCGCGGTATTCTCCTCCCGGCCTTCGCCTTTCTACATACTCGACGAAGTGGAGGCGGCGCTCGATGACTTGTCGTTGTCGCGCCTTCTCGCCTTGCTGGAGGCCTTCGGTGCCCACGCCCAGCTCTTCGTCATCTCCCACCAAAAGCGCACCATGGAGATCGCCCATAATCTCTTCGGGGTGGCCATGAACGGGGACGGCGCGACCAGGGTGGTCGTGGACCGCCTGGCCGACCGGCAGTTGCGCATCTACGGCACTTCCTAGGCGAGGCACGTAGCTCCTACACTGTTCTGCACCATGCACAGTGCACAAATAATCCTTCTCGTCGTCGTTGTAGCCCTGGTGGCCGGGGGAATCACCCTGGTTGGTACCCGTTCCAGGAGACGAGGTGCCCAACCCAAGCCCTCGGCTCCGCTCTCGGGCACCCGGCCGGCTGCACCGCCCGGGGAAGAGGTCTCGGCCAAACCCACCCAAGGCGGCCTTATAAGCGGACCCGAGCCCAGCCCGGAGGAGCTGGATCTCCAAGCCGAGGAGAAGCTGGTCCCCGAGCTCCCGGCGACGATACAGGAGGGCCTAAGGCAAGCCAGGAGGCCCTTCACGGCCGCTCTGCAGGGGCTTTTCAAGCGCAATGCGATCGAAGAGAGCTTCTGGGGCGATGTGGAGGACTCTCTCATACTCTCCGATGTCGGCCTGGACCAGGCTACCCGCATAGTGGAGGCGGCCAAGGAGCGCGTGCGCCGCGAGCGCATCACCGATCCGGTCGCTGCTCTCGAGGCGATCCGGGCCGCCATGCTGGAGGCTCTCTCCCACGCGGACCGCTCACTCCTGGTCGAGGGGGATCGCCCCGTGGTGTGGCTCTTCGTCGGCGTGAACGGGGTGGGAAAGACAACGACGATCGGCAAGGTGGCCCACCAGATGAGCGGTGAGGGCAGGAGCGTGATGCTCGCCGCGGCGGACACCTTCCGCGCCGCAGCCGCCGATCAGCTCGGCCTGTGGGCCGAGCGCGCGCGGGCCGAGATCGTACGCGGGGCGCCGGGCGGAGACCCCGCCGCAGTGCTATTCGATGCGATCTCCTCCGCCCGGGCCAGGGGAACCGACATCGTACTGGGTGATACCGCTGGACGTCTGCAGAACAAGCTGAACCTGATCGAGGAGCTCAAGAAGATCTACCGCACCGTGGAAAAAGCCCAAGGCAACCTGGGTGAGGTGTTGTTGGTCCTGGATGCGACGGTCGGCCAGAACGGCCTTGCCCAGGCGAAGGTCTTTTCCGAGGCGGTTGGTGTCACCGGCGTGGTCTTGACCAAGCTGGACGGATCCGCCAAGGGTGGCATAGCCTTCGCGATCGAAGAGACCTTCAAAATCCCGGTAAAGATGGTGGGCGTCGGAGAGCGAATAGGGGATCTGATCCCATTCGACCCCAAGGCCTATGTTGAGTCCCTTACCGCGCTCGACTGAGCGATCGGTGCTCGGCAACACCGGCGCCCTAGAATTTTCTCGTCCCCGCCCCGACACCAGGGCGAAGTGAAGGAAGCCTGATTTGTTCGACAACCTCTCGGCCCGCCTGGAGGGCGTGGCCACCAAGCTGAAGCGCAAGGGGCGGCTCTCCGCCGCCGACATCGAGGCGGCTCTGCGAGAGATTCGTGCCGCCCTGCTGGAGGCTGACGTCAACCTGGAGGTGGTGCGCCGGTTCACCGACAACATCCGCGAGGCGGCCATCGGTTCCACCGTCTCCCGCGCCCTTACCCCCGCCCAGCACATAATCAAGCTGGTGGACTCCGAGCTTCGCTCGACGTTGGGAGGCGACAGCTTCCGGCTTACCTTTGCCTCCACCCCTCCGACGGTGATCATGCTGGTAGGTCTACAGGGATCCGGAAAGACGACGGCAGCCGGCAAGCTGGCGCTATGGTTGCGAAGGCAGGGGCGTCATCCGATGCTCGTAGGTGCCGACCTCGCACGGCCGGCCGCAGTCGAGCAACTGCGGATACTCGCCGAGACCGCACAGGTGGACTTCTTCTCCGAATCCAGCGATCCGGTCTCGGTTGCCCGCGAAGGGATAGCCCGTGCCCGATCGCTCGGCCGCGACGTGGTGATCATTGACACTGCCGGCCGCCTGGCGGTGGACTCCGAGCTGATGGAGGAGATGCGCCGCATCGAAGCCGCGGCCAAACCCAGCTACACCTTCCTGGTCATCGATGCGATGATCGGCCAGGACGCGCTGGCCACGGCAGGTGCGTTTTCCGAGGCGGTCGGTCTCTCAGGCACCATCCTTACCAAGCTCGACGGCGACGCGCGGGGCGGTGCCGCTTTGTCGGTGGTCGCCGTCACCGGGAAGAAGATCGCCTTCTCCTCCATTGGCGAGAAGCTCGAGGACTTCGACGCCTTCCACCCTGACCGCATGGCCAACCGGATCCTGGGCATGGGGGACGTCCTCTCTCTCATCGAGAAGGCCGAGCGCCAGATGGACAAGCATGTCGCCGAGAAGGGCGCCCAGAAGCTGGCCCAGGGCAAGTTCGACCTCGAAGACTTCCTGGAGCAAATGCAACAGGTCAAGAGGATGGGGCCGCTGAAGGGGATCATGTCCATGCTTCCCGGGGTTCCTCGCGAGCTGCGGGATGTTGACATCGACGAGCGGGAGCTGGCCCGCACCGAAGCGATCATCTCTTCCATGACCCGGGAGGAGCGCCGCAACCCGGCCATAATCGATCCCAGCCGCCGCCAGCGTATCGCCGCAGGCTCCGGCTCCACCTCGATGGCCGTCTCCAATCTGCTCAAGCAGTTCAAGGAGATGCAGAAGATGATGCGCCAGATGGGGGTGGGACCGCCGTCGGCCACCAAGCGCTCGGCATCCTCTCGCTCGGCCAAGAAGAAGGGTAAGCGGCGCTAACCTGCACAGATCCCGCGCGGACGGCTCTAGAATCTAGGGGCTGTCATTTTAGGGCAGGTAAATGCCAAGCGGAGAGGTCCGTACGCCCGGACCGCCGCGAGTAAATCTTAGGAGTTTTGGTGTCTGTAAAGCTGAGACTGGTCCGTATGGGCAAGAAGAAGCAGCCTACCTACCGGGTTATCGCTGCTGACGCGCGCTCGCCCCGCGACGGCCGTTTCATCGAGATCCTGGGCAGCTACCAGCCCCGCAACGAGCCCGCGACGATCGAGATCGACTCCGAGAAGGCGCTCAAGTGGCTCCGCCAAGGTGCCCAGCCCACCGACCGCGTCCGCAAGCTCCTTCAGGTCAGTGGCACCTGGAGCGAGTTCAAGGGTGAAACCAAATGACCTCGATCGAGTCCGGGGAATACACCGGTTCCGAAGAGGATGGCAACCAGCAGGGCACCGCGGCGCGTACCGCCACCGCCGTGCTTCGCTACCTTGGGGTCGAGCTGACCCAGCACCCCGACCGTGTCGTGGTGCAGGAGGTCGCCGACGGTGACAAGCGGGTCAAGCTGACCCTACTGGTCGACAAGGCCGACATGGGAAGGGTCATCGGTCGCCAAGGCAAGATTGCCGGCGCCATCCGGGCCGTGGTGCGCGCGGCCGGAGCCAAGGACGGGATCGACGCATCGGTGGAGATCCAGGAGCGCGACTAGCGAATTGTCGCCGGCTCCGGTGCCCGTGGAGGCCGGCTCTCCCGGGAGGTTTCCGTGACTGAGCGCACTGAAGAATTGTTCGAGGTCGGACGCATTCAGCGGGCGCACGGAATCCGCGGAGAGCTCACGGTGTCCTTTACCACCAATCGCTCCGAGCGTTGGGCCCTAGGGGCCAAGTTGATGATAGCGGGGGAGTGGAGGACCGTTTCCGCTTCCCGCCCCCATCAAGGCAAGGTCCTGCTTCAGCTGGATGGGGTTTCCGACCGTACGACTGCGGAGCGCTTGGCGGGACAGGTGGTCTTCGCCACCGGCATCGAGGACCCGGAGGCTCTCTGGGTGGACGAAATCATCGGCTCGGCCGTGGTCGACCAGAGCGGCACCAAGCGCGGGGTCGTCGCCGAAGTCCTCGAGAATCCGGCCAGCGACCTGATGGTGCTCGACGGGGGAGCTCTCGTCCCACTGGCTTTTGTGACCAGTATCGACGCCTCGGCGCGTGTGATCCGGGTGGAGGTGCCCGACGGGCTCTTCGAAGAGCAGGCATGAGGATCACGGTATTCTCCATCTTTCCTGAGATCGTCGACGCCTATTGCTCGATCTCGCTGGTGGGCAAGGCTCGAGCGGGCGGTCACCTGGAGCTCTCCTGTGTGGACATCCGTGATTACGCCACCGGCCGGCACCGAAGCGTCGACGACGTCCCCTACGGCGGGGGAGCCGGCATGGTGATGAAACCGGAGCCCATATTCGCCGCGGTCGAGGCCACCGATCCACCCCGGCCTCTATATCTGTTGGCGCCCTGGGGACGCCGCCTTGATCAGACCCTCGCGCATGAGCTATCCGAGTTGGAGGGTTTCTCCCTCCTTTGCGGACGTTACGAAGGTGTGGACGCCCGCATTGAGGATCACCTGGTGGACGGGGCCATTTCGCTGGGTGACTTCGTCCTTGCCGGTGGGGAGATCGCGGCAATGGCGGTTATCGAGGCAACGGTTCGGTTGCTTCCATCGGTCTTGGGCAATCCCGCCTCCCTCGATGAGGAGAGTTTCGCCGGCGGCGAACTCGAATACCCCCAATACACCCGCCCGGCCGAGTTCCGGGGCATGGAGGTGCCCGAGGTGCTCCTGGGAGGGAACCACGCGCAGATTGCCAAGTGGCGTGCGGAGATGGCCGCGCGGCGTACGGAAGCGCATCGCCCCGATCTCGGCGCCGACTAGGGCTTTCAGGGCGGGGGCGCCCCTTGGGGCCGGTTATGCTTGTATGTCGCCATTTCAGTCAGGAGTTGTTGTGAAGCCCACCGATTTGATCGATGCAGAGAGCCTGCGTGCAGACGTACCGGTCTTCGCCCAAGGCGACACGGTCAAGGTCCATGTGCGAGTCGTTGAAGGCACCCGCGAGCGTGTGCAGGTCTTCCAGGGCGTGGTAATCGCCCGCAGGGGGGGCGGCATCCACGAGACCTTCACGGTCCGCAAGGTCAGCTTCGGCGTCGGGGTAGAGCGCACCTTCCCCGTCCATTCTCCCATCATCGCCAAGATCGAGGTCGTGACGCGTGGAGACGTTCGCCGCGCCAAGCTTTTCTACCTGCGTGACCGCATTGGCAAGGCGGCCAAGATAAAGGAGAAGCGCTAGCTCAAGCGATGCTCCGCTCCGGCCGCGTCCGCGGTGGAGCCCGCTGGGGCCGGCGGAACCAGCCGCGGGCCTCTTGCCTGCCATCTGGCGGAAAGGACCGAGTTGAGCGCTGAGGATCTCGAGAAATTCGAAGCCGATGTGGAGCTGGCGTTGTACCAGGAGTACCGTGCCGTTCTGGCGATGTTCAAATACGTCGTCGAGACGGATCGGCGCTTCTACCTCGCCAACGAGGTGAATGTGGAGACCTTGAACGAGGGCCCTCGCACCTATCTCAAGATAACCCTCTCCGACGCCTGGGCCTGGGACATGTACCGCCCGGTTCGTTTCGTGGAGCGGGTGACGGTCATCACCTTCAAGGACGTGAACATAGAGGAGCTCCCGCGCAAGGAGCCGATCTGATCGCCTCCTGGGCGCCGGGCTCCGTTATCTGACAGGGGGCGTCGATGCACCTTGATCCTTCCACGCTCGCGGTGCACAGTGGCCGCCCGGACCGGTACCCAGGCGCGCCCCTAAGCGTGCCGCCCACCATGTCCTCCACCTACGTAGCCGGCACCTCGCGCGAGTACTCCC
>JAJZLQ010000019.1 GCA_021850605.1 Actinomycetes bacterium
GCCGCGATCAGCTCCATCTGATCCCTGAATTGGGTGCCGCGTGGAGGGAGCAGCAGAGGAAGCTCGTGGAGATCGGTTACCGAGACGGTGTCCCGCCCGGCCAGCGGATCCTCCTTGGAGGTGATCAAGACCAGTGGCTCCTCGAAAAGGGTGCGAAAGACCAGCTCGTCCAAGTTGGAAGGCCGGGTCATTATGGCGAACTCGAAGGAGTTGGAGTGGACTCTCGCCTCGAGTGCGGTATTGGTGCCTTCGCTGATCTCCAGGTGAACGTTGGGATGCCGGTTGGCAAGCTCATCGATGAGAATCGGCACGAACCAGCGGGCCACGGTGCCGATCATCCCCACACGCACCCTGCCCCGAACGTCGTTGCGCAAGGCGGAGATGTCCGAGTCGATCGCTTCGAGCTCGGAGAGGAGACGCCTGGCCCGCATGGCCACCGCCTCCCCCTCCTGTGTAAGCTTTCCGGTCCTGCGGTCGACCAGCACTGCGCCGACCGCGTCCTCCAGCCTGGCAAGGTGAGCCGAGACGTTCGACTGGACGGTCCCCAGTACCGAAGCGGCCTGGGAGAAGGATTTGACGTCCTCGATCGCGAGGAGGGTCCGCAACTGGCGCAGCTCTATCATAAAAAACGATTCTAACTATCTCGCAATACGTAATATTCGATAGGGGAGGGTCGTTAGTATGTATTTCAGCAAGGAAATGGATCCCCCCTCCAACTTGCGATACTGAAAGAAGCCGGCATCCCCCCGCCGGCTTCTTTTCTTTAACCGGCTTTCCCGACTCCCAATGGTATCCGTGCGGCGGTTGGTGGCAGAACCGGGCAATCGCCGGGCCCGATCGGCAATTTGTCCCGCGCGTGTCTCCGGAAGCGGCAACGCGATCTGCGCCGGCGTCTCCGGACGCGGCAACGTTGTGGCAGGACGCCTGGGTGCCTTTGCCGGATCCTCCGGCATGAAGGTCGGTGATGACGGCGCTCGTACTGGCGGCGTTTTCTCGTCGAAGGCTTTCGCCGGTACTAGACGCCTACACCCGTCCCGCAATCGCCTGAACGAGCCCGGCGAATCGGCCCTCACATTTTCCCAGCTAGCTGGCGCGCAGGGGTCAATCGACGCAGTGCTTCGAGTGCTCCTGACGGCCGCCAGATCGGGCTTCCTTCTGGTCGCCGACCGGGTCGATTGCGAAACAGATGCGTTGGTCGATGGAGAGAAGATTACCGAGGAGATTCTTCGGGCTGTAACACAAGGAGGACGTTCAGCGGACGCGATTCGAACGCTCGCTTGGAGTTGGCTGCACCACGGTGACCATGGTCCGGCACAGGACCGTCACCGTGACCCGGCAACAGGTGGCTCCGAAACCCGTCCTCGTCGGAAGTGACAGATGAGAAAGATTTCGGAACCGTTCTTTCCCTTGCCGATCACAAGGCGGAAGCACTCTTCCGTCCGGTGTACCCGGGTCCAGGGCCGAGCTGGGCAAGGCGCGGATGGAGAAGCCGGCCCGAGAGCCGATGCGCACGAGGTTGTGCGCCGGCTGCTCGAGGGTGAGCACGTGGCCGCCGACACAGTGGTGCCGGTTGCGTTGTTTCATCTCGTGTGAGCGCATCCGTGGACACGCAAAGGCACTGCGGCTATCGGCGTCGCTCGAGCAGGATCCGGGAGAGGAACTTTTCGTCGACTACCGGAGGGACCGGGTTGCCGGTTCAAGGGGAGGTAGCCAAGGTCGGGTAGGCTTTCTCCCCGGACTCATGCGATTCCTTTAGTCTCCGCGGATGATCGGCTTCGCCAGAGCTGTGACCGGACCCGGGCGGCCGATCAGGTAGCCTTGCCCAGCTGGAACACCGAGGTCTATGAGAGCGTGCCGCTCCTCCTCTCGTTCGACGCCTTCCGCCACCACTTCTGCACCGGTCTCCTCTGCCAGGGAGACCAAGGCGCGGGCCAGGCTACGGCGGACGGGGTCTATGTCGATGCCACGAACCAGCTCGATATCCATCTTGATTATGTCCGGGGCGAAGTTGATTATGTGGGTCAGATTGGAGAAGCCGGTCCCGACGTCATCCAGAGCCAGCTCAACTCCGCTCTGGCGGAGTTCTATCAGCGAAGAGCGCATCCGGGCATAGTTCTCCACTGCGGAATGCTCGGTGAGCTCGAGTACGGTCCTGGCGGGATCCCTAGCTGCAATCAGCTCTGCCAACCGGGGGTCGGTGACTGCGTCCGGCCCGAAGTTGACTCCCAACTTTACCTGCTGGGGGAGCAGAGGGAGCGAATCCAGCGCCTTTCGTGCCGTAGCCAGCTCCAACTCCACACCGAGGCCTATACGGGCCGCCTCTGCAAACCAGAGGTCCGGGGAGCGGTAGGGTCCGGGATGAAAGCGAGCCAAGGCCTCCGCCCCCACGAGATCAAGACTGTCAAGGGAGACCACCGGCTGGAAGACCAGTGAAAAGTCCTCGCTATCGATGACCTGGCGGATCCGGCGCTCGGCATCGATGTCGTCCGCCAATCCCGGCCTCGTCACGTTGGCCATGAAGCGGGCAAGCTGGCTTGCCCGTTCGCTCTCCGGAGGACTGGTCCCGTGGCCGCCAGTGTCAACCTGGCCGCCGGCGACGGAGACGGCGGCAGCCAGGGTGAGGGTTGCGGAGAGGAACTCGGCAAGCCCGGTGAGGATAGAGACGTCCTCGTGGGAGAACGCGTTGGCCTTGGACGAGCCGACTTTGAGTACTCCTACCGGGACGCCCCGGTCACGCAAGGGAACGCAGACCATCGACCTCAGGCCGACGGCATTGCTCGCCTCCAGATCAACCCGGGGGTCGTTGAAGGCATCCTCGCAGTGGAGTGTGGAGAAAGTTTGCAGTGCCAGGCCTGAGAGGCTGGCACTGCGTTTCACCCGCGTTCCGATCGCCGGGACAAGGGAGCCGGAACAGCAGGCGTAGACCAGGAAGTCGTCGTTCACCACTTCGACGGTTGCACCCTCGGCCGCCGCTATCAGCTCGACCGATTCGTCGGCGATTCGCTGCATCACCGCGACCGGACTGCTCGCGCCCCCGAGACCGGCTGCAATGTGGTCAACTCGCACGGGCATCCTTCCTCCGCGCTGTCATCTCAGGTATCGGCCCGTGGTTCGGAATACTTGATACGGGCCACCCGGTATGGAAGGGCCCATGGAATGAGCCGGGTCCGGCCCCAACCTGCAGCTGGCTTGGCGGTCTAAGGGCACCTGCACACTGACCCGAGGTCCGGTTATCTCTCCGGATACGGGCCCACACTAGCCCAACCCGGCAGAATAGGAGCGTCGGTAGCAGTCCAGACAGCCGTCTCCTCCTTCCCGGCCGGCGGCGCATGCCCGTCACCCGGCAAGCCCCTGGCTGACTATGCCTCAAGGACCCGGCTACCAACCCCTGCACTCCTGGCAATGATTCCCGGGAGGTTGGCCGGAGTGACTCACCCCTTTCCTGGCAAGGCGGTGCGCTACTAACACCGACCCGACGGATCGATGCTGGATTGCCGGCGCCCAGGTGTATGCGAAGGCCATACACGGCGATGGCTCGACCTAGGAGGCAGGGAATCGGTAAATTGGGTTACAGCCGGGATCGGCTTACGCGGTCGCCATTGCTGCGTCGAAGGCGGATCTGATTTCCCGAGGGAAAGGCCGAGACTTGTGCGCGCTGCGATCCATGTGCACTCCCGTGAGTTCTGCGGTGGCCATCACTTCTCCGTCCTCTTCGCGGGTCATCGTGTGCTTGAAGCGGCACGAGCTGTTGGTAACTTGCATTAGCTCGGTGTACACCGCAAGGGTGTCGCCGGGGAAAACCTCTTGTTTGTACTCGACGTGCTCGGATACCGCGGCCATCCCCGCGCCCGATTCGCGCATATAGCGCCCGGTGATTCCCATGCGCGCAAAGAACACCCAGGTGGCTTGGTCGAAAATGCCGACGTAATGGCGTACGTTCATGTGCCCCATGTGATCAGCCTGGTCGGGATAGACCACCCCGACATAGGTGGGAACTCCCTCTTTCCGGCTCATTGGGCTATGTTATCCCGGCTCGGTCTTGTCCGTCGGGCCATACGCAGGCGGCCCGGGCGGCGCATTGTGGCTGCAATTTAGGCTGGAGCAATGCCAATAGCCTCCCTCGATACCTTCCGCGCCCGGGGATCAGCCCGTTTCAGGGCCGGGCTGGTCCTGGCCCGAGGCGCAGGGTGGCTCTCCCGCGCGGCAGGGACCGGGACCGGGACCGCTCTGGCGGGCCGCGTCTTGCAGGCGGTTTCCCCCGACTGCCTTTCCGAGGCCGCAACCGGGCTCGAGTGCGTGCTCGTGAGCGCCACCAATGGCAAGACAACCACCACGGCAATGGTTGCAGCTGCGCTGGGGACCGGATACCAGGTGGTAAGCAATTCGCTGGGAAACAATATGACCGCCGGCATCGCCGAGGCGCTCAGCCATCGCGGGGGCGCCACTCACGCCGCCATCGAGGTGGATGAGGCCCACCTCCCCTTGGTGATGGAGAGCACGCGCCCGGTGGCGGTGGTCCTGATGAACCTCTCCCGCGACCAGCTGGACCGGGTCTCAGAGGTGCGAAAGGTCGCCGACCGCTGGCGCGAGGCGATCGCCGCGCACCCGGAGTGCACGGTGGTGGCCAACGTGGCCGACCCGATGGTCGCCTACGCGGTGGAAAACGCTGACCGGCTGGTGGCGGTGGAGCTGCCCCCCGGGTGGCGGCTGGACGCAACCGTCTGCCCGCGCTGCGACACCCCGCTGGCTTTCACCGAGACCACCTTTGCCTGCCCGAATTGCGGATTCGCCTCCCCGGGAGCGCCATGGCATCTGCGCGCTGGAGTACTCGCGGGTCCGGGGGGCCTGGCTGTAACTTTGTCCACCGCCCTGCCGGGAGCCTTCAACCTGGCT
The DNA here is from genome assembly GCA_021850605.1 of Actinomycetes bacterium. Lineage (GTDB taxonomy): Bacteria > Actinomycetota > Acidimicrobiia > Acidimicrobiales > Acidimicrobiaceae > Acidithrix. The sequence continues at coordinate 4,894 of JAJZLQ010000019.1, forward strand.
AATGCGGCCATGGCGGTGGTCCTGGCCGCCGCTCTGGGTCTGGATCCCCAATCCGCCGCAGACGCCATCTCCGCCATTGCCGAGGTCAAGGGACGCTTCGCCCGCACCAGGGTCGGTGAGCGGGAGGTCACGCTTCTGATGGCCAAGAACCCCGCGGGCTGGCAGGCGACGGTGGCCATGCTCGCCGGCGACCGCAGGCCGGTAGTACTTTCCATCAATGCCGAGATCGCCGACGGCAAGGACACCTCCTGGCTCTACGACGTGGATTTCACTCCGCTGGCCTCCCGGCAGGTTATTGCCTGCGGCAGGCGGCGGCATGACCTCTCCACCAGGCTTGGCTACGACGGGGTCGCCCACCTTTGCATGGACGATGAGATGGAGGCCATAGCCGCCTGCCACGGTGCCGAGGTGGTCTTCGTGGGCAACTACACCGCATTCCAGGGAATGCGCAAGAGAATCGCAAGGGGGCACGGGTGATGGCCGGGGCGGGAAAGACGATTCGCGTGGCGCTGGTCTACCCGGACCTGCTGGGAACCTACGGGGATTCGGGGAACGCGCAGGTCTTGGCGGTGCGGGCGCGCATGCACGGACTCCGCGCCGAGATTTTGGCCATTGGTTCCGGGGACGCGATTGCCGACGACGCCGACGTATATGTGATCGGCGGCGGTGAGGACGGCCCGCAACAGGCTGCGGTTGTCGCAGCTCGCAGAGACGGTGGCCTCGCCCGGGCACTGCAAGGGGGTGCCCAGCTGGTGGCGATCTGTGCAGGAATGCAGATCCTCGGCCAGGCGTTCGCCACGGCGGACTCACCGAGCGTGGAAGGCCTTGGACTGCTCCCACTCATCACCAGGCACTCCAACCGACCTCGGGCGGTGGGGGAGCTGTTGGTGGAGGCCGATCCGTCGACGGGGGCGGGCCTGGTGACGGGGTACGAGAACCACGCCGGCCAGACCGAGCTTCTGGAGGGGCGGCCTTTGGGGACGGTGCTGGCCGGTGTGGGCAACCGCTACGAGGAGCGCGTCGACGGCTTTCTCTCGGAGCAGGTGGTGGCCAGTTACTGCCACGGACCCCTTCTGGCACGCAACCCCGCCTTGGCCGACCTGGTGCTTGGACGCATCCCCGGCGTCGCGCTCGCCCCACTCGCCGATGAGGCCTGGGTGGCTTCGATAGGCGAGATGCGCTCCGAAAGGATAGCCGCGGCACGGGCACGGCATCGACGTGAGGAGGTGCTCGAGGCGGCCGGTGGAGCGGCGTCGGCGGCGCGACGGTGGGCAGGTGCGCTAAGGTCCTCGGGGCCGGGTTCCGGCCGGCGATCGCTGCTCTGATTTGGGGTTCTTGCTCTCAGGTCGGTATCGTTGGGGCATCGATAGCAAGCCAGGCCCCCGATACATGGAGATTGCGGAGCACCTGCGTCGGGAGATCGCCGCAGGGGTGATAGTCCCCGGCGGGGTCCTTCCCAGCGAAGCGAAGCTCTCGCGCCAGCACCGCGCCAGCCGGATCACCGTGCGCAAGGCGCTCGAGGTGTTGCGAGGCGATCGCCTCGTCGAGCCGCGCCAGGGTTACGGCTGGGTGGTGGTTGCCAACCCGCTGCGCCAGAGCCTGGGACGCTTCATGACCATCGAGGCGCAGATGGAGGAGCTCGGGGTCACACCTTCGCGCAAAATCATCTCAGCCAGTGTGGAACCCGCCCAGGGCAGGTTGAAGGAGATCCTGGGCGAGGGCGATCTGCTGGTCCTCACCCGCCTGAACCTGGCTGACGGTGCGCCCTTCGCCCGGGTCACCGTGTGGGTCCCGGCCTCCCTTGGCGCCCAGTTCTCCATTCCCGAGCTGGAGGAGCATTCCTTCTACCAGCTGTTGGGCGAAAGCGGCGACCTGCCTGCCCCGCTCGCCCGCGCCGTTCAGACCATTGCCGCGGTGGCGATGGAGAAGGAGGACGCCAAGCTGCTCGGTGTCCCGACCGACTCCCCGGCGCTTCGCTGCGAGCGGATCACCGTCGACAACTCCGGTAAGGCCGTGCTCTTCTCGGTTTCGGTTTTCCCCGGGCACAAGACCGAGTTCGTGACCGTGCTCACGGAAGAGGCCGAATCGATGGCCCCGTCCGGCGTGCGCCTCGTCTAGGTGAATTCCGGCTCTAAATGGGCTTGTTGATTATCGGCAGGCGTGGCCAGGACTTCTTCTTGGTCTCCTCGCGCCCGGCAACCGTAGGGCGCTGCCAGTAATCGATCCAGCTGCGCTCAGGCTCACTGCGCGGCGCCGCCTCGATCCCCTGGGACCTGCGCTGCAGGGCGGTCCAGTAGTCGTAGTGAACCTCGTCCCCGAGCTGTGTCACCGCGGCCTCGATCTCCGTGGCGAAGCTGCGCATCTCCCGCCCCTCGGGCAAGAGTGGAGCACCGAAATTGACGGCGGTGGGTCCCGGCCTCAGCTTGTCCGCCCCCTTGCCCAGCACCTCGAAGGTCCCACCGAGGAAGACCGGGATCACCGGGACCCCCGCCTGGATTGCCAGGTGGGCGACACCGCCCTTGAACTCGCGGGGGAATCCGTCCGGGGTGCGGCCACCCTCGGGGAATAGCACGAGGCTCCAGCCCTCGCGCAGCACTTCGAGGGCGAGGGAGCTTGATTTGCGCGACACCCTGGTGCGCTCGATGGGAATGGCGGCGAGAAGGAAGGTCCACATGTAGGACTTCCAGCGCTTGTCGAAAAAGTAGTCGGCCCCGGCGCCCACCGAGGTCTTGTGCCGGAAGCGCTCCGGCAGGGAGGCGAGAAGCAAAGGTGTGTCGAGATGTGAGGCGTGATTGGCGGCAAAGATCACCGGCGCTTTGACATTGGCGATACGCTCCAGGCCGGTGATCTCCGAGGAGGTCACGGCGCGTAGCGC
>JAJZLQ010000125.1 GCA_021850605.1 Actinomycetes bacterium
GAATGCCTGCCAGGTGTTGACCGAAGCCAGCACCACGACGAAGAAGGTGGTTGGCGAGATGAGCGGCCAAATGATGCGCCTGAAGATCCTTGCCCCTCCCGCGCCTTCCAGGGAGGCGACTTCGATCAGCTCCCGCGGCACGCGGGAGAGGCCGGCGAGGAAGATGATCACATACAGGCCCAGAGAGTGCCACAGGGAGTCGATCATCACCGCCGGCAGCGCCCAGCGCGTGCTCTCCAGCCATCCCAGTTGGGGCAGGTGGACAAAGCCGAGGATGGCGTTCGCCAGCCCGAAGTGGGGATTGAAGATCCAAACCCAGATGATCGAGGTCGCCACCACCGGAGTCACGTGCGGCAGGAAGACGGCGGCTCGCCATATGCCTCCCCTGCGTGCCGTCAGGCCGTCACGGAGCAGCATTGCGATGCCAAGCGCCAGGAAGGTGGTGGCCGGAATCATAACCACCGTGTAATAGGCGGAATTCTCGAGGGACCGCCAGAAAAGGGGTTGGTGAACCAAGGTGACGAAGTTCTTGAACCCGACGAAATGCGCGATGGGCGAGAGCACGCTCCAGTGGTAAAAAGCCAGATAGAAGAGGTAGGCCGCCGGCAGGTAGAAGAACAGGACGAAGACGGAGCCGGCCGGAACCAGCAGTCCGTAACCGACCAGGTGGTTTTTCAGACGGCGCCGGCGCGTACTTGCCGAGCCGGCCCGCGGACCGGAGGGACGAGAAATTCCTGCGTCGCCGGGGCCGATACCCGCGGTTTCGGCGGTGGGCTGTGTCAGCATGCCTCTCCGACCTCTCCCATCTGCTTCTGGTTTGGCGCACCCGCCCGGCCCGCCAGAGCGAGCGGTCGGTCCGCGGCTCCGTGTGGCTGTTGGGCGAGCCTCAGGCCGGTCATGGTGTCGAAGAGGTGGATATCGGACTCCCGGCACGACAGGGTGACGATCTCACCGCGGCGCAGGTCGCGTCCGGCGGGAACCTTGGCAACCAGCGCCAGCTCCTCCAGCGGGGCCCCCAGGGTCAGGTGAACCTGAAGATGGGTTCCCAGCTGCTCCACCAGAGTTACCCGGCAGTTCAAGCCAACCCCGTTGGAGGAGTTGTCCAAGTGCAGATTTTCCGGGCGCACTCCTATCACCGCTTCGCCCCCTCCACATCCGCGCAGACGAGGCAGGAGGCCGGCCGGGACGGTGACGGGGGAGGCCGCGTGTTCCCGACCTTCCAGCATCCCCAAGGGGACCCGCAGGAGGTTCATGCCGGGGGAGCCGATGAAGCGAGCCACGAAGGTGTCGGCGGGGCCGAGGTAGAGCTCGCGGGGAGTGGCCACCTGGCGGACTCTCCCGCTGTCCATCACCACGATCCGGTCGGCCAGGGTGAGCGCCTCCACTTGATCGTGGGTGACGTAGACAGTGGTGATTCCATGCTCTGAGTGCAGCCTGGCGATCTCCATGCGCATCTGCTCGCGCAGGTTAGCGTCGAGATTCGAGAGTGGCTCGTCCATCAGGAAGACGGAGGGCCTGCCCACCAGGGCACGTCCGAGAGCGACGCGCTGGCGCTGCCCGCCGGAGAGTTCGCGTGGGCGGCGCTTCCCCTGCTGTCCGAGCCCGAGCATCGCGAGGACCTCGCCCACCATCTCGGCGGTCTTGGCCTTGGTCTCGCCGCGCGATCGCAGGCCGAAGGACAGGTTCTCCTCGACGGTCATGTGGGGATAGAGCGCGTAGTTCTGGAAGACCATGCCCACTCGGCGTTCGCGCCCAGGCAGGTCGTTCACCACCTGCCCGTCGAAGCGTATGACGCCCGAACTGGGCTGCTCGAGTCCGGCGATCATCCGCAGCGTCGTCGACTTGCCACAGCCGGAAGGCCCGAGAAGCACCACGAACTCGCCGTCGTGGATACTGAGATCGACGCCGTCCAGTGCCGGCGATCGCGTGTTTCCGTAGCTCTTGGAGAGCCCTTCGAGTTCGATTGCGGTCATCCCAACTCCCGTCCTGGACCTTCCATTGCACCGGCCGCAGCCTTTGCCGAATCAGATGTACCGGTTACAACTTCTATTCACCCGGAATGACCGGAAGCTGACCGTAAGTCGGCGTTTGTCTGAACTCTGGTGGAATTTGTTCTTGGTTTTCCGCCCGCCCCGCGCGCGACCGGCAGCACACACTTGCGTTCGGGATCCGCCCGAGTTATGTGCCCGCAGGAGCGGCCACAGAGGAAGGCGCCTGGCAGGGCCGCAGCAGCGCTCGCGCGCTGTGCGGCGCCTTTTTCTGCTTCCTCGCCCTCGGACGCGGCTACGCCAACGGCCCAGGGCGCTGAGGATTTCGTGCACCCTGGCGGGCGGGAGCCTCCACCCACCTCGTCGACAGCGCGAGCCGGCCTTTCGAAGGCGGGGTGCCGGCAATGGTATTTCCCAGGGGGCTCGGTGGGAGGCCGGCGGCCATCGGTCGCGATGAGCGGGCGGTAAGGATTCGCCTGGAGTCCTCCTCCACCTCCCAGAATGAACAGTCACGCCGGACCTGGCGCCGGGCGCCGGCTTGGGTTTGCGCCCTCGGATCCCCTGCCCTGGTGGTGTTGGCCTATCGACCATCGCAGCGGCTTTTGATAGGTTGCAAATGGGGGATTGCCGATTGCTTGGGCGGTGCGGCCGGCGATGGCTGCGTTCGACTCTTGACGAGTGGGGCCCGATTCGTTCGACCGGTGCCGTCAATTGCCAGGCGACAGGGGGTGCATTCGTGGAAAGACGGACCTGCCGGGCACGTGTTGCGCCGGTTGCGTTTCCTTGCGGCAAAGCCGGGCGCGGATGACCCAGTTCGTCGACGGGGCCGTATTTGAGCGGGTAAGCGACGGGATCTTCGTTCTCGACCAGGAGTGGCGTTTCGTCTTCGTCAACGAAGCGGGCGCCCGGCTGGTGGGGCACCGGGCGGAGGAGCTTATCGGCCGGACCATTTGGGAGCAGTTCCCGGGCACGGTCGGATCCGCCTTCGAGGGGCGCTACCGTGCCGCACTCTCGAGCCGGCGGTTCGTCGAGTTCGAGGAATTCTTCGAGCCCACCGGCCGCTGGTACACCTTCAGGGTGTTCCCTTCAGCCGACGGTCTTACCAGTTATTTCCTCGACTCCTCGGAACGGCACTCCTCGGCGATGGAGATGGAAGCCCTGCTTGGGCATGCACAGCACCAGCAGCGCCTGGCCACTGTGCTCGCCGAGACGAACGAGGCGGTCTTCCGGGCCAAGTCGCCGGCCGAGTTGTTCGACGCCGCCGTGCGAATCGCGGTCGAGCACGGTGGCTTCGTGATGTCCTGGGTGGGAGTCATCGACGAGAGTCGCGGCGCCATTTCTCCTGTCGCTTCGGCCGGTGCCGCCGCGCAGGAGTATCTGCAGGGCGCCGTGATTTCGTTGCGGGAAGACCCTATGGGCATGGGGGTCGGGGGCATGGCGCTCCGATCGGGGGTTGACGTCTGCTCGAACGACATCCTGTTGGATGAAAACATGGCGCCGTGGCGGGATGCCGCCGCCCGGGTGGGCTACCGCTCCTCAGGAGGCTTCCCACTTACGGTTTCCGGGCGCGTGGCCGGACTCATGTCCGTCTACTCCCGCGAACCCGGCTACTTCAGCGAGGAGCGCAGGTCGCTGGTCAGACGGCTGGCCGCGAACGTCTCCTATGGCTGGGAGAGTCTGGAACGCGAGGCCGCGCTGCGTGAGAGCGAGATCGCCCGACGCACGGGCCGGCGCTTCAGAGCCGTGCTCTCCGCCGCGCCGGATGCCATCGTGGGAGTGGATCCGCAAGGGACGATCGAGCTTGTAAACGCACAGGCCGAGAGGCTCTTTGGCTGGACGGCGGAGGAGCTGTTGGGGAGGCCGGTGGATATGCTCGTCCCGGATGAGCTGGTCGAACGGTACATGACTCTCCACCTCGGCCAGCTCCCCAATCCGACGAGTCCTCCGATAGGCGGCATCCAGCTGAGCGCGATCCGCAAGGACGGCTCCATCTTCCAGGCCGAAGTCGCCTTCAGCTACGTAGAGGACGAGGAGAGCCGCGCGCTTGTGCTGGCGTCGGTCCGTGATCTGACGGAGCGGCTGGAGTTGGAGCGCGAGCGTCGGAGGATGGCCCTGGAAGCCCAGCGGGAGCGAGCCGACAGGCTGGAGGGTCTTGGCAAGCTGGCCGGTGGGGTCGCCCATGACTTCAACAACCTGCTCGGTGTGATCCTCAACTACACCACGCTGCTGGAGCGCCAGCTGGAGGACTCCCGCCACAGGGCGGACGTAGGCGAGATCCGGGCGGCCGCTCAACGAGGCGCCGACCTTACACGCCAGCTCCTCACTTTCGCGAGGGGGGACGAGGCAAATCCGGAGTACGTCGATGTGAACGCAGCCATCCGGAGCATCGGATCGCTGTTGGAACGCGCACTCGGAGCGGGGGTGGAGCTTCGCGTCAAGCTCGATCCGGTGCCGCTGGTGACGCTCATAGACCGCCAGCAGCTTGATCAGATCATCGTCAACCTGGCCATCAACGCCAACGACGCCATGCCGGAGGGCGGAAGACTGACCATATCCACCGGCGTGGAGGATGCCGAAGGCGACGAGGCCGATGTGTTGCGTGGACAAAGAGTGGTGATCAGGGTGGCGGACACCGGTTCGGGCATGCCTCCGGAGGTGGTCTCGAGGGTTTTCGAGCCGTTCTTCACCACCAAGCCTCGTGGGCGCGGAACCGGCCTGGGCATGGCCGTCGTCTACGGGATCGTCAACCGGAGCGGGGGGCGCGTCGGCATCGACTCGACGCTTGGCCGCGGGACGACGATAAGCATCGAACTCCCACTTGTTCAGGCCGGGCTGGAGGCGACTGAACCCACCGGGCCGCAGGAGGAGCGCGGGGCGGTAGGCGGCCGGGAGTGTGTGCTGCTGGTCGAGGACGACCCCAAGCTGCGCGTGGCGACCGCTCGGATCATGGAAGGAGCGGGCTACATCGTCCTGCCGGCCGCCGATGGCGTGGAGGCCCTCGAGCTGCTCGAGACTCGATCCGGCGAGGTCGATCTGGTTCTCAGCGATCTGGTGATGCCGCGCATGGGCGGCGACGAGCTCGCGGAGGTGCTCGCCCGGCGCCACCCCCCGCTGCCGGTTTTGCTGATGAGCGGATACGACTCCGGTGATTCCGCCTACAACGCGGGCGTGCTGCTCAAACCGGTTGACGACCGGAAGCTTCTGGCCGAGCTCAGGAGGGTTCTTGATGGCTGAGTCAGCCATAGCGGTGATGATCGTCGACGATCATCGCATGTTTGCCGAGAGCCTCGCCCGCCTGCTGGAGGACGAGGAGGACATCACTGTGGTGGGGGTGGGCACGAACCAGTCCGACGCGCTGAATTTGGCACGCCGCATGCGACCCGCAGTAGCTCTGGTCGATTATCAGATGCCGGACGTGGACGGGGTGACCCTTGCGCGCCGGTTGAAGGAGATCGACGATGCGATCCTGCTGGTCATGCTCACCGGCCTCGATGATGACATACTGCTCCGCGAGGCCATCGACGCCGGATGCTCGGGCTTCATCACCAAGGACCGGGCTGCGGCGGAGGTGGCGGATGCCGTGCGGGCCGCCGCCGGCGGCGAAGCCGTCATCTCCGCGCCCATGCTCGCTCGCCTGCTTCCGCAGCTTTATCGCGGTGAACGCCCGGCCCGCCACGGCCTTACCGAGCGAGAGTTCGAGCTGCTCACCTGCATGGCGCGCGGGCTCAGCAACCAGGCGATCGCCGAAGAGCTGTACTTGAGCGTGAACACGGTCCGCAACCACGTCCAGTCGATCCTGGGCAAGCTCGGTGCGCACTCCAAGCTCGAGGCCGTCTCCATCGCGGTCCGCTCCGGCATAATCGAGATGCCCTCCGGGTAGGGCGTGGGTCCTCTGCCACCCCCCGGCTTGCCCGAGCGTCGCGGCTATTGGCATGGGTGATTGGGCGCCTGCCGAGGCGATGGCCCAGCTGTCGCGCCCCGGGAAGGTTTTGCTGACCGGCGGAAGTTGGTTCCGCGAAACCTTGCAAATGCACTATGCAGTAAGGCTCAATGGCACCTTCATCGGCAATTTCGGCGCCGCTTGAATGGAATGTATGGCAGATTTCGCGCCCGGGGAGGCTTCCCGCTCGTACGGCGCGTGGCCTGGCGAGGGGGGATTGGCGCCTGCGAGTAACCACCCACTGGCGTCGGCTCGAGAGGTTTCGGCCGCGCAGGGGGAGGGATGCGCTCGCCGCATCCACGGCGCTTTGGCGCCCCGCCGCGGCCCCAGTGGCCGAGGGGCCGGCGTGTGGCTGCATCCCAGGGAGGACGAGCGCCTCGCTTCCTTGCTCAGCTACGGGATTCTCGACACGGTTTTCGAGCCGGCTTACGATTCCGCTGCCCGCCTGGCGGCGCGGGCCTGCAACGCCCCTGCCGCAATGGTCACTCTGGTTGACCGCGACCGTCAATGGTTCAAGGCCGTGTACGGAGTCGAGGGGTTCGTGCGCGAAACCGCCAGATCCGATTCGATCTGTTCTGACGCCGTGGCATGCGAGTCGGTCCTGGTGATCGAAGACGTCCTCTCAGCGCCGCGCTTTGCTCACAGCGCCCTGGTGGCCGGTGCACCTGGCATCCGTGCCTATGCGGGGGTGCCGCTTATCGGCCGGGACGCGCTGCCCCTTGGCACCCTTTGCGTCGTCGACTGGCGCAGGCGCGGCTTCTCCCACTCCGAGCTCGAGGATCTTGCGGCGCTTGCCCGCAGCGTGGTCACCCACCTCGAGCTCCGCCGCGTCGACACATCGCTCGGGCGGGATTCGCAATGCCTGCTTCGCGACGCTCTTGATTCGCTGCGCCTTCGCCGCGCCATCGAGGCAGGCGAATTCGTGAACCACTACCAGCCCATCGTCGATATGGCCACCGGCGGCACCTATGCACTCGAGGCGCTGGTCAGGTGGAGGCACCCCGAACTGGGTGTTATCCCGCCGGCTCTCTTCCTTGCCGCCTTGGAGAGAACCGGGCTCATGCACGCACTGGGCCGCAGCGTGCTCTCCGACGCGCTGGATCTGGTGGCCGAGCTCCGTTCCACCTCGGGCCTGGTCAAGGTGCCCAAGGTGGCGGTGAACGTATCGGGCACCCAGCTCGGCTCCTCGGGCTTTTCCGGCACGGTTGCCGAGGAGCTTTCCGCCCGGGGCCTGATGGGATCCGACCTTTGCATCGAGGTGACCGAGTCGGTTCCCTTGCTGGGAACCGAGGTGGCGGCCGAACTGGTAGAGCTGCGCAGCTACGGTGTCGGGATCGCCCTTGACGACTACGGCAGCGGTAATGCGACTGCCGGGCAGATACTTGAGCTTCCCCTGAGCGCCATCAAGCTCGACCGGTCCCTGGTCGGGGTGGTTACCGTCTCCGAGCGTGCCAGGGCGATCGTGGTGTCGACGCTAAAACTCGCCGAGCAGCTCGGCCTGCAAGCCAGCTGCGAAGGCATCGAAACCACTGCTCAACGTGACTTGCTGGTGGAATCGGGTGCACGTCTCGGCCAGGGCTGGCTCTTCAGCATGCCGCTCGAGCGCGAGCGGATCCAGGCCCATCTGACCCGCCCGGAGCCGGGCAGGTGAGCCACGGCCTCCAATGCCCCCGAGGGGCTGTGGCGCCGGATCCAAGTGCAGGTCGTCGGTATCTGCCTGGCGGGTAGTTGGTGGAAACGCTCGTGCTCAAGGCATGCCGCCGTCGCGCCGATACCTTCGAAGGTAGAAAATTGGCGAGAGTGTGATGACCAACGCGGGTTCCAGCTGGCCGGGCGCCTT
>JAJZLQ010000102.1 GCA_021850605.1 Actinomycetes bacterium
CGCCCAAGAGGTCGAGATCGAAGAGTCCAAGCTGCTGGAGGCACTCAAGTTTCGCTCCGAGCCCCTTTCTCTCTCCGAGCCCCTACGTGAGGACGGCGACGCCGAACTTGGGGATGTGGTCGAGGATCGGGCGGCCGAGTCGCCCTTCGAGATGGCGGCCACCTCTCTGCTTCCGGTCGAAATTGCGCGTCTGCTCGCGCCGCTCGACGATCGCGAGCGCGAGATTCTCAAACTGCGCTTCGGCCTTGATCGAGGCGAGCCGCGCACGCTGGAGGAAGTAGGCGAGCACTTCAACCTCACCCGTGAGCGCATTCGCCAGATCGAGGCGCGCGCCATGTCCAAGCTGCGCCATCCTTCTTCCGATACCGGCGCACGCGACCTGCTCGCTCTCTAGCATCCCTCAGCCCATCGGAGCCAGGATCGCCAGCTGGCGGGATTGCGCCACCATTCTTCCGTCCGCGGTGAAAACCTCGCCGTCCTCCTCGATGAAGCCCCCACTTGCCATCCGGGTTCGGAAGCGGACGAGGCAGTAAGCGTCGTCGGCGATCGGGAGGGGATCATCGGTTGCCCGAAAGTGTACGCTCAGGTCCACCGTTGGAGTGGCGTAGCGGCCGGCGAGCTTCGAATAGACCGCCGGAAGCCAGCCATCCGTATAGACGACCAGGGCGAGCGAATCGGTGGGCCTGTCCTCCGCCAGCCGCATCCACCCTCCGGTTTCGGCGGTCGGACTTTCGGAGAAGGGCGGGTAACCGGTCGCGAACCTCTCCTTGAACTGACTTCTCATCTCGACCAGAGGTTCCACGATGTCGTCGAGGGGTGGGCATTCCTCCGGTGGCGCCACCTTGGGCGCCTCCACGTCCTGGAAGTCCGGGCCCGGTTGCGGGGTGATGAAGGCGGCCATTGCCTTGGCGACGAGCCTGTCGTCCTGGAACATGCGCCCACTGATGAAGGTCGCCGAGCGTCCGGTCTTCTCCACCGTGGTCAGCACTTGGAAAGGCTTCGTCGCCGGTGGAGCCAGATAATGGACAGTGAACGAGCGAACGCGCCGGAAGGGGTCTCCCACCCGGTCGGTCAACGAGCGCAGTATGCAAGCGGCGATGTAGCCGCCGTTGGGGCCGCGGCCGGTGGACCAGCCGGGGACGATGATGCCGGCAAAGGCGTCGTCTCCTATTCGCGATACCGAGGTCTCCTGGTCGAACCGGGTGTCGAACGGCAGGTTGGCCATGATGTTTTCCTTTGCGGGTCTTGGTCGGCTGTGGCATAGAAGTTATCCGAACCAGGCACTACCGCGCTGTCGTTGCAGCCATTGGGGCCCTGACGGAGGGTCAGTGACCTGGGATAACGAGACATAGGTCGCCTGGCGGCGTCAAAGGCCCAGGTACGCCCTAGGCTCTAATCTGCCTGGGCGCACCGGTTATGCGGCTGCCTACCGGGCAGCCTTTCTCTCGGTACAGTGAGGTTGCAATGAAGAAAGTGTTCTTTCTCTTGGTTTTGGTCGCGCTGGGCGCTTTGGCTGCCAAGAAGCTCAAGGCGTCTGCCTGATCCAGTGACTGGCCGTTTCGAACGGGCGCTTCTCGGCGGGTTTTCCGCAGGGGAGCGCCTTCGGCTTTAACGGCGCGACCTGCTACCTAATCCTGGATCGGAAGCATGAGGGCGGCGCGCAATTGCTCCGAGAGGTGCCTCACTCTGACCAGAAGGTAGACGCTGGCGGCGGAGACGGAGACGATGCCGGCGCTGAGGGCTATCAGGCCAATCGGGGCCGACGAGCGGATCTCCCCCTCACGGACTCGCACCGGATTGGAGAATGACTCCACCGGCCAGTTGCGCTCCTTGGCGATCTTTGCCAGTACGCGGTCGGGATTCACTGCGATCGGATGTCCGACCGCCTCCAGCATGGGCAGGTCGGTGTAGGAGTCCGAGTAGGCGTAGGCGTCCTCGAGCGAGAAGCCGTAGCGATCGGCAATCGATGCCATGGCCTCAGCCTTGTAGGGGCCATAGGCGTAAAACTCCATCTCCCCGGTGTAGCGACCGTTCGCATCCACCTTCGAGACCGTGGCTATGACCCCGTCGACGCCCAGCCTCTCACCTAGCGGGGCGACGATCTCCTCCGGGGAGGCGGAGACGATGTAGACCAGATCACCCTTGGCCTTGTGCTCGGCGATACGGTCGAGTGCCTCCTTGAAGATCAGCGGCTCGACGATCTCGGTCATGGTCTCGGCGACGATTGCCGAGACGAGCGATCGCTCCCACCCCTTGGTGAGGGAAAGCACCGTCTCGCGCAATTTGTTGAGCTGCTTCTCGTTCGCACCCGTGTACTTGAAGACCAGCTGCGCATAGGCCGAGCGCAGGATGCTGCGTTTCGAGAGCAGCCCCTCCTTGTAGAAGGTGCGTCCGAAGGCAAGCATCGATGCCTTCGCAATTACCGTCTTGTCGAGGTCGAAGAAGGCGGCGTTCACGCTTCCATCCTAACGAGGCAAGCTAAGGCCCGGATGGGCCGAGTCCGGCCACCAGTGCTCTGGCAAGTTCGGTTGCGCCGTCCTTGGAGAGCGGCTCGTTGTTGTTCCCGCATTTGGGACTGACAATACAAGAAGGGCAGCCTCTTTCACAGGCACAGGTCTCCAGAACCGAAAGAGTGGCGCGCGCCAGGTCGGCGAGCCGATCGTAGGCCAGGTCGGCTATGCCGCTTCCGCCCTGGGCGCCATCGTAAATCGCGACCAACCCCTGCGGCTCCGCCACCGAGATGCCCATACCTGGCATCATCTCCTGCACTGCCGGGCTCGAAACCCCACCTACGTCCCACCGGTCGCAGATTGCCACGAGTCCCATTACCCCGATTGCGGTGTGCTCGAGCGCGTGTAGGGCGCCGGGCAGCCTTTCGCCGTCCATGGCGGCCTCCAGCTCTCCGCCGAAGACTATGAAGAGGGCGTCGGTGTCCAGGCGCCGCGGCGGCAGGTGCGACTCGACCACTCCGCGAAGAGTCCCGTCATCCCCGATTACCTCGTGTCCGACGTGCATTTCGAGCACCGCAAGCCTGGAAGTCCCGGTCTGCACACCGCCGCGTGCAACGCCTAGGTTGCGTGCTTCGTAGAAGCGGTAGTGCGATTCGGTGACCACCTTGGTGTGCACCGGCTCATCGAGCTCTTCCACCATAACGGTTCCGGTGTGCTCGTCGATGGCGGTCACAAGGTACCGCCCTCCGCGATGGCGATAGACGGCTCCAAGGTAGGCACTCGAGGCGATCCGCTCCTCGTCCAATTCCTCCAACACCTCGCCGGCGCCGGTGACCAACAGGTAGCGGCGATGCTGCTTCCCTCGGAGGCTGCGGTTGCGCTGGGGCTGGGTGGCGCCGGTGAAGACGTAGCCATCGGGAGTGGCGGCCACCTGGCGCCGCTCTTGCAGCACCCGGAACGCTGACTCGATAAGCGCCGTCATCGTGGCGTCGCCGCCGGACCACGCGTCAGGGTCGACGCTTGATTCCGCGGACGCGCATGTCAGCTGGTAGAGCAGCACCTCCTGGTTCCACGGGTTGATCGCAGCCTGCTCGTTGGGGCGTACCCCCAGCTCCTGGGCATGTGCGGTCATCCAGGAGTCGAGCAGGTCGCTCTCGGCTATGAATATTCCCAGCCCCAGTCCTCCTCCGAGGCGTGCGAGGTCTCGCCTGAAGCGGCTCAGGACGCCGGGAAAGCCGACCTCCACCAAGACGTCGAAGTCGCCGATCCCCTCCGGTAGGGCGGAGGTGGCAACCACCACCGCAACGTCCTGACGTTCTATCAGTTGCTCCAGCTCGGCCCTGGTCTCCTCCAGGTACCCACCCCGATAGGAGATGACGCGCCCCGCGAGCTCTTCGGGAGCGCGATCGATCGTGTAGCCGGCGATCAGCTCGGCCTGCATCCTCGACTGCGTCAGCACCAGCACCCTCTCACCCAGCCTGGCCGCGGTGGCGGCCATCGCCGAGGCGATAGTGGCCGGAGCCTTGGACTCGGACATTCTTGCCGGGTCGACCATCGCCACCAGCACTTCGGTTGCCTCGGCCCTGGTCAAGGGAACCCTGTGTGCCGGGCGGCGCAAGAGGGTCTCGAAGAAGCGCTCTGGCTCGCCCAGCTCACTTCCGGTGGCCGCGAACGAGAGCTCGCGGCCGAAGTCGGCGCGTATGGCGTGCTCAAGGCGGGCAAGGATGTGGTGCAGGTGGGAGCCGAGGAGGCCCCGCATGGAGGTCAGGTCCCAAACCCATACCTCGGCCAAGGACTCGAGCAGCGCGCCAAAACGATACCGGTCCGGCAGGACGTCGCGGTGGAGGTTCTCCGGCGTGGCAATAACCAGGTCGGAGCGGGCGCTCATGATCGGACCCGCCTTGCGTGAACGCAGCCTGGCGAGCTCGGCGACAAGCAGGCCAGGAGCTGTGATCGACAGCGTTGTCGCAAGGCTGCGGCTGGCCGGCAAACCGGATGTCACCACCATCAGGCGCGTTCCCTCCGCGCGCAACGCCTGCGCCCTTTTAACCAATGCCTCGGTTTGGCCGGAGTTGGGCGGGCCGTAAAGGAGTTGGGATCCACTGTCGTTTTGGGGGCCCTGCGGCTCCCACGCCGGCGAGAAGCCGCCGATCAGCAGCGCCGCCATAGCGGGCTCGCCTCCCGCTTCGATGGCCAGCGCCTCCAACAGTGCCGAGAACCGTGCGTCGGCTGTTTTGGGCTCGGCGTCGAACGCCGCGCCGGAGCCCCCACTCTCTTGCCCGCTCTCGGAGCCCATCCCGGCCGAATCTAGCAAGCCGGCGAAGGGCGCGCGCTTGCCCAGCTTGAGGCGGGACTCTGGATAATTTTTAGATGCATTATGTCGAATATAGAGATCTTTTATTGGACGTACTGGTCAAATAAAGAGAGCATATAGAAAGTCACTGTCATATGGGGGTTTTGCATGAGCCAGCAGCAGGCGCGTCCGGGGACGCGGCCGGCGACCCGTCCTGACGGGGGACATCCGGTCGCGCTGCGGCGGCACGAGGGGGAACGCTGGGTAAAGGTCTTGGACCAGAGCCGCTGCATCGGCTGTCATGCGTGTACCACCGCTTGCAAGAGCGAGAACGAGGTGCCCCTGGGCGTTACGCGCACCTACGTGAAGTCCGTCGACGTCGGAACTTTCCCCAACGTGCGGCGAAACTTTCAGGTGACCAGGTGCAACCAGTGTGATAACCCCCCGTGTGTGGCCGCATGTCCCACCGGAGCCATGTACCAGCGGCCCGACGGGATCGTCGACTTCGACAAGAAGATCTGCGTGGGCTGCAAGGCGTGCATGGCGGCCTGTCCTTACGACGCCATATTCATCAATCCGGAGGACCACTCCGCCGAGAAGTGCAACTTCTGTGCGCACCGGCTCGACGTCGGACTCGAACCCGCCTGTGTGGTGGTCTGCCCGACCGAGGCGATCTTCGTTGGCGACCTCAATGATCCCACCTCCAAGGTTTCGCGCGTTATCAACCGTGAGGCCGTCTCGGTGCGCAAGCCGGAAAAAGGCACCGCGCCCGGCGTCTTCTACAAGGGCGCACACAAGTCCACGCTCGATCCCCTGGCCGCCAGGAGACCGGCTGGATCGACCTTCATGTGGTCCGAGAAGATCGAGAACCACAAGGTGACGAACTCGGGAGCACCGGTAGGCGCGCACGTCAACTCGTCTGCGAGGGCGGTGGTCTCCTACGACATGACACACGCAGTGCCCTGGAGTTGGAAGGTGAGCCTCTACACCTGGACCAAGGGCATCGCCGCCGGGGTGTATCCGGTGGTGCTGGTCATGGCGCTGCTCGCGGGTCAACCCCTCTCCGGAAACCTGGTGCGCTACGTTGCGCCGGGCATTTCGCTTCTGGCGCTGATCGTAACCGGGATACTCCTGGTCGCGGATCTAAAGCACCCGGAGCGCTTCCTGCTAATCCTGATCCGGCCCCAGCCACGGAGTTGGCTCGTCAAGGGCGGCTTCGTGCTCACGGGGTACGGCGCGGCGCTCGCCCTGGCCCTGGTCTTGGGATATCTGGGCAACCAGGGCGCACTCAGGATCGTGGGAATGGTCTCGGTCCTGCTCGGTGCGGCCACCGCCGGATACACCGCGTTCCTTTTCTCCGAGTCGAGGGGCAGGGACCTCTGGCAGAGCCCGCTACTGCTCCCACAGCTACTGGTGCAGGCCGCAATGCTGGGTGCGGGGTTCGCGGTGCTCGTCAAGGGCAGCCTCGCCGGGAGCGCCTCTCACGCGGCTGTCCCCCTCTTTGTCGGACTGGTGCTGCTGCACTCGCTTCTCGTCTCGGCGGAGGTCTTTACGGGGCATCCCAGCGCGAACGCGAAACTCGCGCACTGGGAGATGACCAGGGGTTCCATGTCGGGCTGGTTCTGGCTCGGGAACCTGGGAGTACTGGCCGGATTGGCCGCGCTTCTTCAACCGGATGTCGGAGTCGCACTCTGCTACGTGGGGATGATCGCCTACGAGCACAGCTACGTCCGCTCCGCCCAACTCGTTCCGCTCGCCTGAGCGAAGTCAAAGCCAGGAGGACGGCATGTTCAAGAAATCCGAAGAGGGGCTGGGCCGCAGGCTTCTGAAACTGCGCGCCGAGGCCGAATCCCGCGGGGAGACCTTCTATCAGGGCCCTTCGAGGGGGGCATTGATGTCTTTCCCGCCCATCGAGCGATGGGACGATTGGGAGGAGCTCGACTCAAAGGCGTGGCCCGAGAGGCGCAAGCGTAGCTACACGCTCATCCCCACCACCTGTTTCAACTGTGAGTCCGCGTGCGGCCTTCTCGCCTACGTGGACAACCAGACCGGAGCGGTGCGCAAGTTCGAGGGCAACCCGATCCATCCCGGCTCGCGTGGACGCAACTGTGCCAAGGGGCCGGCTACCTTGAACCAGATTCAGGACCCTGATCGCATCCTCTACCCGCTCAAGCGGGCGGGAGAGCGAGGAAGCGGCAAGTGGGTCAGGGTGAGCTGGGACGAGGCGCTGGACGATCTTGCCGCGCGCGTACGCACGGCCATCCAGGAAGGTCGTACCGACGAGGTCATGTGCCACATCGGGCGTCCGGGCGAAGACGGCTTCACTGAGCGGGTTCTCGCCTCCTGGGGTGTTGACGGGCATAATTCGCACACCAATGTCTGCTCCTCGGGTGGTCGCGCCGGCTGGCACTACTGGGCGGGAATCGACCGCCCCAGCGCCGACTACGCAAACGCCAAGGTGATAGTGCTGATCTCGGCGCACTTGGAGACGGGACACTACTTCAACCCACACGCGCAGCGCATCACCGAGGCCCGGGCCAAGGGCGCCAAGCTCATCGTGATGGATACCCGGCTCTCCAACACCGCCACGCATGCCGACTACTGGCTCTCGCCTCAACCGGGCAGCGAGGCGGCCATCAACCTCGCGATCGCAAACCACATCATCGCCACCGGTCGTTACAACCGGGAGTTCATAAGGCGGTGGTGGAACTGGGAACAGTACATGCGTGAGGCTCGGGGAGTGGCCGATCCCACCTTCGAAGCCTTCGAGGAGGTGCTCCGCAACCTATACGCGGAGTTCACCTTCGACTACGCGTCGGCCGAGTCCGGGGTGGAAGCTTGGGTCCTTGCCGAAGTTGCCGAGGTCGTGGCGGGGGCGGGCACAGCCCTGGCTGCGCACACCTGGCGCTCCGCCGCCGCTGGCAACCTGGGGGGTTGGCAGGTTTCGCGAACGCTGCTACTGCTCAACGCCCTGCTCGGGGCAATCGCCACGCCGGGCGGGACATTCCCCAACGCCTGGAACAAGTGGGTTCCGAGGCCAATGCACATGCCCCCACACCCGACCAAGTGGAACGAGCTGTCCTGGCCGATCGAGTACCCGTTGGCGATGAACGAGCTTTCCTTCCTCTTGCCCCACCTGCTCAAGGATGGGCGGGGCAAGCTCGATGTCTATTTCACGCGGGTCTACAACCCGGTTTGGACCAATCCGGACGGCATGAGTTGGGTGGAGGTCCTGCGTAACGAGGCCATGGTCGGATGCTACGTCTCACTCACCCCGACCTGGAACGAGACGGCCTACTTCGCCGACTATGTGCTTCCGATGGGCCATTCATCCGAACGCCACGACCTCATGTCCTATGAGCAGTACGACGGCCAGTGGATCTCGTTCCGCCAGCCGGTACTGCGCGCCAAGGCGCTTGCCGAGGGCAAGGAGGTCATCGATACCCGGGAGGTCAACCCGGGCGAGGTGTGGGAGGAGAACGAGTTCTGGATGGAACTCTCCTGGCGCATCGATCCTGATGGATCGATGGGGATCAGGAAATTCTACGAGTCCCCCGTCGATCCCGCCAGACGCATGAGCGTCGATGAGTATTACGCCTACATCTTTGAGAACTCGGTCCCCGGCCTGCCCGAGGCGGCGGCGGCCGAAGGGCTGACTCCGCTCGAGTACATGCGCAAGCGGGGAGCGTTCGAGATTGCACGTAACGTTGGCAAGGTATACGAGCAGCCGCTTGAGGCCGAGGAGATCGACGGCGCCTTCATCGATGCGGTCTCAAAGCGGGTTTACTCACCCACTCCCAAGCCCGCCGCAAAGAATATCGTCCCCACGGGCGATCCTGACCCCGACGGCGAGGGGCGCCGCCCGGTGGGCGTCAACGTGGACGGCGAGCTATTGAAGGGATTTCCCACCCCGAGCGGCAAGCTGGAGTTCTACTCGTCGACGCTCGCCTCATGGGGTTGGCCCGAGCATGCCATTCCCGGCTACATCAAGAGCCATGTGCACCCGGAGAACATGGATCCCGACCAGTTGGTGTTGATCAGCACTTTCCGCCTGCCAGTACAGATCCACACCCGAAGCGCCAACTCCAAATGGCTGGACGAGATCGCCCACACCAATCCACTTTGGATCCACCCTCAGGATGCGGAGCGCCTTGGGATAGACGCCAACTCCATGGTCAGGGTGGAAACCGAGATTGGCTACTTTGTGGTGAAGCCTTGGATCACCGAGGGGATCCGACCGGGTGTGGTCGCCTGTTCCCACCACATGGGGCGCTGGAAGCTGCAGGGCCACGGCCAACGGCAGCTCATGCGTACTGTGGAGCTGAACAACGAGGAAACCCGCTGGCATCTCGAGCCCAAAGAGCCTGTGAAGCCCTATGCGAGCGAGGACCCCGATACCCAGCGCATATGGTGGGGTGACGTTGGTGTCCACCAGAACCTGACCTTCCCGGTCCACCCCGATCCCATATCGGGGATGCACTGCTGGCACCAGGCGGTTCGAATAACCAAGGCGTCCTCCGACGACCTGCACGGCGAGGTCTACGTCGATACGGCTCGCTCCCGTGCGGCCTACAAACGTTGGCTGGAGATAACCCGCAGCGCCTACGGGGTCTCCCCAAACGGCACCAGACGCCCTCGCTGGCTGATGAGGCCCTTGAAGCCCTCCGCGCAAGCCTTTGCCTTGCCTGCGCGCAACGAAGAGGAGGCGACACGGCCATGAGCATCGCCGGTGCGGACGAGCGCGCCCGCGCCGAGGTCCTGCGCGCCTGCTCCGAGGTGGTTGCCAACGCCGGGCTTCACTCTGAGATCCGGGGGTTGTTCGGGTTGGAAGGGTTTAGCCCGGCCGACCACACCGAGGTCTTTGCGCTCGAGCTGCTTCCGGACGCCTGTATTTACCTGAGCCCTGGGGCACAGCTCGGTGGGGAGCCCGCCGAGCGCGTCAGCGGCTTCCTGGTGGCCGCCGGATTGGAACCGGTACGGGAGGCGACATCGCTCGCCAACCAGTTGGTCATGATCGCCGACTTGATCGACCAGCTCCTCAAGGCGTCGGCCGGCAGCCAGGAGGCGGCGGCTCTTGAGAAGGTTCTGGCGGTGCTGCTTTTCGAACACGTCCTGCCCTGGGCGCCCGCCTATGCGACGGCGACGACGCGCCTGGAGCCTCGCCTCTCCGCTTGGGCCGGTGCATTGGTCGGGACGCTGGCCGAGTTGGCCGCATCGCTGGAGCTGCAGAACTGGGAGATGACACCGTCGGTTCTAGGTGGGAGAAGCAAGGCTGTCGAGGAGGCCTCGGACTTCCCGGCGATGGCGGCCTCACCGTTCCTCTGTGGGACTTTTCTGACTAAGCGCATACTCTTCGAACGTGCTTACGAGGCCGGGTTGGCTCCTCGCATCGGTTCACGGAAGTTCATAATCGCGTCACTTCTCGAGCAATCCCCAGCGGCAGCCGCGGTGGTGCTGCGCGAGGAGGCGGAGTTTCAGGCTGAGCGCTGGACGGAGCTTGCCTCCGCTTTCGGGGTGCCGCTCGCCTCTTGGGCCGACAGTGCGGCGGCCTTCTCGGCTTCTCTCGCGTAGCACCACCGCGGCCGGGGTGTCCGGTCCCTCTCAGGCGGTGATTACACGAAGGCTGCGCCGTGCCTCGGCTATTGCCTTGGGAGCGCCTTCTCTCCGACGAGGATTGCCTTGATCTCGGCCTCGGAGTCCTCGGTGACCAGCGCAACCACCTCGTCGCCATCATGAAGCATGGTGTTCCCGCGAGGCACGATCACGTTGTCTTGACGGATGATCGCCACGATGGATGCGGTTTTGGGCAGACCGAGTTGCGCGATTTCGAGACTGTTGGCGGGGGAGTCCTCCGCCAGGGTTACCTCCACCAGCCGAGCACCGCTCTTCTCGAAAGAGAGCAGGCGAACCAGGGTCCCAACCGAGACCGCCTCTTCGACCAGCGAGGAAAGCAGGTGGGGGGTTGAGACCGAGACATCCACGCCCCAGGTCTTGTTGAAGAGCCAATGGTTCTTGGGGTTGTTCACCCTTGCGACCACGCGTGGGACCATGAATTCCTGCTTGGCCAGCAGCGAGACGACAAGATTGTCCTCGTCGTCGCCCGTGGCGGCCACCACCACGTCGGCCTCCGCAAGGCCGGCCTGCTGCAGGGAGGAGACCTCGCATGCGTCGGCTACGAGGAAGCGGCAGGGAATTTGCTCGGCGAGCTTTTTCACTTCCTGCTCGTTCTGCTCGATGACCAGCACGTCATGCCCCGCGGCCTGTAGGTCTTCCGCGATGAAGGAGCCGACGCTCCCGGCTCCGGCAATTACAACCTTCATGGCCGATTCTCCTTGCCGCCAAGCGCGCTGTCCAATGAAACCATGGCGTTCCGTTCGACCATGAAGTGCATGATGTCGCCCTCCTGGGCGACGATGTCAGCCTGGAAGAGGCGCGTGCTGGTGCCTCGGGTGAGTAGCACCGGCTTTACACCGCTGATCTCGTCCAGACGGCCTAGCCGTTTGCCCAGCAGGTGCTGTGGTACCGTCTTTTCGACCAGCACCACGTTGCCGTTCGGGTCGGTCCAGTCGGGCTGGCTGGCCGAGTCAAAGATGCGGCGCATGGCTTGGTCCGTCGTCCAGGTGACAGTTGCGACTGTCTGGATGCCCAGCCTGCGGTAAATTTCCGCCCGGCGCGGATCGTAGATACGCGCCACCACTTTTGGAACCCCGTAGACCTCACGCGCAATCCTGGCGGTGAGGATGTTGGAGTTGTCCCCGCTGGTCACCGCGGCAAGAGCACCGGCTGAACCGATATCCGCCATTTCCAGGTGCTGGCGGTCGAATCCCAGCCCGTTGATGGCCCTTCCTGAGAACTTTTCGCCGAGCCTACGAAAAGCGGAGGCATTCTTGTCGATGATTACAACTGAATGTCCCTCGACCGAGAGGCGAGTAGCCAGCTCTGAACCAACCCGCCCGCACCCGACGACGATTATATGCACGGTAAACCACCTGGTTTTCTTCGTCGCCCGGCGATAAGCCCTCAAGGCTCGCCGGACTCGTGGTTCACAGATGGGGAAGCCCACCCGCACCGTCGATATAGTGTAGGTTTTGCAGCAGATAGCGGAGGCCGTTTACCTTGAACGACAGCGCTGCCGAGAACGGTGCAGCCTTAGAGCAGGAACAGGCGGGCACCAGGGTTGACGGCGCTGCGAGATTCAGTGGTGCCAAAAGCCATGGTGGACGTCCGGAGGCGATGGCCCTACTGGGGTCGTACGACCTGCCTGAGACGCGTAGCTACCGTCTGAAAAACTTCCTTCTTGGCAAACCCCTTGTCAATGAGCAGATGAAGGGCGAGCGGCTAGGCAAGCCCACCGCCCTCGCGGTGCTCTCCTCCGACGTCATATCGTCCAGTGCCTACGCCACCGAGCAGATTCTGACCGTGCTGGTGCCGGTGATCGGCCTGGCCGCCTTCTCGCTGGTGCTCCCGGTCAGTGTCCTGATCCTGGTCGTCCTGGCTGCCGTGGCCGCCTCCTACTTCCAGGTCGTTAAGGCCTACCCCAAGGCCGGTGGCGCCTATGTCGTCGCGCGCGACAACTTCGGCCCCAAGATCGCCCAGATCGCCGCAGTGGCGATCATGATCGATTACACGGTGACGGTGGCAATCTCCGTCGCGGCCGGCGTCGACGCGATCTCCTCAGCTGTACCGGCCTTGGCGCCGTACAATCTCGATCTATCTCTCGTCTTCGTGGTGTTGCTTGCCTATGGCAATCTGCGCGGCGTGCGTGAAGCAGGACGCATCTTCGCTCTGCCGGCCTATTTCTTTATGGTCAACATGGCCATCATGCTTGGCCTCGGCATCTATAGGGCGTTGACGCACCAACTTCATTATCTGCCGTCCCACGTTCACGGTGCCCTGAGTCTTGGCCACGGTGGATCGGGCCTATTGCTGGGTGCTTCGCTCTTCATCTTCCTGCAGGCATTCGCCAACGGCGGCACCGCGCTGACCGGCATCGAGGCCGTCTCTACCGGCATCTCCATCTTTAGAACTCCACAGTGGAAGAACGCCCGTATCGTCCTGGTGGCCATGGCGACGATCCTGGGACTTCTCTTCTTCGGCCTCTCCTTCCTCGCCTCCCACATCCATCCGATTCCGCGTGTCAGCGGAACCCCGACCGTGATATCCATGATCGGCCAGACCGTGTACGGGCAGAGTCTGCTGGGCAAGGTCTTCTACTACCTGCTGCAGACATCCACCTATTTCATCCTTATATTTGCCGCAAACACCAGCTTCAACGGTTTTCCCTTCCTGGTCTCCTTCGCTGCGGAGGACTCCTTCCTTCCTCGGCAGCTGGCTCGGCGGGGCCATCGACTGGCGTTGTCGAACGGCATCATCCTCCTTACGGTGGTCTCGGAGCTGATCCTGATCGCCACTCGGGCCAGGGTCTCCGCGCTCGTGGCGCTGTACGCCATCGGCGTCTTCACCGGCTTCACCATGGCCAGCGGCGGGATGCTGAAGCATCATCTGAAGTACCGCGAGCCCGGGTACCGCCGCGGCTTTGCGGTGAACCTTCTCGCCACCGTTCTCTCCGCCATCGTCGTGATCGTCTTCCTGGTTACCAAGTTCAAGGAGGGCGCCTGGGCGGTACTCGCCGCCGGCATACCGCTCGTTTTCCTCTTCATCCGTCTCAACCGCCGTTATGTCGCAGAGGAGGCCGAGCTCGAGCAGGGCGTTGCCACCGCCTGCGAGGCGCCGGTGCTACGCAGGCACAAGGTGATTCTTTTCGTAGAGAACCTCGACCTGGCAACTGCGCGTGCAATCCAATACGCACGCACCCTTACTCCGGACGAGATCCGTGCGGTTCATATCGAGATCGACGCGAAACAGGCGCGATTGCTTGAGCAGGAGTGGTCGCGGCTCGGGGTGCGCCACCTCGACCTGGAAGTCGTCGAGTGCACCGACCGCAGGATTCGCAGGGCGGCCTTGGACGTGGTCGCCGAGGCGGCACTGCCGGGTGACTCCGAGGTGACGGTGCTCCTGCCCAGGCGGGTATACCCCGGTTTCATGCAGCGAATCCTCCACGACAGGACTGCCGATGCGTTGGCAAAGGTGCTTTCCCAGCTACCGCACGTGAACGCGACCATCATCCCCTTCGAGGTGGTGATCGGGGGCACCGACAAGGTCATCTTCGATACGCGCCCGAAGCTTCCCGGAGAGAAGGAGACGGCCCTTCCAGCGCACGAGACGGAGGCCTTTGGCACGCGGCTCCTGGAAGGCGCTGTTCCGATCGGGAACGTGGCATATCGTCGTCCGGCCAAGGTGGCCGGGCGTGTAAGGTCGGTTCGCGTCCAACCCATGGATTCGGTTCCGTCGCTGGCGGTGCGCCTGGAGGACGGAACCGGCGGCATCCTCCTCGTCTTTGCGGGCAAGCGGCAGGTCCCCGGCATCGAGCCGGGCCGCCGTATGACGGCCGAGGGTACCGTGGGCGAAATTGAGGGCCACATCGCCATGATGAACCCGACCTACGAGTTCGCGCCGGTCGAGGACGACGACTAGCGCCAGCCCGGATGAAGCGGAGCATGGCACTTGGTATGCCAATTTGAGCTCGGCGCGCCAAGCGGAGGCCGCTTGCCCGTATGTTTGTTAGGGCAGAAGATGGCCGCGCCCGAAAGCGGGCTGCGGAATAGTTTAGGCAGCAGATGGCGAAACCACTTGTCATAGTCGAGTCACCGGCAAAGGCGAAGACGATCTCCAAGTTTCTCGGATCCGGGTACATGGTCGAGTCCTCGATTGGTCACATCCGTGACCTGCCTACCAGCGCCTCCGAAATTCCGGCCGCTCTCAAGAAGGAGAAGTGGGCCCGCCTAGGTGTCGACGTGGATAACGGCTTCAAGCCGCTGTACGTCGTCAGCGACAAGAAACGTGCCCAGGTCAAGCGATTGAAGGACCTCGTCCGTGATGCCAGTGAACTCTATCTGGCGACAGACGAGGACCGCGAAGGCGAATCGATCGCATGGCATCTGGTCCAGGTGCTGGCACCACGGGTGCCGGTGCGCAGGATGGTCTTTCATGAGATTACCGAATCCGCCATAAATGAGGCCATCGAGCACACGCGCTCGATAGACGCCGATCTGGTCAGCGCCCAGGAGGCGCGCCGAATCCTCGATCGGCTATATGGCTACGAAGTTTCTCCGGTTCTGTGGAAGAAGGTGAAGCCGGCACTATCGGCGGGACGTGTCCAGAGCGTGGCGACACGCATCCTGGTACAGCGCGAGCGCGAGCGCATGAGCTTCTCCAGCGCCTCTTACTACTCGGTTCAAGCCGTCGGTGCCAAGCAGCGCTCCTCGTTCGAAGCCAGTCTGACGGCTTTGGACGCCGCGCGGGTGGCGACGGGCCGTGACTTTGCCGCCGATGGCCACCTGGACCGGGCAAGGCTGAAGAACGCCAAGGTGGTCGTGCTCGATGAGCGCTCCGCACAGGTGGTCGCCGATGCCCTGCGCTCCGGGACCCTCCATGTCGAGGCGGTCGAACAGAAGCCCTATCGGCGCTCTCCCGCCCCTCCTTTCAGGACCTCCACCTTGCAGCAGGAGGCCGGGCGCAAGCTCCGGTTCTCTTCCAAGAGGACCATGGCCGCGGCGCAGCGGCTTTACGAAGCGGGCCACATTACCTACATGAGGACCGACTCGACTTACCTTGCCGAGGCGGCGGTGGCACAGACAAGGTCGATCATCTCCGATGCGTTTGGGCCCGAGTTCATGCCAAAGGCCGCCCGCAACTATCGCAATTCGGTTAAGAATGCCCAGGAGGCCCACGAGGCAATCCGCCCGGCCGGTGATCGCTGGGCCTCGCCTGCGGAAATTTCCAGGGCGGTCGGCTCGGACGAGGCCAAGCTCTACGACCTGATCTGGAAGCGCACCATCGCCTCTCAGATGACCGACGCCACCGGCACCTCGGTTTCGGTGCGTTTCTCCGCGCCGCTTGGCCTGAGCGGCCCGGTGGGGAGTCCTGAGGGCGAAGTTCTCACCCCGGGGACGGCCTACCTCGCGGCATCCGGCACCACCATTGCGCACCCCGGCTTCCTCCGGGTCTATGTGGAGGATACGGATGACGGTGATGACTCCGGCGACGAGCGGGACGCGATTCTCCCCTCGTTTACCGAGGGAGAGACCGTGGAAATATCCGAGGTAACCGCCGCCGGACACACCACTACGCCGCCGCCGCGCTTCACTGAGGCGTCCTTGGTGAAGGCGTTGGAAGAGCTTGGTGTGGGTAGGCCTAGCACCTACGCCAGCATCATCTCGACCATCCAGGATCGCGGGTATGTCTTCAAGCGGGGAACGGCGCTGGTGCCCTCTTTCGTGGCCTTCGCCGTCGTCTCTCTTCTCGAGCAGTATTTCGGCTCGCTGGTTGACTACAATTTCACCGCGGAACTCGAGGACCGGCTGGACAAGATCGCCAATGGCGAGGAACCGGCGGTCCCGTACCTGGAGCAGTTCTACTTTGGCAATCACGCTCCGGGATTGAAGGGCCTGGTGGAGAGCCAGCTGGAGGAGATTGATCCCAGGGCCATCAACACTCTTCCCCTCGGGACCGGCCCGGATGGCAGCGAGTGCGTAATCAGGGTGGGCCGTTACGGGCCCTTTATCCAAATGGGTGAGCGTACCGCCCCGATTCCTGACGGGATCGCCCCTGACGAGCTGACCATGGACAAGGCACTGGAGCTGCTCGAGTCGGTACAGTCCGAGCGCTTCCTGGGCATTCACCCGGACCTTGAACTGCCCGTTTACGTCAAGGTCGGCCGCTTTGGCCCCTTCGTCCAGCTTGGCGACGCCGATGCCATGCCGAAGGGGACGAAGCCGAAGACGGCGTCTCTTTTCTCGGCCATGACTCCACAGGCCATCACCCTTGAGCAAGCGGTGGAGCTGCTCTCTCTCCCGAGGGTGGTGGGCTTGGATCCCGAGGGTGGGCAGGAGGTGCTGGCCGCAAACGGCAAATTCGGCCCGTACATAAAGCGTGGTGCGACTTCAAGGAACTTGGAATCCGAAGAGAGGATCTTCTCGATAACCCTCTCGGAGGCCCTGGAGCTACTAGCGACCCCCCAGGCTGGCCGGGGCCGTCGTAGCTCCACCTCCGTTGAGCTTGGCGTCGACCCCGATGGCCGCAAGGTGGTACTCCGCTCCGGCCGCTTCGGCCCCTACCTGAGCGATGGAGAGGTCAACTGCTCGGTGAAGCAGTTCGAGGTGGAGGAAGGTCTGAAGCTGGAGCGCGCGATCGAGCTCCTGGCCGAGAAGCGTGCAAGCACGCCCGAAGGGGTGGCAAAGGCGCCGCGCCGCAAGGCGGCCGGGACTACCACCCGGAAGACCGGTACCAGCGCCGCTACAAATCGGAGAACCGGTAAGGCGTCGTCGGCTCGAAAGAGCAATGCCGACTGAGGTGAAACGCGGCCGCTTTCTGGTCATCGAAGGCGGAGACGGGGTCGGCAAGACGACCCAGGTGGCCGCGGTGGCCGCAGCTCTCAGCGCGGTGGGCAAGTCCATCAGGGCAACCCGGGAGCCCGGTGGCACGGAACTGGGAGAGCAGTTGAGGGCGCTCTTGGCCAGTGACCACGAGATCGACCCGATCGCCGAGGCGCTGCTCCTGCTCGCAGCCCGGGCCCAGCATTGCGCCGAAGTGATACGGCCGGCGCTCGCGCGCGGAGAGTGGGTGCTGTCCGATCGCTTCGAGGGTTCCTTCTACGCGTATCAGGGTTACGGACGTGGGATACCGCTCGCAGACCTCGAGACCGTGAACAACTTCGCCGCCGGCGGCGTTCGGCCGGATCTGACCATCCTGCTAAGCAGCCAAGTGGTGGGAGGTCATCGCAAGCTGGACGGCTCGGATCGGTTCGAAGGAATGGGTGAGGACTTCCAGTCCCGTGTGGAGGAGGGCTACTTGGTGCTCGCCGAACGGCACGGCTGGGAGGTAGTTGACAGCCACGGCAGCCGTTCGGAGGTCACTGAGCGCATCTTGGCGGCGATAGAGCGTCGTTTGGGGATCGAAGCATGAGCAGGGTCGATGCCTCACCACCACCGGTATTGCTCCGACTGGGGTTCCAGGCCACGCTCGCCCCGGTCCTGGCCGCGCACCTGGCCTCTCCGCGACACGCATACCTCTTTCTCGGGCCGCCCGGCAGTGGCAAGGAGGAGTGGGCAACCGCCTTTGCGGCGGCACTGATATGCCCGAACGGGGGCTGCGGCGAATGTGGCGACTGCCGTTCCGCGCTTGCCGGCACCCACCCGGATGTCAACGTGTTCGCCAATCGCGACGGCTCGATGTCGGTGGAGGACGCACGCCGCGCCATCAGGTACGCCTCCCTCTCGCCATCGGGAGCCAGATACCGGGTGGTTGTTCTCGAGGAGTTCGAGAATATCGGACGTGTGGCGCCGGTTCTGCTCAAGGCCATTGAGGAGCCGCCGCCGTCGACACTGTACGTTTTGGTCGCATCAGCGGCCGGAAACGAGATGGCCACCATCGCATCCCGGTGTGTAAAGGTCAACTTCCCGCCGGTCGACGCTCGGGAGATCGAGAGCCTTCTGATTGCGCGCGGCGCCGATGCGGGCGAGGCCGCGAGTGCCGCCGAGCTGTGTGGGGGCAGCCTGGCCAAGGCGCGGGAGCTGGTGGCCGGAGGCTTCCTGCCCCGCCGGCTTTCGCTATGGCGTGGCGCGGCGAGCGAGCGACCGCGCAGCGGCTTTGAACTTATGCGCCAGGCCGGCGCCTTGACGGGGTTCGTGGACGAGGTGGTGGCCGATCGCAAGCGGGAAGGCGAGGCGGCCCTGGCGCAGCTTCGTGAACGTGTTGCAAAAGGGGGCGCGAGCCGCGGCGTTGTGAAGGAAGCGGAGGCGGACCTGGCGCGCGAGCTGCGGTGGCTGCGGCGTAGCGAGTTCGAGCTCGGCTTCGCCATCATGCTTGCCCAGCTACGGCCACCGCTTGGCGCGGGTGATCCGACGTCGGCTTACCTGGCCTACTCCCGCGTGGAGGAGCGTGTTCGCATTGCAATGCGTCGGCTCGCGGCGGGCGTTAGCGAGGTCAACGTGCTTGGCGCGCTGTTGGGGGACCAACCATGAAGCTGGCTAGGATTAACGCATCCGGGCCCGGGTAGCTCAGTCGGCAGAGCAGCTCACTCGTAATGAGCAGGTCAGGGGTTCAAATCCCCTCTCGGGCTCCATTCTTTGCCCTTGCGTTTGACGGCTCAGTCGTCCGCGGCGCCGTCTGCGGGCCTCGCCCGGCGGAAAGCCGCGGAGGCCTCGGCGAGAACAGCCAGCTCGGTGATGTGCAGCGCAGTGAGCTCTTCCAAAGCTTCTTCGCCCATCGGCTCCAGGGCGATTCGAACCATACGCCGGTCGTTCCGGTCATGCACCCTCCGGATCAGCCCGGCCGCCTCCGCCCGATCGATCAGTCCGACGGCGGAATGGTGGCGCAGCTGTAGATGCTCCGCGATCTCTCCTATCGTGGGTGCCTCGGCGGAAGGGTGACCCCGCACGGCCAGGAGAAGCTGATGCTGGGAGGGTGAAAGCCCTGCGGCCCGGCATTGCTTCTCACTCCACGCCAGAAACCGGCGCAGCTGATCCCTGAAGGCGAGGATGTCCCGGTAGTCCTGGTCGCTAAAACGGGTATTGCGGTCTCCGGTTGCGCCGTTCACTCGGTTGCCTCGCCCTCCGGGAAGTTGCCGGCAAGGTCATCCGCCGGGTTTGGAGCCGCGCGGCGCCGGCGTAATTGGTCGATCGTCTTCCCTGGATGCAGAGTAGGTGGCTGGGGTTCATTCTCGGACCGGCGCCGGGCCAGGGCGTCCGTCAGCGCCGAGCGGGGCACCATCCCTACCGGCGTCTCTCCGTCGACCACCAAAACCTGTTCGGCGCCGGTGGAGAGAAAGCAGTCGAGGACGTCCTGGAGATAGGAAGTGGGGCGCACGATCGGGAGCGTGTCGCGATCGGGAACCTCAGCCAGTGGCGTCATCACCTGCGCCGCCACTGCAGTGCGGAATGGGTCGACCTGGGTGTCGAATTCCACCCTGTATCCACGCCGCACCAGCTTGTCGGTCATGATCCGCTCCGGCAGCATCCAGCCCGCAACCAGCTCGGCAATCGCGAGGCAGAGCAGCATCGGCACGACCAGGTGGTTGGCTCCCGTCACCTCGAGAGCGAAAACTCCTCCTGTCAGCAGGGCGCGTGCTGCCGCGCCGAAGGTGGCACCCATGGCGACCAGTGCGAAGGCCCCAGGCTGAACGTGCAAGGCGGGCAAGAGGTGGGCGAAGCCGATGCCGATGGCCTCACCCATGGTCGAGGCGATGAGGAAGATCGGCGCCAGCGTCCCCCCGGAGGTGTTTGACGCCAGAGCGATCCACCATGACAACAGCTTTGCGCCTGCCAGTGCAAGCGCCGCTCCTGCCAGGAAGCGCCCATTGACTGCGTCCGTGATGGCCCAGTAGCCGACGGAGAGCGATCCCGGCACGGCCAAGCCCACCAGTGCGAAGCCGAGCGCTCCGGCGATCGGATGCCAGAGTTCGGGGATACGCGAGCGCCTGAAGAGGCTTTCCCAGGCAAAGAGGCCTCGGTTGATGACCACCGCCAGTAACCCTGCGGCGGCCCCGAGTATCGCGAACAAGGGAAGCTGCACGGCCCCGGGAGTCTGGATACCTGCCGCGTGGAAGAGCGGCTCGGGACCCAAGGCGAGATAGTGGATCTCGGTGGCAACGGCGCAGGCGATGGAGAGAGGCAGCAGCGCCCGCAGGGAACGTTCAAACAGGAGCAGTTCGAAGGCCATTATCACCGCGGCAATCGGGGTGGCGAAGACGCCGGCCATCCCGGCCGCGGCTCCAGTGGCGAGCAGGATGCGCCGCTCGGCCGTTGTCACCGTGAGGATCTGGCCGAGCAGCGACCCGATGCCGCCGCCCGTCACGATTATCGGTCCCTCTGCGCCGAAAGGGCCGCCAGTTCCCATCGCGATCGCTGCCGACAGCGGTTTGGCTATGACTACGCGAGGGCGTATACGGCTTTCGCGGAGCACGATGGTCTCGAGCGACTCGGGAATACCGTGGCCCTTGATGATCGGAGTCCAAAGCGAGAGGCCGACCACTGCGAGTGCGCCCACCACCGCGATGGGGATGAGCACCGGCCCAGGGTGGTAGTGGGACAGGTTTGGCAAGGAGAAACCTACCCGCTGGAACAGAGCGAGATTGCTGATGAGAGCGACGAGCTTCACCACGATGTAGGCGGCCATACCGCCGACGATCCCCAGCAAAAGCCCCAAAGTGGCCAGGAATGCCATGCGCGCCGGGGTGGCGCCGAGGCTGACCTCATGACGAGGAGTCGGCCTGAACACGGTCATGAGTGGAGAGTATATCGTGAAGCGATAATTGTGCCCGACGAATGTCCTTTTTCTGCACGGCCCAAGCAATCGGCAAGATTGGTTGCGGCGGCCCTTGTACGTCCGGGCGGGTTGTGTCAAGATTATTTCAGGCCGGTGCTCGGTGGCCGGGCCTCGCTTGAGTTCGGCGGGAATGTTCGCCGGGCTAGGGATGTGCATAGCATGTTGCTCGGGATATTTATCGGCGGAGCCTCCTTCCTCCTCTCTGGCTTTGGCCTGGTCGGACTGCTGCTCTACTTCTTGCCGACGGTTGTGGCCCTACGGCGCAAGGTGCCCAACTCGGTATCGGTGCTCGTGATCAACCTCTTCCTGGGATGGTCGATCATCGGCTGGGTGGTTGCGCTGGCGATGGCTGTACGAACCAAGCCCACTTATTAGGCGCGCCCGGTAGATCATGTATTCGTGCCCGGTCCGTCCTCGGGCCGAGCAGCTCAGTTGTCCCTCCGGCTGCAGCTTGGCGTCGACGCGAACACGGCGCGCCCGGGTCGACGGGAATACAGCTTGGCTACCTGGCGTTAACGCTGTTCCAAAACTGCAGACATATGATGAAGGTTCTATGGCGGATCAAGAGAGGTTTGCGGAGGACGCTATGGGCTACATTGACGCCCTGTTCTCGGCGGCCATGCGTATGACGAGAAATGCGGCCGAGGCCGAAGACCTTGTGCAGGAAACTTATCTGAAGGCTTACAGGGGATACGGGTCGTTCCAGGAGGGCACAAATCTGAAGGCATGGCTGTATCGGATCCTGACCAACACCTTCATCAACTCCTACCGTGCCAAGAAGCGCCGTCCCGAGGAGAGTGACTTGGATGACGTGGAGGATCTTTACCTCTACCGTCGCCTCGGCGCCCTCGAGGCAGCTCAGGCGGGCCGCTCGGCCGAGGAAGAAGTTCTCGAGTCATTCACCGATGATGAAGTCAAAGGGGCGATAGAGTCGCTTCCCGAGCAGTTTCGGCTGGCCGTGATACTGAGTGACGTCGAGGGGTTTTCCTACAAGGAGATAGCGGAGATCATGGATGTGCCGATTGGCACCGTGATGTCCAGGCTGCATCGTGGAAGAAAAGCACTGCAGAAGGCGTTGTTCGAATTCGGTGCCGAACGTGGACTTGTAGCAGGTCGCAGTGGAAAGTAATCATTCACACGATACATCTAGCGAATGCCGGGAAGTACTGGCTCGTCTTTACAGCTTCCTTGACGGGGAATTGACGGAGACAAGACGTCAGAAGATCCGACATCACCTGGATCAATGTTCGCCGTGCTTGGAGGCTTACGAGTTCGAGGCCGAGTTGCGTCAGATGATCGCGAACAGGCTTCGTGATCGTGTCCCGGATCTATTGCGAGTCAAGATTGCTGCATTGATCGACGTTGAAAAGACGTCCAGGGTGCGGGGCAAGGAATAATTTCTCCGAGGGTGAGTTAGTCCTAGCATGGCAAACAGAACCGAAGCAGTAGGTGGAACGCCAGTCTCCGGGATGTCCCGGGCCTCGAGGGCATATCCCAAGGACCGGGTTTGCAAAGAGCCCAACTGCGGAACTCGGCTCTCCATCTACAACAGCGGCAAGTACTGCTTCACCCATCAGCCACTTACCGTGCCCAGAACACGGGGGCGTAAGATCTCCTAACGGAGAGTCCACTCTCCTCGGGGAGGTGCGCCAAGTGATTGCGTGGACGACGGCCGCGAAGGTGGCCAAAGGCGTTATCGGAACCTTCCCACCGGAGGATCTGGAGGCACTTGGGAGGACCGAGCAGGAACTCGGCGCCTTCAGTTCCGAAGCCCTTGCTCTTGTGTCAGCGGCTTCAGGTTTGCATCTTGATAGCGATGTCCTTCCGGTTTCGGTGGTTTCCCGCAGCCAGTGGGTGGATGCGAACGTACGATCCATGTCGTCGCTGCTCGACCCTTTGGCGGAAAAGCTGACACGCAACATGCCCGGCCCCCTAGGCGCGCTCGGTGCCCAGGCGAGTGCCGTCCAGTTCGGGCTTTTGTTCGGGTGGATGTCCCGCAGGGTGCTTGGCCAATACGACGCCGCCCTGTTTGCCAACGGAGATGGCGAGGGCGAGGGCTCAACCACTCCGATCTACATTGTCGGCTCCAATATCATCACCCTCGAGGCCCGTTTCGGCTTCCCGCGCGAGCAGTTCGAGCGTTGGGTGCTGCTGCACGAACTGACGCACAAGCTGCAATTCGAGGCCGTCCCGTGGATGGTCGATTATTACCGGGGCCTGGTAAGCAGCCTGATCGAGAACGTGAACCTCGGCCCTGGCGATGTATTCGAGGGCTTGACCAGGGTGGTCGAAGAGCTGCGGGAAGGCCGCAACCCGCTTCGCGAGTCGGGAGTGGCCGGACTCTTCGTCAACGACCAGCAAAGAGCGATCCTGGCGCGCCTTGGCGGATTGATGAGCGTACTCGAAGGCCACGGCGACCTGATAATGGGGAGGGCGGCGGCCGGGGTGATTCCCGAGGCGGAGCGCTTTGAAGAGGCTCTTCATCAGCGGCGGGAGTCGCCGAACCTGGTGGCCAAGATCATCGGTCAGCTTTATGGGCTTGACGCGAAGTTGCGGCAATATGCGGCAGGCAAGGCGTTCCTCGAGGCAATCGAGGAGGCGGGTGGTCATGAGGCAATTGCAAAGCTGTTCGAGAAGAGCGAGTACATGCCCGACCTCGAGGAGATAAACGCGCCGGACAAATGGCTCAAAAGGGTGGGTGTCGGCGTCTGAAACGCCCGCGCCTCCCCCGGCCCTAGCATTCATCCCGTGTTGGCGATCCTCACGGAGAATTCGATCCTCCAAAGCCGGGCGGCCATGCGCCTTGCCATTTCTCGGAGCCTCCGGCCTGTGGAAGAGCTGCTTGCAAGCTGTCGCTTCCCGCCCCCTGGCGAGGCTTTGGACCTCGCAGTCTCAGGAGGCCCGGACTCCGTTGCATTGGCGGCGCTGGCGGCCATGGCCGGCGTAAGGGGTTCGATTTGGCACGTGGATCATGGGTTGCGTTCCACTTCGGCAGACGAGGCAGGCGCCGTGGAGGAGTTCGCGGGGGTTCTGGGCATGCCTTTCCATCTGGTGCGCGACCCAGTGCCAAGCGGACCCAATTTGGAGGCGCGGGCGCGTGCGTTGCGCCGCGACCGGATTCCGGCCGGCGCCGCGACCGGGCACACCATGGATGACCAGGCTGAGACTGTTCTAATCAACCTCGCCAGAGGAGCCGGCCCCCGCGGCCTGGCGGGAATGAGGCCCGGACCCTCTAAGCCCTTGCTGGGCATCCGCAGAGCCGATACCGAGGCGATCTGCGCCGCTCTGGGTCTCATACCGATCCGGGATCCGAGCAACCAGAGCCCTGACTTCGTGCGTAACCGCGTCAGGCACGAGCTGCTCCCGCTACTTGGAGAGATCGCCAAGCGTGACCCCATACCGATCCTGGCCCGCAGCGCCGCCGTTTTCCGGGCCGAGGACGACCTCTTGGATTTCCAGGCGTCTGAGCTGGATGCAGGGGACGCGGCCGCCCTGGCCGCCGCGGCGCGCCCGCTCCGCATGAGGGCGCTTCGCCGAGCCGTCTCGGCCATATCCGGCTATCCTCCCGACCGCGCATCACTCGAGCGGCTGGAGGAGCTGATTGTTCGCGGCGGCCGATTCCGGCTTCAGCTTTCCGGCGGGGTCGAGGTGCAGGGCGTGCGAGGGAAGATCGCCTACCGTCCTCTCGGTCCGCCTGGTTGAGCCTCGCCCAATTCAGCAATTGACGGCGACGGGGCGTATTATCCTCTTTGCGGTTTGGTGAGAGTGGATGGGAAGAAGATGACATTAGGCGCCCGTGCGTGGAGCGATGAAGATCCGCATCTGTCCGGGGAGCTGATCTCCGCCGAGAAACTCTCCAGTAGGGTTGCCGAACTAGGCACGGAGATATCGCGCGACTACGATGGCAGGTCAATCCTGTTGGTGGGCGTGCTCAAGGGGGCCTTCCTCTTCATGTCCGACCTAGCCCGGCAGATCGAGGTTCCGGTGGAGTTCGACTTCATGGCGGTGTCCTCCTATGGGGCGGCAACCCAGACGTCCGGCGTGGTCAGGATCCTCAAGGACTTGGACTCGGACCTCGTGGGCAAGCATGTGCTTATCGTCGAGGACATCATCGACTCCGGCCTGACACTCTCCTATCTGATTCGTAACCTGAGGTTCCGCAATCCCGCGAGCTTGGCGGTGTGTGCACTGCTGGTCAAAGACGGAGCGACCTCCCCGGAGATGGACATCAACTACGTCGGCTTCAACATTCCCCCTGAGTTTGTTGTCGGTTACGGACTGGATGTGGCCGAGCGATACCGCAACCTTCCTTACATTGCGACCTACCGGGAGACCCTTCCCTAGGGCGGCGCAAATCCCGAGCGGTATCGCTCGGTTAGTCTTGAAGCGTTGGGCTGGGGTTCGAGGATCGCGAGTGAGGCCGATGGATCATGAGCAAGTGAGGCTAGCAGTAGCCGGGTTGCTCGATGCGCTCGAACTCGATATGCCCCCCGAGGAACGCGAGCTCACCTCCAAGAGGGTCGCCGACCTATGGGCCGAGCTGCTTTCCGGTGTAGGCGAGGAGCCGGCTGCGCTGCTCAGGGGTGGTTTTTCCGGCGGCCACCAGGACCTGGTGGCACTCCGGGAGATCCCCTTCTTCTCGATGTGCGAGCACCATTTACTTCCGTTCTTCGGCAAGGTCTCCATCGCCTATCTTCCCGGGCCCAGTGGGCAGATCGCCGGTGCGTCCAACCTGGCCCGAGTGGTTTCGCTGGTGTCTCGTCGCCTTCAGATCCAGGAGCGGTTGACGTCTGAGATTGCCGAAGCGGTGATGGAGGGCGTCTCCGCAGCCGGCGTACTTGTTGTCGCCGAGGGCGAGCACCTCTGCATGACCATGAAGGACCACACCGATGTCGGCTCCAAGTTGTTGACCACTTCGGTCGTAGGCGCCTTGCGCGATGATCCGGATCTACGCCGCGAGGCGATGTCGCTCCTCAGGCGCGCCGAGCAGGAGTACATGGGATGACAGCGCTCGTGATGGGGGTGGTCAATGTGACCCCCGACTCGTTCTCCGATGGCGGAGACTACTTCGACCATGCCAAGGCGATCCAGCACGGGCTCGAGCTGACCGCACTGGGGTGCGACATAATCGACGTGGGTGGTGAATCCACCAGGCCGGGCTCCCTACCCATCGATGACAAGGAGGAGTTGCGCAGAGTGCTGCCGGTTGTCGCCGAGCTCTCCAAGCATGTCCGGGTTTCCATCGACACGTTCAAGCCGGCTGTGGCCAGGGAGGCAATCGGTGCCGGCGCGACGCTGGTGAACGATATCTCCTCCTCACTCGCCGAGGTTGCCGCCTCGGAGGGGGTGGGATGGGTGGCTATGCACATGCAGGGTGAGCCGCGGACCATGCAGGAGAACCCCCACTACGCCGACGTGGTCGGCGAAGTGGCGCAGTACTTGACCGAGAAGGTCGCATGGGCCTCTGAGCTGGGCATTGAGGAGGTTTGGATCGACCCGGGTATCGGCTTCGGCAAGTCGTTGGATCACAACCTCGAACTGCTCGCCAACATTGACCGGATTGTTGATCTGGGCTACCCCGTCCTCGTCGGAACTTCCCGCAAGACGTTCCTGGGGCGTATTGCCGCCCGCTTCGAAGGCGGGATGCCGCCACCCCGCGACCGCCTTGAGGGTTCGCTCGCCACTGCCGCCTGGTGCTTCGCACACGGTGTCGCCGCCATGCGCGTTCATGATGTCCGCGAGTTGCTCCAGCTCCGCGCCTTGGCCGGATACAGGTAGCCGACGATGATCGGCGTAGTCGAGTTGGAGCGCATCCGGGTGGAGGGATGCCACGGTGTGGGGGCGGAGGAGCGGAGCCGGCCCCAGGCCTTTGAGGTGAGCGTCAGGGCCACGCTCGACCTGGCACGCGCCGCAGCCACCGATGACATCGGCGAGGCACTGGACTATTCGCGCCTTGGCGCGCTGGTCGCCGACATCGTCCAGGGTGAGAGTTATCACCTCTTGGAGGCCCTGTGTTGGAGAATTGCCTCCGCCGCAGCCGAGCGTTTTCCCACCCAGCGCGTGTGGGTAAAGGTGGTAAAGGTGAATCCACCGATGCCCGTCCGGTTAGGGCATGCGGCGGTCGAACTGGAGATCGAGGGACACGCGCCGCGGTGAGGTATTTCGTAGCGCTCGGCTCCAACCTGGGGGACCCGCTCGCCAACCTGATCGAGGCGTTGCGTCGAATGCCGGGCGTGGTGCGCGTATCCTCCATCTACGTGACTTCGCCCGTTGAGATGGAGTCCGGAGCGGCACCCGTTCTCAACGCCGTGGCCGAGGTCAGCTTCGGCGCGGGAGCGCATGCTCTCTGGGAGGAACTCTCGCGCATAGAGGAGCTAATGGGTCGGGAACGTCCTTACCGAAACGCTCCCCGTACTTTGGATCTCGACATCATTCTTGCTGAGGCAGGGGAATTGAACGACAAGGTGCTGACCATTCCTCACCCGCGTGCCGCGGGCCGGCTCTTTGTGCTGGCGCCTTTGGCGGAGTTGGACTTAGAAGCAGCCAGGCAGGTGGCAGGTTTTGACTTCGATCCCGCCCATCTGGGAGACGACGATTACCTCTCGCGTTTCGAGGGCCAGGTGGCCGAAGTTCTGCTTTCCGCCCCAGAGGTCGCCTCGCGCGTATGGCCCAGAGTAAGCGAAGAAGGGAGTGCCGTTGCTCAGGGTGAATGATCCGCTCGAGCTTTTCGCCCGGACCGAGGAGTTTCGTGCCCGGGGTGCGCGGGTCGGTTTGGTACCGACGATGGGAGCCCTGCACGAGGGGCACTTCAAGCTGGTGGAGGAGGCGAAGCGTCTGTGCGACGTGGTATGCGTCTCCGTCTTCGTGAATCCTCTCCAATTCAACAACATCACCGACTTCGACCGTTACCCGCGCGACATCGAGGCGGACGCGGCCGCGCTGGAGGCCATCGGCGTGGATGCGGTATTCCTGCCCCGGGTCGAGGACATCCATCCTTCCCCGGTAAACATGCATATCAGCACCGCCGGAATAGTCGAGCGGCAAGAGGGAGCGCACCGTCCCGGGCATTTCGACGGTGTGGCCACCGTTGTTTCCAAACTGTTCATCGCGGCCGGGAGGGCCAGGGTCTTCTTTGGGGAGAAGGATTACCAGCAGACACGGGTCATCGCCGACTTGATCAGGGAGTTCCACTTTCCGGTGGAGATGGTGGTGGTGCCGACAGTGCGTGAGGTGGACGGCCTCGCGCTGTCCTCCCGTAACCGTTTGCTGTCCTCCGCGGCTCGAAAAGCCGCCCCCGCAATGTACCGTGCGTTCCGTACGGGGCGCTCCAGCGCAGTTCCGGGAAGTGCCACGGCGCCGGTGATCGACGGCATGCGCGGCGCCATCGAGAGCGCCGCGCGCGAGGCCGGAGCTGAGCTCGCCATCGATTACCTGGAGGCCGCGAGCGGGGTGGATCTTCACCCAGTCGAACGTTTCGAGGCGGACACGAGGTTCTTCATTGCAGCTAGCTACGATGGAGTCCGCTTAATCGACAACGTCGCCGTCTTCGAGTAGTAGGAAGGCCTGGAGGAATGCTGCTGGTAATCGATGTCGGCAACACGAATACCGTGATCGGCGTCTACGAAGCCTCCAGTCTGAACGGCCCCGAAGAAGCCCGCCAACGTCAGGCGGACACAGGTCTCACTCATCACTTCAGAATTGCCACCGTCGAGGAGCGTACCGCCGACGAACAGGCGCTGCTCATGGTGCAATTGCTGGGCATGAAGGGCCTGGATCACCTGAACTCGATCTCCGGCGTGGTCATCTCCTCCACGGTTC
Organism: Actinomycetes bacterium; assembly: GCA_021850605.1. GTDB lineage: Bacteria > Actinomycetota > Acidimicrobiia > Acidimicrobiales > Acidimicrobiaceae > Acidithrix. Next base: position 28,945 of record JAJZLQ010000102.1, read on the forward strand.
CGTCGGCCACGCAGGCTCTGAGGGAGATGGTCGAGCGGTGGTTCGGCACCACACCGCTCATCATCGGTCCTGGCGTGCGCTCAGGCATGCCGATCCTTTACGACAACCCCAAAGAGGTCGGCGCCGACCGCATTGCCGACGCAGTGGCGGGGCGCGATCTGTACGGAATTCCATTGGTGGTGGTGGATTTCGGTACAGCCACCACCTTTGACGCGGTCAGCAGCCGGGGTGAATATCTCGGGGGAGCAATTTGCCCGGGGGTCGAGATATCAATGAATGCGCTGGTGGCAAGTGCCGCGGCCCTGCGTAAGGTCGAGCTGACGCCACCTCGGGGCGTGATCGGACGCTCGACGGTCGAGTCGATGCAGTCAGGTGCGATCTACGGTTTCGGGGCGCAGGCCGATGGTATGGTGAGGGCCTTCCGAGCCGAGCTTGGGCCGGAGACCAAGGTGGTTGCCACTGGTGGCCTGGCAGCGGTGATCGCCCCGTTCTGCGACCAGATCGATGCGGTCGAGCCTTGGCTGACCCTGCACGGCCTCCGCCTCCTCTACGAGCGCAATATCCTGGCCCGCTAGCCCCGCGGCCCCTTCCGGGCCTGTGCCTGCATCGCGAATAGACTCAATGCGTCTGGCACAACGAGCATCGAGGGCAAATGGCGGAAGAGTTGAGCATTCCCTACCGTTACGAGGTGACCGCGCACGCCGGTGAGTTGGTGGCCGAGTACTCCGGTCTTGCGGAAGGCGAAAGCTCCGGGATCAAGGTGTCGGTCGCTGGAAGAGTGATGCTGCTCAGGGTGCAGGGAAAAGTCGCCTTTGCCGAGCTTCGTGACGAGACCGGATCAATCCAGCTTTTTGCGCGTGCGAACGACCTCGAGTCCTTTGAAGCGTTCTGCTCGCTTTCACTCGGGGATTGGATCGGCGCATCCGGAGAGGTGGCAAAGACGCGCCGGGGTGAGCTCTCGGTTTTCGTCGATTCCTTCGTGCTGCTCGCCAAGGCGCGGCGCGGCTTCGGCGACAAGTGGCATGGGATCAACGACGTCGACACTCGCCACCGCCAGCGGTACGCCGACCTTTGGGCCAACCCGGAGGTGCGCGCGGCTCTCAGGACGCGCTTTCGGATACTTTCGATAATGCGCAAGTCCCTGGAGGCACGTGGGTTCATCGAGGTCGAGACGCCGATGCTCCACCCGATATCCGGAGGCGCGCTAGCCCGGCCGTTCGTGACGCACCACAACGCGCTGGACATGGATCTGTTTCTGCGTATCGCGCCGGAGCTTTACCTGAAGCGCCTGGTCGTGGGCGGCTTCGAGAAGGTATTCGAAATAGGGCGTGTCTTCCGCAACGAGGGCATATCTCCACGGCATAATCCGGAATTCACCATGCTGGAGCTCTATCAGGCTTACGCGGACTATGGCGACATCATGGAGCTCACCGAATCGCTGGTGAACGAGATCGTCACCACGCTCTACGGTGCGTCCAAGATCGTCTACCAGGGCCGCGAGCTCGACTTTGCGCCACCCTGGCGGCGCGCAACACTCGAGGAGCTGACCAGTGAGACGCTGGGCGTCGAGGTGACCACTGACCTGGGGCGCGAGCGCCTGGCGGAGATCGCCAACGGGGTCGGTATCAAGGACGACCCGAGCTGGGGAGCGGGGAAGCTGATGCTCGAGATTTACGAGAAGACCACCGAGGCCACTCTTTGGGACCCGGTCTTTGTGACGGACTTCCCGACCGAAGTCTCTCCCTTGTCGAGAGATCACCGTTCCAAGACGGATCACGTCGAGCGCTTCGAGGCCGTTGTGGCCGGACGAGAACTCGCCAATGCCTTCTCCGAGCTGAACGATCCTGACGTGCAGCGCGAGCGCTTCGCTCACCAGGTCGAGGTGGGACGGGCGGGGGACGAGGAGGCCATGTCGATGGACGAGGACTACATCCGCGCTCTCGAGTACGGCCTTCCGCCCACCGGTGGGTTGGGAATCGGTATCGACCGGCTCGTGATGCTTCTGACCGACAACTCCCAGATCCGCGAGATCATCGCCTTCCCGACGATGCGTCCCGAGCAGGAGCGCGACTAGCCGCGTATCCAACCTGCGTGTCGAATGGCCTGCCCGGGTCCTACACGTTATCGGCCACCCCGCGCACCGAGGGAATTTGCAGAGGGCCGACCTAGCTGAAATGACCGGTACAAGGGACTAGGCCCAGGGGACTCCACCGTGGGAGCTGCGCGGCGGATCCGGCTGGGGCCGGCCATTCTGGGTTGAGTTAGCCTGGAGCGCACCATGTCGCATGACCCCCGACCCGGTAATGAGTTCTTCGAGGCGAATCTTGCTTACTGGGAAGCCGCGGTGCCTGCGCATCGCCGCTCCGCGTTTTACCGCATCGATGAATGGATAGCGGAGGGCGCACCTCCTCGTGCGTGGGAGCAAGCATTGCTTGGCGATGTCGCGGGCCTCGACCTTGTACATCTGCAGTGCCACTTTGGCAAGGATTCGCTCGCCTGGGCGAACGCAGGTGCGAACGTGATCGGAGTTGATTTCTCCCCTGCCGCCATAGATCAGGCGCAGAAGCTTGCCAAACGCCTCGGCCTCTCATCCCAGGCCCGTTTCGTCCTCGGCGACACCTACGACGTCCCCGAGCTGCTTCCGCCATCTTCCGCAGATCTGGTCTACGTCAGCCTGGGAGCCCTAATGTGGCTCCCTTCCATCGATCGCTGGGCATCAGTGGTAGCTCATTTGCTACGGCCGGGTGGACGCCTGTTTCTCCACGAGGTACACCCCATCGGGCTCATCCTCGACCGTGCGCAGGACGGGTGGATGCTCAGGGGGAGCTACTTCGAAAGCGGCGACCCGATGGTTGACACCTCCGAGGGTTCTTACACCGACGGTGCGGAGAGCGTGGGTACGCACACCACCTACTCCTGGAATCACAGCCTCTCCGAGGTGATCTCGGCTCTCCTGCGTCATGGTCTCGCGGTTACCCACTTTGAGGAGCATCCGTGGACCTCCTTTGCTCAATTCCCCGAGATGCGAGGTGAGAACGAGCACTTCGAGACGCCGGCTGATTGGGTGCCGATGCCCTTGAGCTATACCGTCATGGCTATCCGGTCCACCTAGGGGGAGCGGGCTTTGGCGAGGCGTGGGGTATTCGCCGCAAAGTCCGATGCATGTCCCGCCGGCTCCTGGCAATGGTTCCGGCCGGCTCCGGTAACCCGGCTTCGGCGCCTATCGCATGCGGCGATAGCCACGAGTTGCAAGTGTGGCGATGCCGCCGGCCACCCCTCCCAGCGCTGCGGAGGGAACGCCGAGCTCGAGCGCGGCGAAGGCCGCGGTGGGCGGGTAGATCACGAGACCTATCACCAAGCCGACGGCGCCTCCTGCGGCCCCTGCGGCTATTGCCCAGCGGGCAGGTCTCGGTATCACTGAAAACCGCATCCTGCACCTGCTCGAATGTTTGGTCGCCGCGGCAGCATGATGGCCGTGTTGCGAATCCGTCATTCGATCACTCTCCGATCCGAGGTGATCTTCCTCGGCCCAAGACGGGTGTTCTTTTCAGCCTGCGATGATCTGCAGCTGCTTGCGGTTCTTGATCCTGTAGTTGCGGTCGTTGACCTCTATGTAGCCGGCGCGAACAAACGTGGCAAGCGTCTTGTTCACACGCTCCCTGGAAGCTCCGATCAATCCGGCAAGTTCTTCCTGGGTTAGCGGAAGTGTGAACTCGTCGCTCTCTCCGGCCAGCTCGATGATCCGCTTGGCGGTCCTACCGGTAACGTCCAGGAACATGGCGTCGGTGAGCGCATCGTCGGTCTGGCGCAGCCGTCCCGCCAGCAGCCTGAGAAGTGACCAGAGAAGCTTTGGCCTTGACTCTATCGCCTGGCGGATCGGGGCATAGGGAACTTCGATGACCTCGCAGCGCTCTATGGCCCTGGCTGTGCCCGACCGCCCCTCCTGGTCAAAGAGCCCCATCTCCCCGAAGAGATCCCCGGTCTCCATGATTGCCACGATCGACTCCTTGCGATCGAGGAAGGACTTGACGATTCCGATTCGTCCCGAAAGAACTACGAACAGCGAGTTGGCGGCGTCGTTTTCGTGGAAGATCTCCTGATTTCGTCGGTAGCTCGTGATCTTGTGATAGGCGAGCACTGCGCCCAGGGTTTCCTCCTCCAAGGCCTGGAAGAGCGGCGTACGAGACAACAGGTCGACGATATCCACGCTGAGATTCTTATCCATTGCCCCACCCGTTTCAACCGTGGACTTGAACTACGGTCCTATTACACCTAAAATACCGACCTTCGCCCCGGGCCCTTGGCCTCTCTTCGGCTCTAGAATTAACAAGGCTAGGCTGAAGACCGGGAGAATCATGAATTACGAGGTTGGAGACAAGGTTGTGTACCCGCATCACGGCGCCGCCGTGATCGAAAAGCGGGAAGCAATGAACCTCCTCGGCGAGACCCGCGAATACCTCGTACTTAAGCTCGCTTACGGTGATCTTACCTTGAAGGTGCCGGTGGAAAAGGCCGAAGAGGTCGGAATCCGGGAGGTCATCAACGACGAGGAGGTCGAGGAGGTCTTCGCCGTCCTGCGCAAGAAGGACGCGCGGATGCCCACCAACTGGTCTCGCAGATACAAGAACCACGTTGAGAAGCTCAAGTCCGGCGACATCTACCAGGTGGCCGAGGTGGTAAGGAACCTGTCGATTCGCGATAAGGACAAGGGTCTTTCCGCAGGCGAGAAGCGGATGCTTTCCAAGGCTCGCCAGATCCTGGTCTCCGAGCTCACCTTCGCGCTCAGCGTCTCCGAGGAGGAGGCCGAGGCCAAGCTCGACGCGGCCCTGGCATAGGTTTATCCGCCGTTGTCGTCAGATCCGAGCGGCCCCAGAGTTTGGACCGTGATCGTGGCGGCCGGAAGCGGCGCCCGCTTCGGAGGACTGAAGCAACTCGTCGAAATCGGATCCAGCACCGCCCTGGACATGGCAATTGCCGCTGCGCTTTCTGTAAGCGATGGGGTGGTTGTGGCGGTACCTGCCGAGATGGTTGCTCAGCTCCGGCGGCCGGGCACTCTAACGGTTCCAGGCGGAGCGACGCGAGCGGAGTCCGTGCGCTGCGGGCTCGATGCCGTTCCAGCTCAGGCAGAGGTGATCCTGGTCCACGATGCAGCGCGTCCAATGGCGACTCCAGCCCTGTTCAGGCGGGTGGTAGACGCCCTGGTTGCCGGCGAGGAGGCCGTGGTTCCGGTCGTTCCCGTGGTCGATTCGCTGAAGCGTCTCGAAGAGGACGGCTCCCTTCACTCGGTCCCGAGGGAGGGCATGTTCGCCGCCCAGACCCCGCAGGGTTTCCGTGCCCAAGTCTTACGGGCCGTCCATTCCGTCTGCATCGAGACCACCGACGACGGAGGTGCCGCCGAGGCAATGGGATTCCGGGTGGTCCCGGTTGAAGGAGAACAGACGAACCTGAAGATAACCAATGCCGCTGACCTTGTGGTCGCGCGCGCCTTGGCGCAGTTTCGCATCGAGGAGGCGAAGTAGTGCCGGCGGAGAGCGAGTTGAGGCGCTTGAGAGTTGGTAGCGGCTTCGATCTGCATCCGCTTTCCACCGACCCTAGGCGCCGGTTCGTACTTGCGGGAGTCGAGGTGGCGCTCTCTCACGGTCCTATGGGACATTCGGATGCCGACGTGGTATCCCATGCCATTGCGGATGCGATACTTGGTGCGGCCGGACTGGGGGGCATCGGCGACCACTTTCCCGCGTCGGATCCGGCGCTCGCGGGAGCCGACTCGGTGAAACTCCTGGCCCGATGCGTTCGAATGGTTACTGACGCGGGCTTCGAGATCCTCAACGCTGACGCCACCGTGATTCTTCAGGCACCGCGCTTGGCGCCTTACAGGTCCGCGATGGAGGCGAAAATGACCGAAGTTCTCGGCGCCCCAACCTGCGTCAAGGCCAAGAGCCCTGAAGGAGTCGGGCCGCTTGGGAAGGCTGAGGCGGTGGTATGCACGGCATCCCTTCTTCTTCTCGCCCCCAGGCCATGAAGTACGGTCAGCGCAATTAGTATTTTCGACTTTGCCGGTAGCGGGATTACGTCACCGGAGGCCGCGGGACCCAAAGGCTCCCCCTGCCTGGCCCGGAAGGAATTGACATATGGCCAAGGAGCCTCGAAACAAGGGCCAGAATCGACGCCAGGACGGTGAGCGCCGGCAGGCGCCGAGGCGCCGCTCCCTAGGTGGCGAGCAGATAGAGGGCCGCCAGGCTGTCAGGGAACTGCTCATCGCGGGCCGCCGTCGGGTCGAATTCGTATGGATCGAGGAGTCGGTACAGCGGAAGGGCGTCGTCGAGGAAATCGTGAGCCTGTGCGTTTCGCGGCGCGTTCCGCTGATAACGGCTTCTCGCCGCAAGTTCGAGCTCGCCACGCGGTCCGAGGGGCACCAGGGCGTTCTTGCCCGTGCCGCGGCGCTGCGCGAAGTGGACCTGGAAGAGCTGGTAGAAGGCTCGGGAAATCCCTTCCTGGTGGTGGTGGACGGGATCACCGATCCCCACAACCTGGGGGCCGTGCTTCGTTCGGCCGAGCTGGCAGGCGCCACAGGGGTGGTGCTTCCCCAGAATCGGACTTCGCTTATCACTCCCACAGTGGCCAAGGCGGCTGCGGGAGCCGTGGAGTATCTCCAGTTCGCCCTGGTTCCGGGCGTACCGAATGCGCTCCTCCAGCTCGAGAAGATGGATGTGACTCGAATCGGGCTTGATGTCCGCGGGAAGGGCAGCGTCTACTCGCTCAATGCCGGCGAGGCCTCACGGGTCGCCCTGGTGCTCGGGGCGGAGGATCGCGGCATCGCCCGGCTTACGGCTGAGCGGTGCGACCGCCTGGTGCGGATACCTCAGGTGGGGAGGCTCGACTCGCTCAACGTCTCCAATGCGGCGGCGATCACGCTCTTCGAGCTGGCAAGATTGCGTCGTCCGCCTGAGAACTCCTGATCAGGACATAGAAAAAGCCGAGCCGGTGGTGGGACTCGAACCCACGACCTGACGATTACAAGTCGCCTGCGCTACCAGCTGCGCCACACCGGCCTTTTCTCCTGACGTCCATGTCCAGGGGATTTCAATAATAAGAGAAGATGTCGGCGGGGTGGGCGCCTTGCCGCGCTCGTTTCAACGCCAACCGCTGCTCCGGGTGTTTCGCTGCCGGCGGACCCTTTGCCTTTCCGGATTCGCCAGGCACCGAAGAGCAAACCTTTTGGCTCCAAGCCCACGCAGAGTGATGCAATGATGGCCTTGATCGAGAACTTACCGGGTAAGCATGCAGCTAATGCGGCAAACTACAATAATGTTATTTACGGGCGTTGTCGTTCTGGGGACCGCAGCGATCGTGGGGCCGAACCCGATGGCCACGGGGAGGAAAGCTCATGGTTGAGGGCAGATATCCATCTGACGACCTCTTCCGCGGCGACTTCGACCCCCAGGTCCGCAAGAAGAAGTCGGCTGCTGCCAAGAGCATCGAGCGCAGAGCAACAGCATCAAAGTCCCCTCGTTCCCAGCTCAAACGCGGCCTAGCTGTACTCGCCGGCAAGACGGAAGAATTGCCAAAGGAGTTGCTCCGAGAATCCGGCTCCGATACTTCCAACGACGATACCAAGTTGGCATCGGAGATCCCCACCGCCGCCAACCGGCCGCGGCCCGGCCGCGTAGCGCGAGGTCTCGGAAGCAAAGCGGATTCCAGCGACAGATCCGCGTATACGGCTTCGGCGCAACCGGCCCCGCCCTGGTCCCGCCGTCTTTTTGGTCGCACAGCACGCGACCTTCCAATGGCCGGCGAGGTTGAACCGGAAGACGCGGTCGATGCCGGGAGTGCCGGCCACTCCTCGATTTCTGACCTGTTCACTACTGAGTCACCTGGCGAGGGCCACGAGATGGGTCAGGCGGAACTCGCGGGCCCGGTATTCTTCGAGGAGGATGAGCCTGCCTATATGGAGAGGCGTCATCGCTTCTTCTCCCGGTCCCATGCAGAGGCTGAACCCCACCCACCGCAACGAGATACCGACGAGTTCGATGGCTCTGACCAGAACCCCGACGATTTCGTCGCCGAGCCGACGCCGCCCGGACTCTCCGAGAGCATGCGGCGCTTTTTCTCCCAAATTTCCCACGCGCCGCACCCCGAAGACAAGTCCGAGCCGCCCGTCGACGAAGCTCCGGTTGAGATCGAAGGGACCGGCGACCAGCAGGTGGCAAACGACGGCCTCTGGTTTTCCGAGGACCACAGTGTCGCGGCTGTGCACGAAGTCGGCGATCAACCACCGCCCTTGCCCCAGGCGGAGCTCGCCGTTTCCGACGAGCCGGAGACGGGTGATCCTCATCAGGTCGCCGAGGATGATTTCGTCGCCGAGCCGACGCCGGCCGGACTCTCCGGGAGCGTGGGGCGCTTTTTCTCCCGTGTCGCCAAATCGCTTCGAGCCGAGGATGAGCCGACCAATCTCATACGAGGCGGTTCATTGGCAGGCGACAGGACCGGCCTCTCTTTCGAGTCGGATTTGACGACTCCGCCCGACGAGCTGAATGACGTGACCGACACAGAGCGAGACCAAGAGGAATCACTCGCCACGATGGATAGGCAACCGGATCTCGACGAGCCGGAGACGGGTGATCCTCATCAGGTCGCCGAGGATGATTTCGTCGCCGAGCCGACGCCGGCCGGACTCTCCGGGAGCATGAGGCGCTTTTTCTCCCAAATTTCCCACGCGCCGCACCCCGAAGGCATCGGGGCTCACTCCGCAATGAAGGATCCCCCTACAGGTCCGGAGACGGAAACCACCGGCTGGATTGGCTCCGGGGATGGCATCGGCCAGACTGGACCTCGCCACAAGGCTTCACCTGCAGGCGGAATCGTCGGATTGCCGGCGCCCCTTTCAGGGATGCTCGAGGCAGCAAAGCACTTCTTCTTCCGGGTGGAGGAGATTGAGTCGGGGGCGCATCACCCGCCGCCGAGCCCGGATCACGAGATTCCAAGGGCGGAGCGTTTCAGCTCCCGAATAGACGTACTGGGAGCGTCGGCCGCACGGTTGGGCAGGTCAATCTGGGCCGAACCAGAGGTTGCGTCAAGGGCCGGGGCCGAGTCTTCACTCGAAGCCTCACAGCCCGTCACCCAAGAGGGATCTATTTTTGCTGACTCTGAGACTGCCGTAGGTAGAGCTGCCGCGACTTTCAATACTCCTGCGCGGAGGCCCAGGGGGCGCCACTTCGCAGGATCAGGAGCGAAGTGGGAGCCTCCCAAATGGGCAGTGGATGCCGAAAGCGACGCTCTCCCTCCGATCACGTCCGGCCGGGCTGCAACTCCGCTCGAAAGCGACGCTCTCCCTCCGATCACGTCCGGCCGGGCTGCAACTCCGCTCGAAAGCGACGCTCTCCCTCCGATCACGTCCGGCCGGGCTGCAACTCCGCTCGAAAGCGACGCTCTCCCTCCGATC
>JAJZLQ010000035.1 GCA_021850605.1 Actinomycetes bacterium
AGTAGGGGAGCATGCGGGCCCGGACATCGGCGAGGCACTCGGAGTCGGGGACCAGCTCGGGGGGAACGTCCGCGTATCGTGGGTCGTGAACTGAGTGGGTTGGGTCGGACCGGTCAAGGGCCGGCGGACGGACGTCGTAGGAGCGCCGCCAGAGGTGAACCTGTTCGTCGGAGTACTTCTTGCGCATCTCGTCCTTGTTGAGGCCCTGCAGAGCGCCATAGTGGCGCTCGTTCAGACGCCAATGGCGCTGAACGGGCAGCCAGGTGCGCCCCATTTCTCTGAGCGCGAGTTCCGTGGTGCGGATCGCCCTGTCCAACACGGAGGTGTGGACCAAGTCGGGGGCGAGGCCCTCCGAGGCCATTATCTGGCCGGCCTTGATTGCCTCCTCAACCCCTTGCTCCGAGAGGTCTACGTCAATCCAGCCGGTGAAGCGGTTCTCCAGGTTCCAAGCGCTCTGACCGTGGCGCAGCAGTATCAACTGTCCCATAACCCTTGAACCGTAGCCCCTCCGGCGTGGCAACCGCCAAAGCTGGAGCGAAAAAGCGGCGTTTTTCAAAGTTGATAGGGATAGACTCAACTTTGTTGCATATATAATTGTAAGCAAGTTTCAGTAGGAGGTTTGAACCTATGCCTAAGGCCGTCGGAATCGACCTGGGGACCACCAACTCGGTAGTCAGCGTTCTGGAAGGTGGCGATCCAGTCGTCATCCCCAATGCCGAGGGCGGGAGGACCACGCCATCGGTGGTGGCGTTCTCCAAGGCCGGTGAGGTCCTGGTTGGCGAAGTTGCCAAGCGCCAGGCCATAACCAACCCCGAGCGCACCATCCGCTCTGTCAAGCGCCATATGGGCACCAACTGGACGATGGACATCGATGGGAAGGCCTACACCCCCCAGGAGATCTCGGCCCGTATTCTAGCCAAGCTCAAGAGGGATGCGGAAAGCTACCTCGGCGACACGGTTTCCCAGGCCGTCATCACTGTGCCCGCGTACTTCGATGACGCTCAGCGCACCGCGACCAAGGAAGCGGGACAGATCGCGGGTCTCGAGGTGTTGCGCATCATCAACGAGCCCACCGCGGCTGCGCTGGCCTACGGGCTCGACAAGGACTCCCAGGAGCAGACGGTCCTCGTCTTCGACCTGGGCGGTGGAACCTTCGACGTCTCCATCCTGGAGATCGGGGATGGCGTCTTCGAGGTCAAGTCGACCTCGGGCAATACCCACCTTGGTGGTGACGATTGGGACCAGCGCGTAATCGACTGGCTGGTGAAGTCGTTCAAGGACACCGAGGGGATCGACCTTTCCGGCGACAAGATGGCCATGCAGCGTCTCAAGGAGGCAGCCGAGAAGGCCAAGATCGAGCTTTCGGCGGTCCAGGAGACCACCATCAACCTTCCCTTCATCACCGCCAACGCCGAGGGGCCAAAGCACCTCGACGTCAAGCTGACGCGCGCCAAGTTCCAGGAGCTGACCGCCGACCTGGCTGACGCTTGTAAGGGGCCGTTCGAGCAGGCCATCCGTGACGCGGGCCTCTCCAAGGAGCAGATCGACCATGTCGTGATGGTCGGTGGCTCGACGCGTATGCCCGCCATCCAGGACCTGATCATCTCCCTCACCGGTCGAGAGCCGCACAAGGGTGTCAACCCGGATGAGGTCGTTGCCGTAGGCGCCGCCATTCAGGCGGGCGTGCTGAAGGGCGAAGTCAAGGATGTTCTGCTTCTGGACGTGACCCCGTTGAGCCTTGGTATCGAGACCAAGGGTGGCGTCATGACCAAGCTCATCGAGCGAAATACGACCATCCCCACCAAGCGGACCGAGGTCTTCACCACCGCCGACGACAACCAGCCTTCGGTGGAGATCCACGTTCTGCAGGGCGAGCGTGAAATGGCGATGTACAACAAGACCCTGGGTAAGTTCCAGCTGGTCGGGTTGCCGCCGGCTCCGCGAGGAATCCCTCAGATCGAGGTGACCTTCGACATCGACGCCAACGGAATCGTGCACGTCTCCGCCAAGGACCGGGCGACCGGCCAGGAGCAGTCCATCACCATTACCGGGCAGTCCTCACTCTCCAAGGATGACATCGACCGTATGGTGAAGGACGCCGAGGCTCACGCCGCCGACGACAAGCGCCGCCGCGAGGAGGCCGAGGTTCGCAATAACGGCGACACCCTGGTGTACCAGACCGACAAGCTGCTGGCCGAGCAGGGTGAAAAGCTCTCGGGCGAGGAGCGGGAGAAGGTCGATGCGGCCCTCACCGATCTGCGCAAGGCGCTGGCGGGCTCCGACGTGAACGAGATCAAGTCAGCCACCGACGCCCTCATGCGCGCCTCGCAGGAGTTCACCCAGAGGCTCTACGAAGAGGCCTCGAAGAACGCCTCGGCCGCCGCCGGCGGCTCCGCGACCTCGTCCTCAGGTGACGACGAGGTAGTCGACGCCGAGATCGTCGACGAACCCAAGGAGTGAGTCTCCCCCCTACCACGCACGGAAGCGCAAGGCAAAGTGCGTGGCAGGGGCGTGCGTGATTGATCATGGAAAGGAACGCAATGGACGACCAGCCCGAGGTTGAACCTGGCAGCGAGCTGCCGGAGGATGCCCTCGAAGCTGAGGACGCCGGCGAATATGGCGAAGGCGATCTTACCGAGGGCGTCGAAGAGCTATCTCTGGCGCAGCTGGTGGACGTGTTGACCGCCGAGCGGGACGAGTACCTTAAGGCTCTCCAGCTGACCAAGGCGGATTTCGACAATTACCGCCGGCGCACGCAGCGGATGGAGGCGGAAAATCAGGACCGCAAGGTGATTTCCGTCTTTGAGAGGCTGCTTCCCAATCTTGACGACCTCAACTCCCTCTACCTGCACAAGCTGGGAACGGAGGATGAGGACCTGGTTTCCAAGACGGTTTTGCCCCTTTTTGCCGCACTGGCGGCCGAGGGGCTCAATCGGATCGACGCCACCGGGGTTCCCTTCGATCCCGAGTTGCACCAGGCGGTGCTGCACGAGGACGGAGAGGACGGTCCGATGGTCGCCGAAGTGATGCGAGCCGGATACGCCTTCAAGGGGCGGACTCTTAGGCCGGCGATGGTGAAGGTAGTGGGGTGACCCTGAATGGCCGCTAGCAGCGAGTGGTACGAGAAGGACTACTACAAGATCCTTGGCGTCAGCTCGTCGGCTACGGACAAGGAGATCCAAAAAGCCTACCGAAAGCTGGCCAAGGAGTACCATCCCGACGCCCACCCCGGCTCCGAGGAGAAGTTCAAGGAGATATCCGCCGCATACGAGGTCCTCGGTGATGCCGGAAAGCGAGCCGAATACGACTCGGTGCGGGCCCAGGGGCCCTTCGTGGGTCAGGGCCGAGGCGGCGCGCCCGGTGGGTTCAACGTGCGCGTGGAGGACCTTGGCGATGTATTTGGAACGATGTTCGGCAGAGGCGGGCGCAGGGCCGGCCATGGCCCGCAGCGCGGTGCCGACCTGGAGACCACGCTCGGCTTGAGTTTTGCCGACGCCGTGGACGGCGTGACCGCGACGGTCAACGTCGCGGGCGAGGCGGCTTGCGCCACCTGCCACGGAACCGGGGCGGCGCCGGGGACCTCGCCACAGGTGTGTGCTCGCTGCCAAGGCACGGGCTCGGTGAACGAGAACCAGGGTTTCTTCTCTTTTTCGTCGCCCTGCCCCGCCTGTCATGGACGTGGGGTCCTAGTGGACACGCCCTGCCCGACTTGTCATGGAACCGGCACCACGGTGCAGAACCGGCAGATCAGCGTGCGCATCCCCGCCGGCGTCGAGGACGGGCAGCGCATACGGATAAAGCAAAAGGGAGCTGCAGGGCGCAACGGAGGCCCGGCGGGAGACCTCTACGTGGTCGTGAAAGTCTTGCCTGACCCTCGTTTCGGGCGCAAGGGGCGGGACCTGACCACGACAGCCAGGGTGAGCTACCCCGAGGCGGTGCTCGGAACCACGATCGTCGTGCCGACACTGCATTCCAAGGTGACTCTGAAGGTTCCGGCCGGCACGCGCTCCGGGCAGGTGATGCGGGCCAGGGGTTTCGGTGTTGCCGCGCAAGGCAAGCATCCTGCCGGCGATCTGCTGGTGACCGTGGAGATCGACGTACCGAAGAATCTCACCGCCGAGCAGCGCAAGGCGGTGGAGGAGCTTAGGAAGCTGCTTGCCCCCGCTATGGAGGCGTGAAGCCGGAAAGTGCCTTTAAGGAGGTGTTGGGCTAGATGGCAAATGATCGTGGCGACGACTTCGTCATGAAGGCGGTCTACGTGATCTCGGTTGCCGCCGAGCTTACGGGCGTGCATCCGCAGACGCTTCGCATCTATGAACGCAAAGGGCTTCTTGACCCTCAGCGCACCAGTGGTGGCAGCAGGCGCTACAGCGAGACCGACATCGCGAGGCTAAGGCGTATCGCGGAGCTCACCGACGCGGGCCTGAATCTAGAAGGCGTGAAGCGCGTCCTGGAGCTCGAGAAGGAGATTGATGAGCTGCGCGAGGAGCTCAGGCGAGTTCGCGCGGTGGCCGAGGAGAGGATCATGGAGGCCCATCGCCAGTACCGGCGGGATCTGGTGCCGCTGCGCCAGGCGATGGTTCCTTTCGGATATCGCTTCCCGGTTAGGGATATGGACTGAACGAAAGGCGGGGAACCGCTCATATGAGTTCGATGGATACCAACAAGTGGACACAGAAGACCCAGGAGGGTGTGACGGCGGCGGTAGACCTCGCCAAGGAGCGCTCCAATCCTGAGGTCACCCCGGATCATCTGGCACTGGCGCTCTTGGGCCAGGCCGAGGGGATGACGTTGCCGATCATGGCGAAGCTGGGGCTTTCTCCGTTGTCCCTCAAGAACCAGATCACCGATCGGCTTGATCGCCTTCCACGCGCCTACGGCGCCGAGCCACAGCTTTCACGGCAGTTGCTCGACCTTCTCCGCCAAGCCGACTTGGACCGCCAGGAGATGCGCGACGACTATCTTTCCGTCGAACACCTGCTGCTCGGCCTTGCCTCCAATTTTGGGACGGACCGTGCCGCCCTGCTCGGGGCGCTTAGGGAGGTACGTGGCTCCCATCGGGTGACGACACAGAATCCCGAGGAGTCCTTCCAGGCGCTTGAGAAGTACGGCCGGGATCTTACCGAGGCTGCCCGCCGGCACAAGATAGATCCGGTGATCGGCCGCGACGAGGAGATCCGACGTGTAATCCAGGTTTTGTCCCGCCGGACAAAGAACAACCCGGTGCTGATCGGCGAGCCCGGAGTCGGCAAGACCGCCATTGTCGAGGGGCTGGCGGTGCGCATCGTGGAAGGCGACGTCCCCGAGCAGCTGAAGACCAAGAGGCTCGTGGCCCTGGATCTCGCTTCCATGGTCGCGGGGGCTAAGTATCGCGGAGAATTCGAGGAGCGCCTCAAGGCCGTGCTAGCGGAGATCGCCGCATCCGAGGGTGAGATCATCACCTTCATCGACGAGATGCACACCGTGGTTGGAGCGGGCGCCGCCGAGGGGGCGATGGACGCCTCCAACATGCTCAAGCCCATGCTCGCCCGCGGCGAGCTGAGGATGATCGGCGCAACCACTCTCGACGAGTACCGCAAGTACATCGAGAAGGACCCCGCCCTGGAGCGCCGCTTCCAGCGGGTGCTGGTCGATCAGCCCAATGTGGAGGCGACCATTGCCATCCTGCGGGGCCTGAAGGAGCGCTACGAGGTCTTTCACGGGGTGCGGATCCAGGACTCGGCCCTTGTGGCGGCGGCGGTTCTATCGGACCGGTACATCACCGACAGGTTTCTTCCCGACAAAGCCATCGACCTGGTGGACGAGGCGGCCAGCCACTTGCGCATCGAGATCGACTCCATGCCGACCGAGATCGACGTGGTGGACCGGCGCATCCGCCAGCTGGAGATCGAGCGGATCTCGCTCTCCAGGGAAGAGGACGTAGCGGCAACTGAGCGAATGGCCCATATCGACGAGGAGCTCTCCAATCTCAACGAGGAACGCCTCGGGATGGTCGGCCACTGGCAGCTCGAGAAGTCCAAGATCGAGTCGATTCGCGAGAAGAAGGAGAAGCTCGAATCAGAGCGCTCCAGGGCCGACCAGATGACGCGTGAGGGTCGCCTTGATGCCGCCTCGGAGATCCTCTACTCGGTCATCCCCGCCCTCGAGGAGGCGATTCGGGCCGAGACCGCCGAGCTCGCTGAATTGCAGTCCAACATGCGCATGCTCAAGGAAGAGGTGAGCGAAGAGGACATCGCCGAGGTCGTGTCGCGTGCGACGGGGATCCCGGTCTCCAAGATGCTCGAGGGCGAGGTCTCCAAGCTCCTGCGCATGGAGCAAGAGCTGAGCACTCGCGTGATTGGCCAGGATGCAGCCATCGCCGCCGTGGCGGCTGCCATCCGGCGCTCGCGCGCGGGCCTGTCCGACCCCAATCGCCCGATTGGTTCCTTCCTTTTCCTCGGTCCCACCGGGGTGGGTAAGACCGAGCTCGCCAAGGGGCTGGCGGAGTTCCTCTTCGACGACGAGCGGGCGATGATCCGCATCGACATGGGCGAGTACCAGGAGGCGCATACCGTCTCGCGCCTGATCGGCTCTCCTCCTGGATACGTCGGCTACGACCAGGGCGGTCAGCTCTCGGAGGCGGTCCGGCGCCGCCCCTACTCGGTGGTATTGCTCGACGAGGTGGAGAAGGCCCATCCCGACGTCTTCAACGTGCTGCTCCAGGTCCTGGACGACGGACGTCTGACAGACGGACAGGGGCGGACGGTCAACTTCACCAACACGGTGCTGATCATGACCTCGAACCTTGCGGTGGACCCGCGCTCATTCTTCAAGCCGGAGTTCGTGAACCGGATCGATGAGATCATCCGCTTCAACACCCTCTCCCGGGAGGACCTCGACACGATCGTCGAGCTCCAGATCGACGATGTGCGCCGCCGCCTACGAGCTCGGCGAATTGGGCTCGAGGTGACCTCGGAGCTCAAAGACCGGCTGGCCTCCGTTGGTTTCGACCCGGAGTTCGGAGCCCGCCCGCTTCGCCGGGTGGTGCAGCGCTGGCTTGGGGACACGGTCGCCACTGCGATCCTCGAAGGCCGCTTCGGCGAGGGCGACACCATACATGCCGATCTTGATCCGACCAACGAGGATGCCGTCATCCTTAAGTGACCCGGCGGGCAAGTAGCATTTCCATGGACTTTTTCGGGCCTTTACCCGCAAACCTGGAGGTGGCTCTTGCCTGTCACGGTGGTCGTCGGAACGCAGTGGGGTGACGAGGGCAAGGGTAAGCTCACCGACCTCATGGCTGCGGACTGCGACTACGTAGTGCGCTACCAGGGTGGGCACAACGCAGGGCATACCGTAGTGGTGGACGGTCAGTCCTTCGCGCTCTCGCTAATTCCCTCGGGCATCCTCTCCGAGCGGGCCACCTGCGTGATAGGCAACGGCGTCGTCGTCGAGCCTGGTGTCCTCATCGAGGAGATGGAGAGGCTTGCGGCGCGGGGAGTGGACATATCCAGGGTGCTGCTCTCGGGCTCGGCGCACCTGATCATGCCCTATCACCTCGAGTTGGACAAGGTTTCGGAGCGCTACCTTGGCAAGAACGCACTTGGCACCACCAAGCGCGGGATCGGCCCCGCCTACGCCGACAAGGCGAGCCGGATCGGTCTGCGGGTTCAGGACCTCCTGGATCCCAAGATCTTCCGCGAGAAGCTTGACGTCGCCCTTCGGGAGAAGAACCTGGTTCTCTCCAAGGTCTACAACCGCCTTCCCCTCTCGGCCGACGAGATCGCACGCAAGTACCTTGACGAATACGCGCCCAAGCTCGCCCCCCACATTGCCGACACCGTGAACATCCTGCACCGCGCAATCGAGAGTGATAAGGAGATCCTGCTCGAAGGAGCCCAGGCGACCTTTCTCGACATCGATCACGGCACCTATCCCTTCGTGACATCCTCCTCCCCGACGGCCGGCGGGGCCTCGGCGGGAAGCGGCATCGGCCCGCGCTACTTCAACCGGGTCGTAGGCATCGCCAAGGCATATCTCACCCGAGTCGGGGCGGGACCATTCCCGACAGAGCTAAAGGATGAGACCGGCGACCGCCTGATCGAGGTGGGCCACGAGTTCGGGACGGTCACCGGCCGCCGCCGCCGCGCCGGCTGGTTCGACGCCGTGCTCGTTCGCCAAGCCGCCAGGCTCAACTCTCTTAGCGAGATTGCCCTGACCAAGCTCGACGTGTTGGACGGCTTCGAGACTCTCAAGGTGTGTATTGGCTATCGTGACGGAGACCTGGTGCTCGACGCGGTTCCCTATCATCAGTCCGTGTTCCACCGTGTCGAGCCAATCTACGAGGAGCTGGAAGGCTGGATGACCCCGCTCTCCTCCTTCACCACCGCATCGCAGCTGCCGCCGCCGGCGCGGCGCTACATCGAGTTCCTAGAGTCCGCGGTCGGCGTCAAGATTTCAACCGTAGGGGTCGGGCCGAGCCGGGACCAGTTCGTGAGATTGCCGTGAGGATCGTCGTCGTCGGATCAGGCGGGCGCGAGCACGCGATCTGCGACACGCTTGCCGAAGAGGGCCACCAGGTTGTGGCGGTTCCGGGTAACCCGGGAATCGCCGCGCGTGCCGAGGTGACAACCGAGCCCGTGGAAACCCTCGATGCGGACCTCTTCATAGTGGGGCCAGAGGCACCTTTGGTTGACGGGCTGGCGGACCGCTTGCGCGCCGAGGGCAAGCTCGTGTTTGGACCGGGGCGTGACGGGGCGATGCTCGAAGGCTCCAAGCATTTCATGAAGCAGGTTGCCGCCGAGGCCGGGCTGCCCACCGCGGCATTTGCGGCTTTCGAGGAAAAGGCCGCGGCCTTCCACTATCTGGAGTCGATGGCACCCCCCTACGTGGTGAAGACCGACGGTCTTGCAGCCGGGAAAGGGGTGCTTGTCACCGAAGATCTGGAGGAGGCCAAGGCCGATATTGTGGCCAAACTCTCCGGCTCCGCCTTTGGCGATGCCGGGAGGCGGGTCATCATCGAGGAGGGCATGGTCGGTCCGGAAGTGTCGCTGCTGGCGGTGGTGGACGGGCGGCGCGCCGTGGCTCTTCGCCCCGCCGCGGACCACAAGCGGCTTCTCGACGGAGACCGGGGGCCCAACACCGGCGGTATGGGCGCTTACTCGCCGGTGCCGTTCTTCGGCGCCGATCTCGAGGCTCGCGCGATGGCCGAGATTGTGGAGCCGGCAGTGGCCAGGCTGGTCGAGATGGGTATCGATTATCGCGGAGTCCTTTACGCCGGTCTGATGTTGACTTCCGCCGGGCCGAAGCTCGTGGAATTCAACGTTCGCTTCGGAGATCCGGAGGCGCAGGTGGTCCTGCCTGCACTCGGTGCGGGGCTGGGGGAGTTCCTGGCGCAAGCCGCTAAGGGTGACATGGGGGAGCCCCCGGCGATGCGCCATCCAGCGGCCGCCACAGTGGTCATGGCCGCGCCGGGTTATCCGGAAGCCCCGCGAACCGGCGGGGTCATTTCCGGAGTCGACGCCGCTGAACTCCGGGGCGTCAAGGTTTTCCACGCCGGAACCAGGAGGGGGCCGAGCGGCGAGCTCCTGGTTGCCGGTGGAAGGGTGCTTTCGGTAACCGGCTTCGCTGAGCAGATGGAGGACGCGCTGGCGCGCGCCTACTCGGCGATCGCCGCCATTCACTTCGAAGGCGCCCAGTACCGTTCTGATATCGGCGCACGTGTCCTATCTGCCCCTCGCCCGCCCCAGAAGGCATAAGGAGGCCCCAAGTTGATCGGAAGATATACCCTTCCCGAGATTGGCGAGGTCTTCACCGACCGGTCTCGCATGGAGGCATGGCTCGAGGTTGAAATCCTTACCGTCGAGGCGCTGGCCGCACTGGGCAGGGTCCCGGCGGCTGATGCGGCCTTGGTCCGCGCCAATCGGCCGGCGGTGGACGACGAGTTCGTGGCCGCGGTCGACGAGCGCGAAAGGGTAACCAACCACGACCTGGCCGCTTTTGTGGATGTGGTCCAGGCCCGGGTGGGTAAGCCCGCCGGGAATTGGGTCCACTACGGCCTCACCTCCTCCGACGTGGTCGACACGGCCCTTTCCGTGCTGCTTCGCCGGGCCGGAGAGGCCATTCTCTGCCAGCTGGCCGGGGCCATCGAGGCAGTTGGCACCCGGGCGGTGGAGTTCCGCAACACGATCATGGCGGGGCGCACCCACGGCATGCATGCTGAGCCGACCACCTTCGGGAACAAGCTCGGGCTGTGGACCCTGCAGCTGTTCCGTGATTACCAGCGCCTGGAGCGTGCAGTCGAGGGCATAAGCGTGGGCAAGCTGTCCGGCGCCGTCGGCACCTTCTCCAACATCGATCCGCAAGTGGAGGTGATGGTCTGTGACGCGCTCGGGCTGAAGCCCGTACCCGCCACGCAGGTTATCGCACGTGACCGCCATGCTGAATATTTGTACGCGCTGGCAACCCTGGCAAGCTCGATCGAGGCCTTCGCCACCGAGATTCGCCACCTGCAGCGCACTGAGGTGCAGGAGGCGGAAGAGTATTTCCGAGAGGGTCAGAAGGGCTCTTCCGCCATGCCCCACAAGCGCAATCCGATTCTGTCCGAGCGCCTGGTCGGCCTGTCCAGGGTGATGCGTGGATACCTGGTCTCGGGGCTCGAGGACATTGCTCTTTGGCACGAGCGCGACATCTCTCATTCCTCGGTCGAGCGGGTGATATTGCCGGACGCCTCGATCCTCGCCTACTACATGGTGGTGAAGTTCACCGGCTTGATAAGTGGCCTTATCGTCTACCCGGAGCGCATGAAGGAGAACCTCGAGGCTTCTTACGGGCTGGTGTATTCGCAGTCACTCCTTTTGGCCCTGGTAAAGGCCGGGCTGACGCGTGACGAGGCCTATCGGATCGTGCAATCCGCGGCGCGCGAGGCGGGCAACCAGAGGCGGCCGCTTCGCGACGTTCTGGTGTCCATGGCCGGTGCCTACCTGGAGGAGGAGGTGCTGGCGGATGCCTTCGACGAGGTTCGTGTTGTCGCCAATGCCGGCTTGACGGTCGATGCCGCGGCCGCCGTCGTCAGCGAGATTCGCAGGCTTGGGCAGAACTGAGCCGGCTGCGGGAGTTATAGAGCAAGGAGGGCCCCATGCGCCACGTCTATTCGGGCAAGGTCAGGGACGTCTACGAGCTGGAGTCTTTTGATCCACCCCGTCTCTTGATGGTGGCGAGCGACCGGGTGTCGGCCTTTGACGTCGTCATGGCTGAGACGGTGCCGGGCAAGGGGCAGATACTGACTGCCATGAGCTGCTGGTTCATGGAGCTCACCTCCGACATCGTGCCCAACCACCTGATCGAGTCCCTTCCAACTCCCGCCGGCGTGGGCGAGGTCATCGATCCGGACTTCGTGGGAAGATCGGTGGTCACGAGGCGCGCGCAAATGGTGGAGCTCGAATGTATCGTGCGAGGCCATCTCGCGGGAAGTGCCTACAAGGAATACATGGCCAGCGGAACCGTCCACGGGCATAAGTTGCCTGCCGGGCTCAAGCTCGCCTCGGCGCTTCCCGAGCCGGTCTTCTGCCCTTCGATCAAGAACGCGGTCGGCCACGACGAGAACATCTCGGTCGAGCGCGCGCGCGAAATTTTCGGTTCGGGACTGGTTGACCGCCTGGCGGAAGTCTCGCTCGCCGTCTTTGCCCGAGGTTCTGAGGCCGCGGCCGGCGCGGGTATCGTCCTCGCCGATACCAAGTTCGAATTCGGCTACTGCGACGGTGATCTCCTGCTCTGCGACGAGGTCCTCACACCCGACTCCTCGCGCTTCTGGGAGGCTGACGTGCTCGAGCCCGGAAGGGAGCCCGTGCAGTTCGACAAGCAGCCGCTGCGCGATTACCTGGAGACCTTGGGATGGGACAAGACCCCTCCACCGCCCGCCCTTCCCACCGAGGTTCTGTCCACGCTCTCGGCCCGTTATCGCAGTGCCTACGAGCGGATCACCGGCCAGTCGTTCGAGGATTGGTTGTCCCGCGCGAAGGCGGCGTCCTTGACCGGGGGTCCCGGCTCCGGCGACTAGGTTGTCCGAGGGAGTTGCGCGCCTTGGGCTTTCGTGCCCATAGGCGATCTTATGTAGCGGGGTATTTCACATTGAGGTACGAAGCTGTCGTCGAAGTGCTATTGAAGGACGGCGTGTCCGATCCTGAGGGTATGACGATACTTGACGCAGTCGTTTCCCTGGGCTACGGCTCAGTGGAGAGGGTGGCCACTGGCAAGCTGTTTCGCCTGCTGTTGAACGCCGACGACGAGAATGCAGCGGCAGACGTGGTAACGCAGATCGCCGAGCAGCTTCTCTCCAATCCCGTACTGGAGGACTTCCGAGTGCGGGACCTGCTGGCCGCAGCTTCCTCCTGAGATGCCTCCCACGGTAGGCGTCGTCGTCTTTCCCGGCACCAATTGCGAGCACGATGTGGTGCACGCTCTTGGCTTGCTTGGCATGCGGGCACAGATCAAGTGGCATGGGGACTCCGAACTCAGCGACTGTGATGCCGTCGTGCTTCCCGGAGGCTTTGCCCACGGTGACTATCTCCGACCAGGTGCTATTGCGCGCTTCTCCAAGGTGATGTCATCCATTGTGAAAATGGCTGAAGCCGGCAAGCCCGTACTGGGGATATGTAACGGCTTCCAGGTGCTCACCGAGGCGAAACTGTTGCCAGGCGCTCTCCAGAAGAACGCCGGCCTTCGATTCATCTGCGACGTGGAGAAGCTTGAGGTGGCATCGAATCGCTCGGTAGCCAGCGCGCTGCTACAGCCCGGCGAGATCATTTCGTTGCCAATAAATCACTTTGAGGGGAACTACACCTGCGATCATGTCACATATGACATGTTGGTCGCAAATGACCAGATCGTTTTCAAATACGTGGACAATCCCAACGGTTCAGTTGGCTCGATCGCTGCAATTTCCAATCCCAGGGGAAATGTTGTTGGGATGATGCCCCATCCTGAGCGCGCGGTCGAGGAACTCGTTGGAGGAACCGACGGCCGGAAGGTGTTGAGTTCGTTCATCGAGGCCGTTTTAAACGGCTGAGACTGCGCTTCCCGCAGGCGCTTCCTTTTAAATCAAAGCAGCCATCACCTAGGGCGCGCATAGCTGCTCGCCGTCGGTGATGGCTGAAATCTGTAAATCCAGTTACTGAGCCGCCGGGGCGGTGCGCCTACGCCGAACCGCGACCTTGGGCACTGGAACTCCGGCGCGGTCAAGTACCTCGTTGGATATGCCCAGGGCATGCCAGGCGTCGTAGGTGATTCCCTTGCGGTCTGAGTACTCGCGCGCCACGGATATGAACCGCGACTCGAGATCACCTATGTCGACCTTGTTCTTGAGGTTCTCCAGCTCCTTTTCGAGGTCGAGCTTGCGCTGAATGAGGTGAAGACGGTCCAACGGATCCGCATCACCGAGCAGCGCTTCGACCTGGGCAAGTTGCTTTTCGACTGTTTCGCGAGTACGCCTTCGGCCACGCCGTGGGCGATTCCGCTCCAGAGCTTCTAGGTACTCCCGGATTATCTTTGCCTGACCGCGGACCGAGGCATCCTTGGCACCGTCAGCATTCCGATTCTGAGTTTCGACCATGACGCAATACTACCTTAATAGTCGGCGCTTCTATCTACGTGTAGAGAATTGTAGCACTGATCTTTGGCGATACAACGGTTACGTTGCAGCGTACCTTCGGCATGAATATTTCTATGTCTTGAACGGAGTTAGGTGGCAAGCAGGTATGTACCACGCGAAGGGATGGACTCGTAACTCCTATCGGTTGCAGTTCTGACAACCGTGTGGTCGCGTGACAACCTACGGTATCGTCACTACAAATGAAGTAAGCAACGGCAGTCTAGATTTGGGGAAATGGCAAGACTGTCGCCTAAAAATTACGTGTGAGCAGGTGCGTAGTGCCAGGCCGAGCTGTTCGGCGCATCTTCAACGTGGGCTTATCACGCCGGTTTCTCACCGCACGTAGCACAACGGTGGCGGTGGCGACACCCATTGTGCACAGGATGACGTCATGCGGGCTGCCACCAGCGGAATAGTGGTCATAAACCAAAGCAGCAATTTGTTTAGACGAAGTTTTCGAGTCCTCACCACGGGTTGGGAGGATTTCCTGACAGGCGCCGCCCTGCTGCCAGGAGGTTCCGCATCTTGAATACCGCGGGGCTTCTTCGTGGCGGCCGGTCGATTCGATAATTGAAGGTGAAGGATTATAGCGGTGTAATTTCTCAGCTGTGTCTCAGATTAAATACAGAATTGTGGCCACGTAGAGTCGTCGGGAGTAATTCGGTCCGGGATCGCTCTTTGCGCCCGCCGCGCGGTCGCCCGAGTTCACCGGGATTTCCGGACGCGCCCCCCGGAGCATCCGGACTTTAGGCTGTAGTCATATGGAGCAGCCAATACACCGCGCACTGGGCCTGACCGACGACGAACTCGAGATGATCGAGGAAATCCTTGGCCGGGAACCCAACTATGTCGAACTCGCCATGTATTCGGTGATGTGGTCCGAGCACTGCTCTTACAAGTCATCCCGCCTCCACCTCCGTCGCCTTCCTTCCAAGGGGGAGAAGGTATTGGTTGGTCCGGGCGAGAATGCGGGAGTCATTGACGCCGGAGACGGTATTGCCGTGGCAATCCGCATGGAGTCGCATAACCACCCCTCGGCGATCGAGCCTTACCAGGGGGCGGCAACCGGGGTCGGAGGAATACTGAGGGATATCTTCACCATGGGCGCAAGGCCCATTGCCCTCCTCGACAGCCTTCGGATGGGTGAGGCCTCCGATCCTAGAAATCGATACATATACAACGGTGTCGTGGCGGGAATCTCGGGATATGGGAACGCGGTCGGCGTGCCGACAGTGGGCGGCGAGATTGTCTTCGACGCCACGTATGATTCCAATCCGCTGGTAAATGTGGCCGCAGTCGGGATCCTGCCGGTGGACAAGCTCGTTCTTGCGCGGGCCGAGGGCGTCGGGAACCAGGTGATCCTGCTGGGTTCGCCCACCGGCCGGGACGGAATCGGAGGTGTTTCGGTTCTTGCCTCCGCGGGATTCGGGGCTGAAGTCGACTCCAGCAAGCGGCCTAGCGTCCAAGTGGGCGATCCGTACGAGGAAAAGCGCCTGATCGAGGCGTGCCTGGAGTTGTTGGACGCCAAGCTGGTGGTCGGCATTCAGGATCTCGGCGGGGCCGGACTGAGCTGCGCCAGCTCTGAGACCGCCGCCAACGCCGGGCTGGGGATGGACGTGCACGTGGAGAAGGTGCCCCGGCGCGAGGCCAATATGGAGCCCTTCGAAGTCATGACCTCGGAGTCCCAAGAGCGGATGCTGGCCATCGTGACTCCCGAGAACACCCCTGCCGTTCTCGCCATCGCTGCCAAGTGGGAGATCCCGGCGGCAATTGTCGGCGTAGTCACGGAGCCGGTGACCTTTCGGGGCCAGGACGGGGTAGGTATATTGCGCATCTTCGACGCTGGAGAGCTTGTCGCCGAAGTTCCCGCCAAGTCCCTTGCTGACGGAGCCCCGGTTTATGACCGTCCCCGTGCCAAGCCGGAGGGATTCGAGGCGCGCGCCGAGCAGGACCCCACCGACGCATGCCGGGGAGTCGACATTTCCGTCGAGCTGGTGAAGATGGTCTTCGATCCGAAGGAGATCTACAGCCAGTATGACCACCAGCTCTTCCTTAATACGGTGGTCGGACCTGGCGCGAACGCAACCCTGCTGCGGCTCTCCTCGCCCGAGGTGGGCTACTCGAAGAAGGGCATAGGCCTTTCCGCGGATGGCAACTCCCGTTGGTGTGCCTTGGATCCCCGTCGTGGGTCGGAGCTGGTGGTAGCCGAATCCGCCCTCAACGTCGCCCTGGTTGGGGCGGTACCGACCTGCATGGTGGACTGCCTCAACTTCGGTAATCCCGAGCACCCTGAGGTCATGTGGGAACTCTCGGAGTCCATCGACGGTATCGCCAAGGCCTCCATCGAGTTGGGGGTTCCGGTGGTCGGAGGCAACGTCAGTCTTTACAACGAGGCCCGTGGCCGCAATATCGAGCCGACGCCGGTTCTCACCACCCTGGGCCTGGTGGACGAAGTCAATGCAGTGCCGCCCGCGCGGAGGTATCGGAGTGGGGATTCGCTGGTGCTGGTGGGAACCACTGAGTCCAACCTGGCAGGATCACGGTTGGCGTGGGTGAACCTCGGGCTCCGCAGCGGGTCGCTTCCGAAGCTCGACTACGGCGTACACCAGAAGCTGATCGATGCGGTGGTGGAGCTGGTTCGTGCGGCGGCGGGCTTTTCCGTATCCGCAATTTCGGACGTCTCCGACGGAGGGCTTGCCCTATGCCTGTTGGAGATGGCAAGGACGTCGGCAATGGGGTTCGAGCTCGACGGCATTGGCGACGATCCGGTCGTTGAGCTGTTTTCGGAGTCCCCGTCGCGCGTTGTCGTGGCGAGTTCGGAACCGGATCGAGTGATCGGGCATTTCGCGAAAGCCGGTTTGCCTGCGCGTGTGATCGGGCGGGTCAACGGTTCTAAAGTCGCTTCGTTCGGGGCCGGCTCGACGGTCGCCCTGTAGCGCTCGCATGCCGGGCGCGGGCTAGCCTCCGTTTGCCGCGCTAGGAGACGATCAGGTCTCCTTGCATTCCCGCCAGGGCGTGGCCGGGCACGGGGCAGATGTACTGGTAGGTGCCGGCCACGCCGACACTGAAGCGGATGGTCTGCTCCGGCGCACTTGACTTGGTTGCATCGCCAAGGAACCATACCGCTGCGCCCGTGAAGGCCGGACGGGCCGTCATCATGGGCATCACGCTGTTTCCCGCACCGCTCGGCACGATGGCCAAGCCGTGGGCCATGTCCGGGTCGGCGTTCACGAAATTGATCTCGACCGTGCTGTCGGGCGGGACAACTATCGAGGGATTGGCCATTCCACCGACTTCGAAACCGTCGGACGAGCCGGTCATAGTGGCCACGATGGTCAGGTGAACCTGCCTTGATGAGAAAGTCACCGCGTGCCGCGCCCTGTCAATGTGTGCTCCGGCCGGCACCGCCTGTGCGGCACTCATAGCGGCGGAGGAGGCGATCCTCGGACCCGGTGCATTTGCGTATTCCCGGCCCATAATCTCACCCGGTGAACCTGAGCCGCCCATCATGGAGCCGGGCAGCGAGCCACCCTGCTCCCAGCCGGGCACACCTGAGCCGCCCATCATGTAACCGTAGGAGCTCCCGTTTCCCTGCGTGTCGAATGACGCCTGCCCCTGCCCGGCTACTTGCCGGCTCCAGCCCTGTGCCCAGGCGGCGCTCCCGGCGATGAGGATGGCTGCTGCGCCGGCTCCGAGCGTCGCCCGTTTGATCCGTGTTTCCAAAGGTGTACCACCCTCTTGTGAACGTTTGACGCGATGCTAAAGCTCTTCTGTCAGACGATCCAAGGGCAAAACGACCCTCTTTGGCCGGTATTCGTTCACATCCGCCTCACCCGGCGGACGTGGCGGGCCGGGCGGCAGATCGGGATGGAAGCGGATTATTCGCCTGCGAGACCACGAACCGGTAGGTGCTTGGCCCGCTCCTTGAGCTCGGCCAACGCCTCGTCGGGAACTCGCAAGTCTCCTCGCCCTATCCCCACCTGGAGGTCGGGCTTGTAGCTGCCGTGGAAATCGCTTCCGCCGGTCGCGACAATGTCGAGGGAACGAGCGAGTGAAGCCAGCTTTGCTCGCCGCTCCTGGTCGTAGCGGCCGTAGTACGCCTCGATTCCCGCCAGGCCACGCTCGGCCCAGCCTGCGATGTAGGTGGGGATCATCGACTCGTCCCCGGCGATGCTGTAGGGATGCGCAAGGACCGGCAACCCTCCGGCGGCCAGTGCGAGGTCGATCATCTCCTCGGGCTCATAGGTGATCTTGTGCACGTAGAAAGGCTTGCCCTTTTCCAGGTAGACGTCGAAGGCCTCTTGCAGCGAGGAGACGACGCCCTTTTTTACGAGCAGGCGTGCGAAGTGGGGCTTGCCCAGACCGCTCCCGCCTCCCTCCTCGGCGAGTTCCTGGTAGGTGATGTCGATACCCGCGTCGTTCATGAGCGCGATAATCTTGCGATTGCGCTCCTCCCTGGCCATTTGCATCTCCACCAGGGTCTCGGCGATTGGCGTGGAGCGTTGGTCGACGAAATAGACGAGCATGTGCATGGTCCCCACCGACCAGTGGCAGGAAACCTCGACGCCGGGGACTAGTTCGATATCGAGTTCGGCAGCCCGAGACCGGGCTTCGTTCAAGCCATCGAATCTGTCATGATCAGTGAGCGCTACGGCGGAGAGGCCGGCCTCCTTGGCAAGCTCTACTACGCGGGCAGGCGATTCTGAACCATCGGAGATGCGTGAGTGCGTGTGAAGGTCTATCATCATTGCCTGCCTCGGGCGGGTATCCTTAATACGTAAAGAGGTTTTTCGCGCGCTGTATCGAGTGACTAGATTCTATTTGGACAGCGCCGACGCCGTTGTTGGGGATGCACATTTGGCCGTCCCTCGCGCACCGTTTGCAGCCATCGGGCACGACTTGCCATGCAGCCGAGCCTTGGTCGCACAACCGTTGTCTGAGGGCTGTCGCGCTTAGGGCGAGCTGGAGTTGAGGATGGAAGCCAACCGAGACTGCGCGGGGGACCATTGCGTCCCTCTCCCAGCCAGCCTGGATAATCCGGACAGGCCCGATCGTCCCGAGGAGGCCTGCGGGGTTTTTGGAATTCGTGTCGCCCCTGGTGCACGGTCGGTCTCCCATGCCACCTACGACGGCCTTTACGCGCTCCAGCACCGTGGCCAGGAATCTGCCGGAATGGCCGTATCCGATGGTACCTCGATCACGGTTGTGAAGAACATGGGGCTGGTAAGCAACGTCTTCGACGATCGCACGCTTTTGTCCCTTCCCGGGCACTTGGCCATAGGTCACACTCGTTACTCGACCACCGGCTCCTCGACTTGGGGAAACGCCCAGCCCGTGTTCCGCGCGGTCGCGGATTCCGGAGTGGCCCTTGGCCACAATGGGAATCTGACCAACACCGCTGACCTCGAGGAGAAGCTCGGAGTCGCCCCCGAGGACATGCGTACCGACTCTGATCTCGTTGCTCACTACATTGCCCAGGAGATCAAGAAGCGTCTTCCCTCCGACAACCTGAGGGCCGGCTATCGCAATCACCCCGAGGTGCTGATCGAGGCTCTCGGAGTTGTGCTTCCCGATTTGAGGGGCGCCTTCTCCTTGGTGATCATGGATCATGACCGCCTCGTCGGGGTGCGTGATCCTCACGGGTTCCGTCCGCTATGCGTGGGCGCCCTCGACGGCGGATACGTTATCGCATCCGAGTCACCCGCTCTTGACGTGGTGGGCGCCACCTTCATCAGGGAGGTGGACCCCGGTGAGATGGTTATCGTCGACGCGGACGGCATCCATTCGAGCCATCCATTCCCGGCGTCCACCATCGAGCCGCGCCTTTGCATCTTCGAGTTCGTTTACTTCGCACGTCCCGATGCGCTCTTGCTCGGTCAGGAGGTCTACGGAACCCGTAGACGCATGGGGGAATACCTGGCCCGCTCCGCGCCCGCCGATGCGGATCTGGTTATGGGGGTGCCCGACTCCGGCGTGCCGGCCGCGGTCGGCTTTGCCGAGGCGAGTGGCATTCCCTTTGGGCAGGGGCTGGTAAAGAATCGCTACATCGGCCGTACCTTCATCTCCCCGGACCCGGCCTCCAGGGTTGATGCGGTCCGTAGGAAGCTGAATGTTCTACGAGACAACATTCGCGACAAGCGGCTGGTGGTGGTGGACGATTCGATCGTGCGCGGAACCACTACGAAAGCCATGGTGCGCCTATTGCGCGAGGCTGGAGCCACAGAGGTTCACCTGCGTATCTCCTCCCCACCGTACAAGTGGCCCTGCTTCTATGGAATTGACACCCCTTCCCGGCCCGACCTGCTGGCCGCCAATCGGAGTATCGATGAGATCCGCGACTTCCTCGGCGTGGACTCGATCGCCTATCTTGAACTCGAAGACCTGAAGGCGGCCATTGGCCGTGGCACCACCGGCTATTGCGATGCCTGCCTAACGGGGCGTTATCCCGTCAGCATTCCAGTGGACCTTGGCCAGATTGCGGTCGCGGCGCCTGCTCCGCTGCCATGACCCGTATTGGAGACGGCCAGGAATCCGGCGATCTCAGTTACGCGGCCTCGGGCGTTGACATCGCGGAGGGTGAGCTTGCAGTCGATCGGATACGCAAATCCGTGGCTGCAACCTCCATACCCGGTGTCCTCTCCTCCATAGGCGGTTTCGGAGGTCTCTTCCAGTTCGACGCGGCGGCCTTCCGCGAGCCGGTCCTCGTCTCCTCGACTGACGGCGTCGGTACCAAGGCCTACCTGGCCTCACTCGCCCGCCGCTACTCGACGATCGGGATCGACCTGGTGGCGATGTGCGTCGACGACATTGCGGTGTTGGGCGCCAAGCCGCTCTTCCTACTCGACTACCTCTCGGTGGGGAAGCTCGAGGCTTCGATGGCCTCCGATCTGATCGAGGGGATTGCCGGTGGCGTTCGCCAGTGCGGAGCCGCCCTCATTGGCGGCGAGATGGCCGAGCATCCCGGATCGATGCCCGAGGGGCATTTCGACCTGGCCGGATTCGTCGTAGGTGTAGCCGAGAAGAGCGAGATGTGGGGTCCGCACCGCGTGAGTGTGGGAGACCTGGTGGTGGGAATCGACTCGCCCAACCTGCGCTCGAACGGTTTCAGCCTTGCCCGGCGTGCCCTGTTCGGCAGGCTTTCCGATCCTGGGGCCAGCGCATCTGAGCACGAGCGCTTCCTGGAGCTTGCCGCCCAACCCGGGAGCCGACCAGGAGCGACCATACTCGATGAGCTGCTGGATCCGAGCGTGCTTTACTCCCCGGTCTTGCAGGCCCTCGCCGGACAGCTGGAGATCAAGGCAGCCGCTCACGTCACCGGAGGCGGGCTCGAATCAAACCTCTCGCGGGTGCTGCCGGAAGGGACGTCGGCGAAGATCGATTTCGGGTCCTGGGAAGTGCCGGGAATCTTTCGGTTAATCCAGGAGCGCGGCGCGATCGAGACGACCGAGATGCGGCGGGTCTTCAACATGGGGATCGGAATGGCTCTTGTCGTCGGGCCCGACGAAGCGTCTCGTGCCCTCAAAATGCTCGCAGGGCTGGGGCGACGTGGTTTCGTTATCGGAGAGATAGCAAGGGAGCAGAAGGATTGAGCGGGGCCGGGCTGTCGTCAGGGGGGGCCGTCTTCCCGCGTACCTTTGCCGAGGCTGAGCAGCTCGCGGACGCTCAACTGAAGGAACTTCTGGTCGCTCATCTCGATCGTCATGCGGTGCTGCGTGGGGATTTCGTCCTCAAGTCCGGGCGACGCAGCGGCTGGTTCATCGACGCCAAGAAGACCGCGTGCGACCCGGCCGGCCAGATCCTGGTTGCGGCGCTGATGCTGCGCGTCATTCCCGCCGACGTCGACGGGATTGGTGGACTGACGATGGGCGCGGATCCGGTCGCTTTCTCCACCGCCGCCATCGCTTCGGCTTCCGGCAGGCCACTGTACTCATTCAGTGTGCGTAAGGAGACCAAGGACCATGGGGCGGGTGGCCGCATCGCGGGCATCGTACGTTCGGGAACCCGTGTGGTTATTACCGAGGACGCCGTCACGCGTGGCACATCCATCATGGAAGCCGTGAACGTTGCCCGTGACGCGGGTGCCGAGGTCGTGATGGTGACCGCGATGGTGGATCGAGGCGGATCAGTGGCCGCGATCGTCGGTGAGCACGGCATTCCCTTCGTCCCGCTTGTGACCGCCGAGGACCTTGGCTTCGCCTACGAGGGCGCCTGAGAGCCAGCCTTCTTGAGGCGTGCTGAGCCCCAAATATGTTCACGCGTCATTGACACAGTCATGGCTGCCGCCTCGCAGCGGACTCAAGGGGCCGTTTCCGCAGCCAGCGCTATTTCTTTAAAGCAATTCGCCGTTGCGCCTTGCGGGGCCGCGCCCGCGTGTGTACCCTCATTTCAGAGATGTGAATCATCTCTCAAAAATAAGGGGGATCGACGTGTTCTCACGCTCTCGCACGCTGGGGGTCATGGCCGGCTTAGCCAGCCTGACCATGGTGGCAGCCGCATGTGGCTCCTCCTCCCCGGCTTCTTCATCAGCAACGACAGCCGCGGCGCCGGCTAATAACACCCCGGTCAAGATTGGGATGGTCACCGAGCTGACGGGGATTTTTGCCGCGTATACCCAGGAGTACCAGCAGGGCTTCAAGATAGGCCTGGACTACGCGACGAACGGAACCGACAAGGTCAATGGACATCCGATCGATGTCACCTGGCAGGACGACGCCGATTCCGCCACCACCGCCGTGGCCGACTTCAAGAGCCTGGTTGGGGCGGGATACAAGATCTTGGGCGGGACCGTGGACTCCGGAATCGCGACGCAGCTCGCACCGTTGGCCGCTCAGAACCAGGTGCTTTACGTAGCCGGACCCGCAGCCGCGGATCAGCTGACGGGCGTCAACCGCTACACCTTCCGTTCCGGCAGGCAGACCTACCAGGACGTTCTGACCGCCAAGTCCTACGTGGCGAGCGCCGGTTCCGGGCAGACCATCGTGGTCCTGGCCCAGGACTACGCGTTCGGCCAGTCCTATGTCACCGATGCCCAGCAGGTTTTTTCGCCGCTTGGGGACACCGTGAAGCCGGTTCTGGTCCCGCTGTCGACTACTGACTTTACGCCGACGGCACTCCAGGTGAAGGCGCTTCACCCCAACCTGGTGTTCCTGGCCTGGGCGGGAGCGACCGGTTCGGCGCTGGCTCAGGCACTGGACCAGCAGGGGGTCTTCAGCAACGTCAAGGTGGTTACCGGCCTCGCCAATATCGCCACCTACCCGTTCTACGGCCCCACCGGAACCAAGTTCGACTACTTGTCGCTCTACTTCTACCAGGCGGCCCACAACGCGGCCAACGACTACCTGGTCCAGCAGATGCAGGCACGCTACAACTCGGTTCCCGACCTCTTCACGCCTGATGGCTTCGCTGCCGCCCAGATGATGGTCCACGCGATCCAGGCGGGTGGCGGCAGCAATGTGAACGCCATGATCAAGGCACTGCAGGGCTGGACCTTCCAGGCCCCCAAGGGCCTGCAGACCATCCGGTCCAGCGATCACGCCATGCTGCAGCCGATGTACCAGGCCAAGCTGACTGAGAGCGGATCGACTTACACGCCGGTCCTGGTGGCGACGCTTTCTGATAGTGCGACCGCGCCGCCAGTAGCGGCACACTTCGGCGGCTGAGCAAGGCAATGGCGCCGGACTCCACCGCAGCGCTCGAGGTTCGCGAGCTTGGTTACCGCATCGGCGGCGCCGAGATCGTCTCCGACCTGAGCCTGCAGGTCCACCAAGGAGAGTTGCTGGGGGTCATCGGACCGAACGGCGCGGGTAAGACCACGCTTTTCAACCTGATGAGTGGCCTGGCCAGGCCGAGTTCGGGAAGCATCTTTCTCGATGGCCACGAGGTGACCGGGCTTCCGCCCTACAAGAGGGCGGGGCTCGGGCTGGGTAGGACCTTTCAGACTTCTGCGCTGTTCGGGGCGCTAAGCGTATACGAGAATGTCCGGCTGGCAGCCCAGGCAAGTCTGGGAGGGAGCCTGAAATTCTGGCACCTTCCCAGGCGGTCCGACCAGGCGGGGGCGCTCACCGGCAGCGCGCTCTCCGAGGTCGGGCTGGCCGAGCTGGCCGGCCGGCCGGCGGCTTCCCTCTCCCACGGGGACAAGCGAAAGTTGGAGCTGGCCATTCTGATCGCCTCCGGGGCCCGGATCATGATGCTGGACGAGCCTATGGCGGGAGTGAATCGCGCGGACATGCCCATGCTTTCCGAGTTGATCGCCGCCTTGCGGGCAAAGGGCCACACCGTGGTGATGGTCGAGCATCACATGCCGGTCGTGCTAGGGCTGGCCGACCGCGTCGCGGTTATTCACCAGGGCCGGCTGCTGGCCTGCGATGATCCTGCGAAGGTGATGGAGAACCAGACGGTGCAGGATGCCTACGTCGGGGAGCCACTCTGATGGCCGGGACGTCGAGTAATCAAGCGGCCGAGGCCGGCGCCGTCGACGCTCTGGAGGCGTTGGGGGTGGACGGCCTTTCCCTGTCCATCGCCGGCTCGAGAATTCTCGACGGGGTCTCTTTCACCGTCCCCAAAGGCGGTGTGACCGCACTCATCGGCAGGAACGGCGCGGGCAAGACCACCACGTTACGTTCCATCATCGGCTTGGAGCACGCCACCGGCTCGATTCGTATCACCGGTGTCGAGGTCGCCGGATGGCCCACCTACCGGCGCATCCGGCTCGGGATCGGCTACGTTCCCGAGGACCGGGATGTCTTTGGCCACCTGACGGTAAGGGAGAATCTGCAACTTGCCGAGGTAGGACCGAACCCTCGCTACGACCAGGTCTACGAGATCTTCCCTGAGCTTGCGCAGCGATCCCTCCAGCTGGCCGGTACCCTTTCAGGCGGCCAGCAGCAAATGCTGGCCATAGCCCGCGTCCTGTTGACCGAAAGGGCGCTGCTCCTCATAGACGAGCCCTCAAAGGGCCTCTCCCCCCGATTCGTCGGCGAGCTCGTCGAGGCGCTGGAGAAGGTTCGCGGCGGAGCCACGGTGATTCTCGTCGAACAGAACATTCACGTCGTTAAGCGCTTGGCGGGGCAGCTGGTCATCCTTGACCAGGGCAGAGTTGCGCACACGGGACCGGTCGAGGACCTCGACGATCCTGAGCTGGTCAGGCGCCTCCTGGGGGTTTCGACGGGATCATGAGCACTTTCACTGCGATCGTGATCAGTGGCATAGCGCTGGGAGCCATCTACTTCCTGGTCGCCTCCGGCCTCTCCCTCATCTACGGATTGATGGACATACTCAACTTCGCCCACGGCGCATTCTTGACCATCGGCGCCTACGCGGGCTTGGAACTTTCGCTGCACCTTGCGAATGGAGGCGGCCCGATCGGCTTTCTGGCCGTTCTCCTGGTTGCGGCGGTGGCCGGAGCTGCGGTGGCCGCCGCGGCGGAGGTGCTGCTCATACGGCCGCTGTACGAGCGTCCCGTCTCCCAGATCCTGATTACCATCGGCCTCGATCTTGTGGTGGTCGGACTCCTGCTCGGCGTCTTCGGTAGTGATTCCCGCCAGATAGTGGTACCGATCTGGTTGACCAGGGCGACGCACGTGGGATCGCTTTCGATCCCCAACGGCGACTTCGCCGGCCTTGCCGCCGGTGCCGTGGTCTACGCCGGCCTGGGCCTGTTTCTCAAGTACACCCGCTTTGGCCTCGTGATCAGGGCCGGTGCCGAGAACCGGGAGATGGTGCAGGCGCTGGGTATCGATGTGAGCAAGGCGTTCACCTTCGTCTTCGGCCTTGGCGGGGCGGCGGCAGGCGTGGCCGGCTTGCTCTACGCCGTAGTCTTCAGCGGGTCGCTGGTCGGGCCCACCCAGGGAGACCAGCTCTTGATCTTTGCCTTCATCGTCGTTGTCATTGGTGGGCTTGGCTCCATCAGGGGATCGGCAATCGCCGGAATAGTGGTGGGTTTGGTCCAGGTCGTGAGCCAGTACTATCTGGGATCCAAGAGCGGCTGGGCGGAGGCCGGCGACATCTCGGTGGTTATCCTTCTGGCGCTGGTGCTGTCGCTGCGCCCGGGCGGATTAGCGGGAGCCAAGCAGAGATGAGTTCCCCCGCCAGGTCCAGAAGCGATACACGCCCTGCCCTCACCGAAGTGGTGGCGTATCGTCTTTCGGCACGCAGCGGCGCTGCGGGTTCGGCTCCGCGCTCGAAGCTGGGAAGGGGGGCGGTGCCGGGCGTGCTTGTGCTGCTGGCACTCCTTCCCTTTGCCGGGATTCGCATACCCGGGGTGCTGCCAAGCGCGGTTCCGGTACTCAACAGCATCGGAATGCTCGAAGTGCTGGCGCTTTGCTTCGTGTTCGGCTCGGTGGCGCTCGGTTATGACGTGCTCTTTGGCTATACAGGCCTGCTCTCCTTCGCACAGGTTCTCTATTTTGCGATCGGCGTGTATGTCACCGACATCGCGGTAACGGTTTGGCACTGGCCTTTCCTGGCCGCGGTCGGCCTCGCCCTGGCTTCCGCCTTCGCGGTGGCGATGCTTCTAGGGGCGATCGCACTCCGGGTGAGGGGGATAGCCTTCACCATGGTTACCCTTGCCTTTGCCCAGGCGGGGTACTACCTGATAAACGACAACCCCCACAACCTCACCTCCGGACAGACAGGTCTGGTAATGGCGACGTCGCGACTTCCCGCAATCCTGGTAGGGGTGGACCATACCCGGGAGCTCTACTGGCTCGCCCTTGCCTACCTCGCCTTCGCGTACCTGGTGGTCTGGGTTGCCACCGAGTCGGTGACGGGCCGTGTTTGGCAGGCGATACGCGAGAACGAGCAGCGTGTCTCGGTGATCGGGTTGCATCCGGCCCCCTTCAAGCTTGCCGCGTTCGTGCTGGGATCGATGGTGGCCGCCGGTGGTGGGGTGGTCTATTTGCTCGTGATCGGGACAGCCGCGCCGGACGCGGTTGCCTCGGCCACGCTGTCCGTCTCCTTGATCGCGATGGTCGTGCTCGGTGGCCTGGGCACCCGCTGGGGCGCCGTGCTCGGCGCCTTCGTTTACGTCTACTTGCAGCAGTACCTGGTGAAGCTGGCCCAGGAGCCCTCGTTCGCACAGCTCCCGGTAGTGGCGCGGGATGCGCTTTCCCAGCCCCAGTTCTTGCTAGGCCTTATCTTCATACTCTTTGTCCTTTTTCTCCCGGGCGGGCTGGCCGGCCTGGGGGTGAGGATGGCGATTCGCAGGCATAGGAGGTCCGAGGCCAATGCGGCATAGTGAAATAAAAGAGTTCGACGTCGAGACCGGAAGGCTGCGCACCCACGTTCGCGTAGCCGGCCCTGTGGGAGCGCCTACGGTCATCCTCTTGCACGGAAACGTGGCTTCGAGCCGCTATTACGAAGGTCTTATGGTTACTCTCGCGCCTGGTCTGCGGCTCGTCGCGCCCGACCTGCGTGGATTCGGACTCAGCGCGGTCGCGCCGGTAAACGCCTTGAACGGCGTCGGCGACTTTTCCCAGGACCTCCTGGCATTGTTCACCGCACTGGGGCTGGAGGACGGAAATCCGCTCCACGTGATCGGCTGGTCGCTGGGCGGTGGCGTGGCTATGCAGCTGGCCATCGATGAGCCCGAGAGGGTGGCGTCGCTCACTCTGCTAGCCCCCATGTCTCCTTTCGGCTTCGGGGGGACCCGCAGTGTGGATGGGCGCCCCCACTGGGAGGACTTTGCCGGATCCGGTGGTGGTACCGCCAACGCGGATCTGGTGGGGCGCCTGGCAAGTGGCGACCGTTCCGCGGAGGCGCCCACCTCTCCTAGGGCGGTGATGCAGGCACTGTATGTCCACTCGCCCACCGCCATCCCGGCCGAGGACGAGGAGGACTACCTCGACGGGATGCTTCAGACGGCCATTGGCGATTACAACTACCCGGGCGATTCCAGTCCTTCGCCCAACTGGCCGTTCGTCGCGCCCGGCGCCCACGGCGTGGTAAACGCAATTTCGCCCGCCTACTGCAACCTGTCGGTGTTCGCGGAGATAGACCCGCGACCCCCGGTTCTTTGGATCCGCGGGGAGGACGACATGATCGTCTCGGACCACTCGTTCTCGGAGCTAGGCCACCTTGGTTCGCTGGGGCTGGTGCCCGGCTGGCCCGGAGAAGAGACCTACCCCCCGCAGCCCATGGTTTCCCAGACCCGCTACGTCCTGGACCGGTACCGGCAAGCAGGCGGCACCTATCGTGAAGAGGTGTTCGCCGGCTGTGGACACAGCCCCCACATCGAGCATCCCCGTGCGGTGGCGGAGATGATCGAGGCCTTTGTACGCACGGCTTAGGCCGCGACCCCCGGAAGCTTCTTGTTGGGCTGACCCCCGAAAGACAACGAGACGAGGAACCATGATGGACCCCGAGAAGACGGCTAGCTCAGGCGGAGCCGGGCGGCCCGAGGGCGAGCACAGGAGATCAGCCGCTCCCGGTGGCTTCCCCGAGCCGAAGACAAAGGGAGAGCGCACCAAGCGAAGGCTTTTGGAAGCCGCGGAGCAGGTCTTCGCAAAGCTTGGCTACCACGATGCCTCGATCGTAAAGATAACCGAGGCCGCGGGTGTCGCCCAGGGCACGTTCTACGTGTACTTCACGAGCAAGCAGGCGATCTTTGACGCAGTGGTGGAGGATCTGAACCGGCGCGTACGTCACTACATGGTCGAGGCCTCTTCGAAGGGCACAACGCGGATGGAGGCGGAACGGCTTGGCTTCCGGGCGTACTTCGAGTTCACCGCGAAACATCCCGCGCTGTACAGGATCATCCGCCAGGCCGAGTTCGTTTCCCCACCGATGCTGCATCTCCATTACGACCGCCTGGCGGAGGGGTACACGGTCGGCCTGGCCAAGGCGATGGAGGATGGTGAGATCACCAGGGCCGATCC
The DNA here is from genome assembly GCA_021850605.1 of Actinomycetes bacterium. Lineage (GTDB taxonomy): Bacteria > Actinomycetota > Acidimicrobiia > Acidimicrobiales > Acidimicrobiaceae > Acidithrix. Next base: position 28,501 of record JAJZLQ010000035.1, read on the forward strand.
GCTGGTCACGGCATGGGCCCTGATGGCCGTGGGCGAGATGATCGGGATGCGCTGGATCCTGTGGTCCAAGGAGGGAGAGATGCCGGATGACGTCTTCGAAGAGACGATGGCCTTCGTAGCTCGCGCGCTCGGCGCAGAGCGGGGAGACAGTGATGCCCGGTGAGCAACGGGTGGGAATCTCGGCCACGGCTTCGTACCTGCCACCGGATTGGGTGAGCGCCGCCCAGCTCGAGGATTGGAGCGGGATACCCGAAGAAGTGTTCATAAAGCGCTTCGGACTTGATGGCAAGCACGTGGCCCGAGACGGTGAGCATGTAAGCAACATGGCCGCTGAGGCGGGGCGCCGGCTGCTCGAGGAGAGTGGTACCGACCCCGCCTCGATCGACGCGGTCGTCTATTTCGGCTCGACCTGGAAGGACTACCAGGTGTGGCAGGTGGCGCCGAAGATCTCGGACGAGCTTGGGTGCACCAGAGCTTTCGCCCTCGAGCTCGACTATGTGTCCTGCGGTTCTGTGGTCGCGCTGCGCGTAGCAAAGGCGCTGGCGGCTTCGGACAAGGAGTTGGACCGCATCCTGCTGGTAGGCGCAAGCCGCGAGTCTCATCTGATCGACTACCTGGACGCCGGATCGCGTTTTGCGTTCAACTTCGGAGATGGGGCGGTCGCCGCGCTGGTCGAACGGCGTGCCGAGGCGAGCAGCCTTCTGGCCACCTCAATGAAGACCGACGGCTCACTCAGCCATCACGTCAAGGTTCCCGCTGGGGGATCGGTCCTCCCGGCCAGCCACGAGACCGTCGACAAGGGCCAGCACATGCTACGGGTAGAGGACACCGCTGCCATGAAGCTCCGTCTCGACCGGGTATCGCTCGGTAACTTCCTGGAGGTCTGTCACGACTCGGCGCGACGCTCGGAGGTCTCTTTGGACGAGATCGACTGGGTGCTGCCGATCCACTTGAAGCAGTCGATGCACAGTGCGCTGCTGGCGGCGCTGGGTGTCGGCGAGGATCGCGCCGTCTACCTAAGGGACACGGGCCACATGAGCGGTGTCGACAATATCCTTGCCCTAGACCGGCTCTCACGCAGCGGCCGACTCGCCCAGGGCGACCTGGTCCTGATGGTGGCGGCGGGCACCGGGTACACCTGGGGTGCGACCCTGGTGCGCTGGGGAGGGGCGGCGTAAGGGATGAATGGCGTGCATTCCATTGGCAATTGGCTCCCTCAGCGTGCCAGCCTCACGCCCACTCGGGTGGCGCTGGAGTTCGAGGGTGACCAGGTTACCTACGAAGAGCTGCTGTTGCGGAGCCGCTGGCGGGCGGCGGCGTTTGCCGCGGCCCGGCTCCAACGGGGCGACAGGGTCGCCGTGCTTGCCCAGAATTGCCCGGAGCAGGTCGAGGTTTTCTTTGCCTGCGCGATGTCCGGTCTGGTTCTCGTCCCACTCAATTGGCGGCTTCGCGCGTCGGAACTCGCCTATCAGCTATTGGATTCGGGATCCACGCTGCTCCTCTACGGCCAAAGCTATAGGGAACTCGCTCAAAGCGCAGCGGCGGAGTCCGGACGCGAGCTGCTGGCTGTGCCACTGGTTCCGGCACCTGCGCCCGTACCGGCCACCGACTGGGTTGTCCCCTGGGTCAAAGACGAAGATCCACTCCTCATCATCTACACCTCTGGAACGACCGGACGCCCCAAGGGGGCGGTTCTCAGCCATGCCAATACCTTTTGGACGAATCTCAGCCTCGACCTGACCGCCAACGTGGATTCCTCCGACATCGTTCTCCAGATACTTCCGCAGAGTCACGTGGGGGGCTGGAACGTTCAACCGCTCCTGGCCTGGTGGAAGGGCGCCAAAGTGGTACTCGAGCCGGGTTTTGACGCCGGGAGGGTGCTCCGGCTCGTGGAGGAGAAGCGGATAACCACCATGATGGGCGTGCCCACCAACTATCTACTCATGGCTGCGCACGAAGACTTCGCTATCACCGACCTTTCCAGCCTGCGTCAGCTCGTGGTGGGTGGCGCGCCGATGCCGGTAGCGCTGCTGGATCAGTGGATGGCAAGGGGGGTGACCGTTTTGCAGGGGTACGGCCTGAGCGAGGCGGCACCCAACGTGCTTTGCGTCCCCAGCGAGTACGCCAAGGCGAAGCTCGGATCTGCGGGCAGGCCCTACATGCACGTGGAGGTGGCACTCCGCAGGCTTGGTGGCCAGGATGCCGATTCGGGTGCCGGAGCCCTGGACCTCGTCACGGGTGCCGGTTCGGGTGAGCTGGTCGTGCGAGGCCCAAACGTATTCGCAGGGTATTGGGGCAACCGGGAGGCGACGGCCCAAGCACTTCGGGACGGATGGCTCCTGACCGGAGATGTGGCCGAGCGCGACGAAGACGGCTTTTACTGGATACGCGGGCGCATAAAGGAGATGTACATCTCCGGCGGCGAGAACGTCTATCCCGCCGAAGTGGCTGAAGTCATCTCCGGCCATCCCTCGGTATTGCAGGCGGCCGTTGTGGGCGTGCCGCATCCGCGCTGGGGCGAGACCGGATACGCCTTCGTCGTGGTGAAAGATCGATCCCCGCTCACGGCCGAAGAACTAGACGCGTACTGCCGTTCCCGCCTGGCCACGTTCAAAGTGCCCGGGCACTACAGCTTCGTTTCCGAGTTGCCTTATCTAAGCAGCGGCAAGTTGGACATGCGCGGGCTTGGGGGGACGGCCCGGGAAGAGGTCCGCCGGCATGGGACGCCCTAGATGCTGACTGCCAGAGTCAGTGCCAGGAGCGTGACAAGCAGAACAGGGAGAGTCAGCACGATGCCATTCTTGAAATAGGTCCCCCAACCGATCTTCACCCCCTTGCGCGCCAGCACGTGGAGCCAGAGAAGGGTGGCCAGCGACCCGACCGGGGTGATCTTAGGGCCGAGGTCGGCCCCTATCACGTTCGCGTAGGCGCTGACGAGGGCTTGATGAGCTCCTGAAGCGGCTGCGTGGATCGAAAGCGCACCGATGAGAACCGTGGGCATGTTGTTCATCATGGCTGAAAGCACCGCCACGACGAACCCGACGCCAAGCGCGTTCGCGGCGGTGCCGTGCGCAGCCAGAGAGCGGATCAGGTCGGTTAGATAGATTGTCAGCCCCTCATTGCGCAGTCCGAACACCACCAGGTACATGCCGAGCGAGAAGACAACGATCTGCCAAGGAGCCTCGCGTACGATTTGCAAGGCGTTGATGTCCGCCTCCCCGGCAGTGACGTACCTTTCCCTCCTCCCCGGCAGGTGATGCCGTCCCGCCACCGCCAACAGCACCACCGCCCCGGCCCCCGCGATGGCCGAGACGGGAACTCCGAGCGGGTCCGCCACGAAATAGCCGACCAGCAGGACGGCCAGCACTACCCAGCCCGCGCGGAAGGTGGGGTGGTCGACGATGGCGCTGGCGGGCTTGGGGAGCATGTCTGCGCTGTAGTTCTTGGGGAGCCTCCGCCGGAACAGGAGAAAGAGTACGCCTGTGCTCGCCGCGACCGAAACAACGTCCACCGGAACCATGACGGCCGCATAGTTAATGAAGCCAATGCGGAAGTAGTCGGCAGAGACGATGTTCACCAGGTTCGAGATCACGAAGGGCAGGCTCCCCGTGTCGGCGATGAAGCCACTGGCGATGACGAAGGCGAAGCTGGAAGTGGCCGAGAATCCGAGTGCTAGAAGCATCTCCAGAACAATCGGGGTGAGTATGAGCGCCGCGCCGTCATTGGCAAAGATTGCGGATATCGCCGCTCCGAGCAGGATGATCATCACGAAGAGGCGCCTGGCGTTCCCATTGCCCCACTCGCCCACATGCAGCGCCGCGAACTTGAAGAAGCCGGCGGCATTCAGGACCAAGGAGATGATTATGAGGGCGACGAAGGTCAGGGTCGCGTTCCAGACGATGTGCCAGACTTCGGGGATGTCCGACGGTTTGACCACGCCGGTGGCCAGCGCCACCAACGCCCCTGCAGTGGCGCTGTAGCCAATGCCCAGGCCTCGTGGCTGCCAAATGATCAGCGTGAGTGTCGCGATGAAGATGATTACAGCTATTGCCATGCGCTCAGGCGTGCCCTCCGGCATGCTTTTGCGCCGATGCCGCAGGAGACACCGCCAAATCCACGGCACCCAACGCCGCGACGCCGCGCTCGCTGAGCGAATACCAGATCCATCTTCCTCGGCGCTCGGACGAGACCAGGCCGGCCTCGAGGAGTACCTTCAAGTGGTGGCTGACGGTCGGCTGTGACCGATTGACTGGCTCAGTGAAGGCACATGCGCAGATGGCGCCACCCTCCGCGCGGCGGATCAGGTCCAGCATCTGTAGCCTCACCGGGTCAGCCAAAGCTCCGATCGACGCGGCAATTGCCGATGCGACATCGAAGTCCATCGGCTCCAGCTTTACCGTGGCACAGACAGGTGCAGCAGTTTCAAGACGGGAGTTCAGCACAAGGCGATTCTATGGGCGGTGGCCGTCATGGTGACGGGATATATTGACATTCGTGGATATGAAGTTTCCGGAGGAGTAGTGCCACCCAGACCCACCGTCCTATTCGTGTGCGTTCACAACGCGGGCAGGAGCCAGATGGCGGCCGGCTTCATGAGGTCCCTGAGCGAGGGCCGTGTAGAGGTGCTCTCGGCGGGCAGCTTGCCGGCCACTTCGCTCAACCCGGTGGCGGTGGAGGCGATGGCCGAAGTCGGCATCGATATTGCCGCCGAGTCGCCCAAGCTGCTGGCGGATGCGGCGGTCCGGGCGTCTGATGTGGTGATCACCATGGGCTGCGGCGATACATGCCCCTTCTATCCCGGCAAGCGGTACCTGGACTGGCAGCTGCGAGACCCTGCCGGCCTCCCTTTGGAGGATGTGCGGACGATCCGCGATCAGATCCGAACCATGGTCGAGCAGTTACTGGCCGAACTCTTGCACTGAGGGCGGTCGCCTCAAAATTCCAGAAGCTCGATTACCGCGCGCCGGATTTTCTCGGGGGTGACGATGACCTCTTCTTCGAGTGATGCTGCAAACGGGGCAACGGGCACGGTTGGCGCAGCAACCCGCAGGACCGGTGCGTCGAGGTAGAAGAACGCCTCCTCGCTGATCTTGGCCGCAACCTCGGCACCAACTCCGAAGGCCTCGTTGTCTTCGTGAACAACCAGCACCTTCGAACAGCGCTTGGCCGAATCCACGATGGTTGCAATATCCAACGGCGCAATGGTCCGTAGGTCGATGACTTCGATGCTCGCGCGGTCTGACAGCTCTTCGGCTATCGCGGCGGCATAGTGGCGCATAAGACCGTAGGTAATGATCGACAGGTCCTTGCCGGGCCTTACTATTGACGCCCTGCCGATGGGGACCTCTGGAAGATGCTCGGGGAGGTTACCCTTGACAAGCCGGTATGCCTTCTTGTGCTCGAGGAATAGGACGGGGTCGGGGTCGAGGAGAGCCGATCTCAGCAGGCCGGCCGCGTCTTCGGGAGTTGAAGGCGCAACGACCTTGAGGCCGGGTATGTGGGCGTAGGTCGCCTCTATCGACTGGGAGTGATAGAGAGCCCCATGGACGCCGGCGCCGTAAGGGGTACGAATAACCAGAGGGCAGGAGTATGCACCCTTTGACCGGTAGTGAATCCGCGCCGCCTCAGAGACGATCTGGTCGAAAGCGGAATGGATGAAGTCCGCGAACTGAATTTCTACTATGGGCAGCTTGCCCGCGAAAGCGAGGCCTATGCCGATGCCGACGATGCTCGACTCGGCGAGCGGGGTGTCCATGACCCGTTCGCCGCCGAACTTTTCAACCAGTCCCTCGGTCACCTTGAATACGCCTCCGCGCTTCCCGACGTCCTCGCCCAGAATCAAGGCTTGAGGGAACTCTTCCAGGAGCGAACCCAGTGTTGTTCGGATGGCTTCTATCAGGGTGACCTCATGTCCCTGCTGCCCTACGGAATTCTCGAATTGCGCCGGCTCGGGGAAGGTGATCGGCCTGGAGTAAACGCCCTCAAGGGCTGTTGCCGGGTCAGGAGCGGCCTCGGCAAGGGCCCATTCGGCCTCGACTTCGACGGCGGACTTCAGCTCGCTCCAGATCTGCAAGTCCTCTTCTTCGGTCAGGAGCCCTGTCTCCCGCAGGTATTTACCGTAGGTCACCAGAGGATCCCTGAGTTTGGCGGCTTCGACTTCCTCCGCAGAACGATATGTACGGTCGTCGTCATCGGAGGTATGTGCCATGAAACGGTAAGTCTTGGCTTCTATGAGGGTCGGGCCCATGCCGCTTGCCGCACGTTCGCGCGCTTCCTTGACGGCTTCGTATACGGCCAACGGGTCGTTGCCATCCACGATCGTCGAATACATTCCGTATCCCGATGCCCGGAAGCCGACATCGCTGACCGCGCTTTCAAGCTCGAGGGGAACGGAGATGGCGTACCCATTGTTTTCGCAGATGAAGACCACCGGAAGGTGGTGGATGCTCGCGAAGTTCATTGATTCGTGAAAGTCGCCTTTGGATGCGGCCCCGTCCCCGAAGGTAACGAATACCACTTCGTCCTGTTCGCGGCGCTGGACACCGAGTGCGATTCCCACTGCGTGGGGAAGCTGGGTGGCTATTGGAGAGGAGCCGGTGACGATGCGGAGTTCAGGCACGCTCCAGTGGTTAGGCATCTGACGACCGCCCGACATGCGGTCGTTACCTTTGGCCAGGTGCGCCAAGAGTATCTCGTTTTCGGAGGTTCCCAGGCCAAGGACCAGTCCTAAGTCTCGATAGTACGGCAGGACCCAGTCGCTTCCAGGGTGCACCGCAGCGGCTATCCCGAGGTGGGTCGCCTCGTGTCCCTGGGACGAGATCGCGAATGGCGTCTTGCCAGAGCGGTTGAGGTTCCACATTTTCTGGTCGAGCAACCTTGCCTCGACCATCTTGCGGTATATCCACAAGGCGTCGATGTCTTCCAAGCCCAACTTCGCGTGACGTGATAGCGGGAGCTCTCCTACTGGTTCAGTTTCACTAAACATTTCTTCCTCCGGCGTCGATTTTGGAGCCCTTTCCCACGAACTCTCATCGACAAATCCAGTCGTTGCTGAAGATTCCTGGGGATTCTCGGCCACCGGCTCGGCTTCGGCCACCGGCTCGGCTTCGGCCACCGGCTCGGCTTCGGCCACCGGCTCGGCTTCGGCCACCGGCTCGGCTTCGGCCACCGGCTCGGCTTCGGCCACCGGCTCGGCTTCGGCCACCGGCACCATGGTCAAATCTGAGGCCGTATGGGGTCGGTCGGTGGGCGAGGTCGGCACCTCGCCGACTGCTGTTTGGGTTTCGCGGGCGGGCTCCTCCTTCTTCGCACGCTTTCCCCAGCCGAAGATCCCCATCGTTCCCGCCTTTGTCGATTGAGTTTGGAGCCCTGGGCGCCCACCCCGGACGCCCAAGCCTATCCCTAGTTCTAGTTCCCTTCTATGGTCTGAACAATCCGGCCCCCGTGCGCGTCTACCTGCACAGATGTCGAAAATGAGTTTTCACAAGCTATCGGCTATGTTTGGAAGTATGGCTACTCCGAATGTCTCTCACTCCGTGGTTATACGTGCCGAGCTGAATCACCGCCCAGGTGTTCTGGGTCGCCTGACGACCGCCATCGGCGACGCAGGGGGAAACATTCTCGGGCTGGACCTCATCGAGGTAACGGGGGAGACGATCGTACGCGACATTACGGTCTTGGCGGTGGACGAGTCCCACGTCGACCAAATCCGCACAGTCGCTGAGGAAGTTCCGGGCGTCCACATCAAGAGCGTCTTGGACCGAACCTTCCGGCTCCACCTCCATGGCAAGATCGAAGTCTGCGGAAAGACGCCCATCCAGAACCGCGACGATCTTTCGATGGCCTACACACCGGGCGTAGCCCGCGTCTGTCTTGAGATTGCCAAGAAGCCCGTAGAGGTGCACAACTACACCATCAAGGCAAATTCGGTCGCCGTAGTCACGGATGGTACCGCCGTCCTTGGGCTCGGAAATATCGGCCCTTACGCGGCACTACCCGTCATGGAGGGGAAAGCTCAGCTCTTCAAGCAGTTCGCCGGCGTGGATGCCTTTCCCGTCTGCCTCAATGTGCAAAACACGGAGCAGCTGATTCAGGCGGTGGAAGCTCTGGAGCCAGCCTTTGGCGGCATCAATCTCGAGGACATCGCCGCGCCGCGGTGTTTCGAGGTGGAGGAGGAACTCAAGCGGCGCCTTGATATCCCGGTCTTCCACGACGATCAGCACGGGACGGCGGTCGTAACCCTCGCCGCCCTTCGGAACGCCATGACGGTCATCGACAAAAAGCTGACCGAGCTGACCGTCGTGATTGCTGGTGCTGGAGCCGCCGGAGTTGCCATTACCAAAATCCTTGCCAATGCGGGTGTGCCGAATATCGTGGTCACGGACCGGCAGGGAGCGATTTACGATGGTCGTCCTGGCTTGTCGGGTATGAAGGAGTGGGTTGCGGGTAACACAAACCCCGGTAGGCGCCACGGCTCACTGTCTGATGTTCTGGTGGGAGCCGACGTGTTTGTAGGTGTTTCCGGTCCGGGGCTGCTGACTCGTGACGATGTCGCCCGAATGGGCAGCAGGCCCATCGTTTTTGCGCTGGCGAACCCTGAGCCTGAGATCCTCCCCGACGAGATCGAGGACCTGGCGGCAGTTGTGGCAACCGGGCGCAGCGACTATCCGAACCAGATCAACAACGTGTTGTGCTTCCCCGGGATCTTCCGCGGTGCCCTCGACGCAAGCGCTATGGCGATTACGGAGTCGATGAAGTTGGCGGCAGCAAACGCGATCGCTTCCGCGGTCGCGCCCAACGAGCTCTCGCCGCACTATATAATCCCGTCGCTCTTTAACAAGAACGTGGCTTCTATGGTTGCGCAGGCCGTTGCGGATGCGGCACGTGCCGAAGGAGTCGTGCGCCAGGATCCGCGCATCGTCTGAGAATGCGAAGAGCCCGTAGTCTGCTACGGGCTCTTTTGTATTTAATGGTGGTCGGGACCGGTTTCGATCCGGTGACCCCACGCTTTTCAGGCGTGTGCTCTACCAACTGAGCTACCCGACCAAGGCGGTAAGACCACCAGCGGACCTGACGGGATTTGAACCCGCGACCT
>JAJZLQ010000098.1 GCA_021850605.1 Actinomycetes bacterium
GCGTAGGTTTCGCCTGGGCATAATCATCGCCGTCGTCTTCATCCTGGCACTGGTTGGCATCTACTTCGCCTCACGCCCCACCAAGACTGCGACCCCCTCCAAGAACACCTCCTCGACGTCGACCACCGCAGCCAAGGCCAAGGCGACTGCCGCACTTCCGTGCCCACCCGCCGCCGGCGCCGCCAAGCGGGTGACCAGCTTCCCGGCCGCGCCACCAATGTGCATCAACCCCAGCCTCCACTACACCGCGACCGTAACGACGGACGTAGGAACCTTCGTGATCACGCTCGAGCCGAACATCGCTCCCAAGACCGTCAACAACTTCGTCTACCTGGCCCGGTACCGCTACTTCGACGGAATCATCTTCCATCGCGTCATCCCCGGCTTCGTGGTCCAGGGTGGCGACCCGACCGGCACTGGAACCGGCGGGCCCGGCTACACCATCCCCGATGAGCTTCCCAAGGCCGGCCAGTACAAGATCGGCACGGTTGCAATGGCGAATACCGGGGCGCCTCACACCGGTGGAAGCCAGTTCTTCATCGTGGTGGGGCAGTCCGGGACGCAGCTGCCTCCGAAGTATTCGATCTTCGGCCAGGTGACCTCGGGCATGAACGTGGTCCAGGCAATCGCGGCGGATGGCTCCGCCTCGGGGACCCCGACCAAGGTGCACAAGATGATCTCGGTGACCATCCAGAGCTCCTGACCAAGGGACCAGACAGCAAAGCGGCTCGCCCCGAGCCGAGCGACTTAGATTAGCAAGGTGGAGTGCCAGTGCTCGGCTTTGGCAAGAACAAAGGAAAGAACAGCATGGAGTGCCCCAATCCGGACGGATCCAGCCCCAAGATTCAACAATTCGGGACGGCGCCGCAAATGTGCATCGACCCGCAGAAGCGCTATTCTGCGCGCTTCTTCACCTCCAAGGGTGAGTTTGTAGTGGCCCTCGATGCCGTCCGCGCGCCGAAGACCGTCAACAACTTCGTCTACCTGGCCCGTTATCACTATTACGAGGGCGTGGTCTTCCACCGCATCATTCCCGGCTTTGTGGTCCAGGGTGGCGACCCGACCGCGACCGGCGCGGGTGGGCCCGGCTACCGCTTCGAAGACGAGCTTCCCAAGGCCGGCCAGTACCAGCTCGGCTCGCTGGCCATGGCCAATGCCGGACCGAACACCAACGGCAGCCAATTCTTCATCATCACCGGTGCCTCGGGCGTTGGCCTGCCTCCCCTTTACTCGCTCTTCGGGCAGGTGGTTTCAGGGATGGACGCAGTGATGGCCATGGATGCGGTCGGAACCCAGAGTGGCCGGCCCACCGAGACCGTGGTTATCGAGCGGGTAGAAATCACCGAGGCCGAGTAGCCTCGGCCAGAAAAAAAGGCCGGCCAGCCTGGCCGGCCTTTTTTTGTCGGCTCTCAGGCAAAGACTGCCAGCTCGTTCAAGCTGGCAAGATCCACCGGCTTCCCCATGTGGTAGACCTCAACCTTCCCCGCACCCATAGCCTCCCAGGTGCCGTCGGGCCAGTGGATCAGTGCAGTCCTCTCATCCACTCCGACAGTGCTCATGTTCGGCCCCGCAAGCATGAGGGTGCGCTTCAGCCGATCATGGGACCAGCCGGAATAGTGGGGTACGAAGGCCAGGTTGCGCACCAGGCCGAGACCCAGGGTGTAGGCCCCACCGCGAGGGTCGACCATCGGATCGGTAAGAACCATGCCGCCCGCCGAGGATCCGGCCACCGTCGCCCCGGAATCGAAGGCCTTAACCAGGGACTCCCATGTGGGAGTGTCCTTTAGCACGCTACGCAGGTGCAGGGGAGAACCTCCCCCAAGGTAGATGAACCGGGCCCTCTCCACTATGGCCGCATTGCGCTCCTCCATCGCGTCATGGTGGCTCAGCACCATCAATGGCCGCACAGCGACGCCCATGGCTGCGAAGTATTCGGTGGCGAATGCGACCGAGCGCTCCGGGTTCTCGTAGGCGGCGGCGGTGGGAAGGACGAGCACATCCTCGGCGCCGCTCCGCTCGATCAGCACCTTGTCAAAGCTGCAGCCCTCACGCCACTCCGCACCGCCAACAAGCGCAAGCGCCCCGTGTCCATCCCGCATAAACACCCCTCCAGGTAGAAACCGGACGCGCCCCCGGCCGCCGGCGGCCAAGATGCGCACACAAACAATTTAGGCAGGTGCAGGGGCGGCGCGCATCCCGCGCCGCCCCACTTCCCCGCCCGCCGGGCTGGCTCTGGGTCCTTTGATTCGGGGTACATTGTGGCAATGGAGATTCGCCACGTTGGAGTCCTTGGCTCCGGAATCATGGGTTCCGGAATCGCCGAATGTGCAGCCGAGGCCGGCTTCGAAGTCACCCTACGCTCGCGCAAGCAGGAGACCGCTGACCAAATGCGGGTCAACGTGGAAAAGTCGCTCTTGCGCAAGATCGAGAAGGGTCGCATCAGCGAGGGGGGTGGTCGTGAGATTCTCTCCCGGATCAAGGTAACCACCGACATCCGCGCGCTATCTCACTGCGATCTCGTAATCGAGTCCGTGGTCGAGGACCTCGCCGTCAAGAAGCATCTGGTCTCGGAGATTTCGGAGCTCGTGGCCGACGATGCGATCATCGCCACCAACACATCTACGCTTCCCGTGGTCGAGATCGCAGCTGCAGCCCGACACCCCCATCGCGTTTGCGGGATCCACTTTTTCAATCCCGCCACGGTGATGAAGCTGGTGGAGGTGGTGCAGCCCATTACCGCCTCCGACGAGGTGGTCCAAGCAGCGCTTTACTTTGCCAGGAGCTGCAACAAGGACGTGGTGACCGTCAAGGATCAGGCGGGCTTCATCGTGAACGCGCTCCTCTTTCCCTATCTCAACAACTCCATCAAGCTCTACGAACGAGGAATGGGTTCGATGGAGGAGATCGACGTGGCCATGAAGGGCGGCTGCGGCTTCCCAATGGGCCCGTTCGCACTGCTCGACCTTGTCGGCCTCGACACCTCCTTGGCGATCCTCGAGGCCCTCTATCAGGAGTTCGGCGACCCCAACTTTTCACCGGCCCCCTTGCTCAAGCGGATGGTGGCCGCAGGCTACCTCGGACGAAAAACCAAGAGAGGCTTCTTCGACTATCGCTGAAGCCACAAACCCGGCCTCGCACGCCCCCCGATGACAGAGGTGAACATGACTGAGCCTTCCACCAAGAACCACCTGGCCTCCAGCGACAGGCCGTGGGTCTTCCGGACCTACTCCGGCCACTCGACGGCCACGGCGTCAAACGAGTTGTTCCGCTCCAACCTGGCCAAGGGCCAGACCGGCCTGTCGATCGCCTTTGACCTCCCCACCCAGATCGGATACGACCCCGACGACCCGGCAGCGGTGGGCGAAGTCGGCAAGGTGGGTGTCCCGGTCTTCCACCTCGGACACATGAAGCAGCTCTTCAACGAGATTCCCGTCGAGAAGATGAACACCTCCATGACCATCAACGCGACGGCGGCGTGGCTGTTGGCGCTGTATGTGGCATATGCGCGGCACGTTGGAGCGGATGAGTCCGCGCTCTCGGGAACCACCCAGAACGACATCATCAAGGAATACCTCTCACGGGGTACCTTCATTTTCCCCCCGGAACACTCCAGAAGGCTGATCGTCGACATGATCGCCTACACCGTGCGCAAGGTGCCCAAGTGGAACCCAGTCAACATCTGCAGCTATCACCTCCAGGAGGCCGGAGCCACCCCGGTACAGGAGATAGCCTTCTCCCTCGCCAATGCCATCGCCGTTCTCGATGCGGTTCGAGACTCCGGGCAAGTGCCGGCCGAGGACTTCCCGGAGGTGGTCGGGAGGATCTCCTTCTTCGTCAATTCCGGCATCCGCTTCGTGGAGGAGGTCTGCAAGATGCGTGCCTTCTCCCGCCTTTGGGAACGGATCTGCACCGAGCGCTACGGGGTGCAAGACCTGAAACTTCGCCGATTCCGCTACGGTGTCCAGGTCAACTCGCTCGGGCTCACCGAGTCCCAGCCCGAAAACAACGTCCCACGCATCGTGCTGGAGGCGCTTGGGGTGACTTTATCGCGCAATGCCCGAGCCCGCGCACTTCAGCTTCCGGCCTGGAACGAAGCTCTCGGCCTTCCAAGGCCTTGGGACCAGCAGTGGTCGCTTCGCATACAGCAGATCCTGGCCTACGAGACCGACCTTCTCGAGTATCCGGACATCTTCGATGGCTCCAAGGTGATCGAAGGCATAACCGATGAGCTGTCCGAGGCGGCCTGGGCCGAACTCGAGGAGATTATCGGCATGGGCGGGGCCTTCTCGGCAATTGAGGAGATGAAGGCCCGCCTGGTGCAGTCCCAGGCCGACCGCACTCGTCGCATAGAGACGGGTGACCAAGTGGTGGTGGGCGTAAACCGATTCACCGAGACCGACCCCTCTCCCCTCGTATCGGGGGACCGGGCCTCTCATCTCGTGGTCGACCCCGCAGTCCAGCAGTCGCTGATGGAGGACATCCGCAGTTGGCGTGCCTCGCGCGATTCGCGACGTGTGGAAGCCGCGCTTGCCGCGCTTTCCGAGGCCGCCAAGACGGGGGCGAACATAATGGAGCCTTCAATCGAGCTGGCGCTGGCAGGAGGAACGACCGGAGAGTGGGCCGGTACGCTGCGTGGGATCTTCGGGGAGTTTCGTGCTCCTACCGGGATCGCCAAGGTGAAGGCAAAGCCGATAGCCAGCCTCGAAGGGGTGCGGGCGCGTGCGCGTGCCCTGCCTGGCGGACCTCCAAGAATTCTGGTCGCCAAGCCGGGCCTGGACGGCCACTCCAACGGCGCCGAGCAGATCGCCGTTGCCGCCCGCGATGCGGGCTTCGAAGTCATCTACCAGGGGATTCGCCTGACCCCGGCTCAGATCGCCAACGCGGCGCTGGAAGAGGACGTCGACGTGGTGGGGATCTCAATACTCTCAGGCTCGCACCTGGAGCTGGTGCCCGAGGTGGTTTCGCTAATGCGTTCCCTGGGAAGCGAGGCGATCGTGGTGGTGGGAGGAATAATCCCTGAAATCGACCACGCGGCACTGCGCCAGGCAGGGGTGGCCGCGATCTACACACCCAAGGACTTCGAGATCGCAGCGATCATGGACGACATCGAAAAGCTGGTCGCCGTACGGCGCGGGTTTGACTCCTAGGGCGGATCTGGGCTAAAAACTGAGCTGCAGCGTGCCGAAAGTACCTGAGATGGAAAGAGTTCAAACTCCGCTCGCGGCCATTGCCGTCTCCTTGGTGGCAGCGATCGCAGCCTGGGCGTACCGCCCGTTGATTGCCGTATCGGCAATCGCTTCCCTGGTTTGCGCCTGGGCGCTTCTGCGTGGCCACCACAAGGCTACGACTGAGGTTTCGGTGCCGGAACCCAACGAGCAAGACCCGCCGCTTGCCACTGTATCCGCCGGAACCCAGCAGACCAACTCCTTCCAGGAGCACCTGAGCAACGATCCGGACACCGGTTTCATCACCTATCCAGTCTTTGCAGCCATCCTCGAAGCAAAGGTGGCCACGGCGCGGCGCCGGCTGTGGCCCGTGACAGTCGTACAGCTCGAGCTCGGGCTTGCCCCCGATGCGCTCGAGGTTAGAGAGGTGGCCGCCAGCGCCATCCTCGGATTCAGCGCACTCCTACGCGCTACCATCCGGGAGGCTGACGTCTGTGCCCGCATAGGTCAGAAGCGCTTTGCTCTAATTCTCGAAGACACCGACGAGGAGGGCGGAGCCTGGACCGCGGAGAGGCTGCAGGTGGCTCACGTGCGTTCGGGCGTCACGCTCGTTGGCAAGATATCAGCCGGTGTAGCCGGCTATCCGACCAATGGGGCTTCGCCCAAGGAGCTCCTCGCACGCTCCGGCATGGCCCTTGAGCGAGCCTTGTCCAGCCTGGAAGAACCCGGAGTCGGGCGGGTCGTGGTAGCCCCCAGCGTCCCCTACAAGGGCTGACGCGCTTAGCTACCAGGGACGGGGCCGGGCAAGGGGAGTTGGAGAGGCCCACCACCTGCCGGAAAATCGCCACCCGGTAGTGGTCAGCCTGGCGGGCTCCCCGCTACCGCCTGACCCTGCTGCGAGCATCACGAATGCCGCCGTTATCGCGGCCAAAGCCTCTTCGTCGCTCGGAGCGGTGTCTCCTATCCCCATCTGCGCCACCCCTTAGAGCGGAACGTTGCCATGCTTGCGCTTGGGAAGGTCCTCGCGCTTGCTGGCAAGTACTGCCAGAGACTTGATCAGGATACGGCGGGTGTCGGCGGGGTCGATGACGTCATCGACGAATCCTCGCTCCGCAGCCACGTACGGGTTGGCATAGCGGTCGATGTACTCGTCGACCAGCTCCTTGCGCCGTACTGCCGGGTCGGGAGCCGCGGCCAGCTCGCGGCGATAGACGACCTCAACCGCGCCCTGGGGCCCCATGACGGCCAACTCGGCCGAGGGCCACGCGTAGGCAAAATCCGCCCCCACCGACTTCGAGTTCATGACCACGTACGCGCCGCCATATGCCTTGCGGGTGATCACGGTGATACGGGGCACGGTCGCCTCGCAGTAAGCATAAAGAAGCTTCGCGCCGTGGCGGATGATGCCACCGTACTCCTGGTCGACGCCGGGAAGGAAACCGGGGACGTCCTCGAAGGTGACGACGGGAATGTTGAAGGAATCGCAGGTGCGGACAAAGCGCGCCGCCTTTTCGGAGGAGTCGATGTCCAGCACACCCGCAAGCACGGCCGGCTGATTCCCGACCACGCCCACCACATTGCCGTTCAGGCGGCCGAAGCCACAGGTGATGTTCTGAGCCCAGAACGGAAAGTACTCCATGTACTCGCCGTCGTCCAGCACGGCCTGGATGACCTTTTTCATGTCATAGGGCTGGTTGGGGCTGGTAGGCATCATCTCGGCGAGCTCAGGTGTGAGACGCTCGGGATCATCCGTGGGTTCAACGTAAGGGGGAGTCTCAAGATTGTTCGAGGGGAGCATCGAGAGTAGGTAACGAACCTCGTCGAGGCATTGCTTCTCGTCGTCGAAGACGAAGGTCGCCACGCCGCTCTTGGTGGCATGGCTCATTGCTCCGCCAAGCTCTTCGAGCGTCACGTCCTCACCGGTGACCGTCTTGACCACGTCCGGACCGGTAATGAACATATGGGAGGTCTCTTTGACCATAAAGATGAAGTCGGTCATGGCCGGCGAATAGACGGCGCCACCGGCACACGGCCCAAGCACCACGCTGATCTGGGGTATCACCCCGGAGGAAGCGACGTTGCGATAGAAGATGCCGCCATAAGAGTGCAGTGCGGTGACACCCTCCTGAATGCGGGCACCTGCGCCGTCGTTGAGTCCGATCACCGGAACTCCGACCGAGGTGGCAAGATCCATCACCTTGTGGATCTTCTCGGCGAAAACCTCGCCAAGTGCACCTCCGAAAACGGTGAAGTCCTGGGAAAAGACGCAGACCCGACGACCGTCGATGGTGCCAAATCCGGTGATCACGCCGTCGGTGTAAGGGCGGTTCTCCTCGAGGCCCATCCCGTGGGCCCGGTGGCGAGCCAACATGTCCAGCTCCTGGAAGGAGCCCTCGTCGAGCAGATATTCGATGCGCTCCCGCGCCGTCATCTTGCCCTTCTGGTGCTGCCTCTCCACCGCGCGCGGGCTTCCAGCATGCAGCGCCTGCTCCTTGCGGCTCCGCAGGTCGGCGATCTTCTCGGTCATGGAGTGCTCGGCCATATATAGTTAGGCTACTCGACCGCCGGGGGCAGGAACCACCAGCAAAATGGCTGTACCGCTAATAAAAAGAGGGGATTTCCTGCGCCTCGACCGCCGCGCGTTGGCACTGTTGCGAAAGGCCTCCCCCCACGATCTGATCCTGGTCACGCCCTCCGTCGATGCGGAGATGATGACCCACGGATACAGGATTGGGATCTTCGCCATGCCGATCCCGGGCAATGACGCCCTACCCGAGGTATACGCCTGGTATCTCCCGGGGAGGCGAGGCGTGATACCTCTGCCTCCCCTCGCGGGCACCTGGCTCGCCCAGCCGCCAAGGAGCTTGCGCAAGTCGATGCGCCACTTCTTTATCAGCATGAATCTGGATTTTGCGGCGGTGCTGCAAAACTGTGCCGACATCCCTCGCGACGGCCGGTGGATAAGCCCGGCGCTCGAACTCGCGTACCTGATGCTTCATGGTCAGGGCCGTGCTATCTCGGTCGAAACTCGGACTCCCGAAGGCGAACTGGTCGGTGGCCTTTTTGCGGTCCGATCAGGCGATTTCATCTGCGGGGAATCGATGTTCCACCTGCGTCCAGACGCATCCAAGGCGGCTCTCGTGGCACTGGCGGAGATGGCGGCGGCCCAAGGCATCCGATTCATCGACGCCCAGTGGTCCACAGATCACCTGCGGCGGATGGGGGCCATAGAGGTGTCGTGGCAGGCTTATCTCGACGCGCTGGATGGCAAGCCGCTGTCGAGTTAGCGCCCCTGGAAGCGCTCGGTCACCTTCCACGCCCCCGGCAGCAACACGGCAGCCATAACCAGCTTCGCCAAGTCGCCAAGGAGGAACGGCACCATGCCAAGCGCTACCGCGCTGGCAAGCGAGACATGCAGGGAAAAGGCGAGCCAGGCCACTCCGAAAGCGTAAATCACTACGTTCCCGGCCACCATCTCAACCGCCGTGCTCAGCACCTTCTTGTCCATTCCGCGCGACGCCATGTAGCCGACCAGAGCGGAGGCCGCTATGAAGCCGACGATGTATCCGAAGGTCGGAGAGGACGCGACGGATACGCCACCCGAGCCACCCGCAAACCAAGGCACGCCGATAAGCCCGGCAACGAGGTAGAGGCCGGATCCCATTAGCGCGCGGCTTGTGCCGAGAACACTCGCGCCCAGCAACACCGCGAGCGTTTGCCCGGTGATGGGAACGGGCGTGAAGGGAAGGTGGACTGAGATCTGAGCAGAGAGACCGATGAAGCCCGCATAGGCGATTACAAGCATTGCGTCGGCTAGACGAGTCCTGGCCAACTGATCCGAAAGCACCCTTGGCTGGAGCACCGCTGCTTGGCTGTTCATCACTTCTCCTTTTTCCACGAGGCGGCGTGTTGCCTCCGCCAAAGATTAGCGGATCAGTGCAGGGACGTCCTTATCAAGCGCCAGCCAGCGGCCCGCTTGGAGCGATCACTTGCGCCAAGGCCTGATCGGGGATCGTCACCGTCAAAGCTCCGATCGCGGTGCTTATCACCTGCCCTTGGGAGAACCCGATCACCAGGGAGCCGGAGGCGATGTTGAAAGCGGCGAAATTGGCCGGAGCCGGCGACAGTCCTGGATCGTTCTGGAGTTCTACGGCGGGGACATGCTGGGCCGCGAGTTGCGCGGTGAGCTGTGAGATCGATGCCTGGGAAAGCGCGGCGAGATAATTGGAGCCGGGCTTGAAGAGGTCGCTCAAGGCATAGGCGGCACCGGTCGCGAGATTGAAATTAAGCGAGTAGATGTTCACAGACGGTTGGGCGGCGGAAGCAACGTCTGAATTGAGCACGAATTGGAAAGAGGCGACCTTGGAGTTCACCAGGATCGTCTTGAATGCCCCGGTGAGCGTGGAGTTACCGTGCACCGAGGAGTTGGAAATGGATGAGACGTTCTGCACGAACGCAGTGGCCCATGACGCCACAGAAGCGATTACCTGACTGTTGATGCGCGTCTGTGAGGTGTTGGTGGACATCCCTCCCAGGACCGGATAGCTGATGGTGACGCTGTAACCCGGATTTCCCCCGGAACGGGTGTAGCTCGCCGTCGCGATCGACGGAGCCACCCCGGCCGGAGCGGTGGTCGAAGTTGTGGAGGTTGTCGTGACGGCCGAGGTGGTAGTGGTACTTGCGGCCCTGGTCGTCGTAGTCGACTTCGACGCTGCCGGAGCCGGCTTAGAGCCACACGAGGCCAATAGCACGGCGACAACCGGGATTACCAGACTCTTCACCCTCATCCGCACGATGATAGCCGGACTATTCCAGCCAATGGAATTGCAGGGTACCTACCGCCCGACGCGCGCGTCGGGCGGTAGGTCCAAGCTTCAGGCGGCCCCTACAACGGGTGCGTTGAGCGGCTTTCCTCCCATGGAGCCGTCGAATGCGGAATTGAAGTTGAAGGTTCCACCGTCAGAGGCAAAGAGGGTATAGCCGCCGGTCGGCAGGTAGGAGGTAATGGATACCACCGCCGAGTTCAGCTGCGTCCCACCCATGGAACCCTGGAACTTGGCGCTTCCGAAGCTGAAGACACCCCCGTCGGCTGCCGCGAGCCAATAGCCCTGGCCGTCAGGCGCAGAGGCAATCCCGACGATTGGCTTGTTGAGGGTCTTGCCGCCCATGGACCCGTAAAAGGCGGCGTCTCCGAAGCTGAAAACTCCGCCGTCGGCGGCCACAAGCCAGTAGCCACGGCCATCAGGGGTGGAGGCGATACCCACGATTGGCGCGTTCAGGGTCTTGCCACCCATGGAACCCAAGAACTTGGCGCTGCCGAAGCTGAAGACACCCCCGTCGGCTGCCGCGAGCCAATAGCCCTGACCACCTGGGGTTCGGGCAATACCCACGATTGGCGCGTTCAGTGTCTTGCCGCCCATGGAACCTCTGAACAGCGAGTTGAAGTTGAAAACTCCGCCATCTTTCGCCACCATCACATAACCGGAGGCGTTGGGTGCCAGTGGCGGTCCGGGCGTAAATCCGGAGGTGTCAAAGGATGGTAACGCCGGATAGATGTTGCCTGCGGTGTCCGCCGTTGCGTTGTAGATCTGGTCACTGAAATGGGATGTGGCATAGCTGTTGAGCGCGGATGGGGAGGCCGCGGACCAGGAGCCGCTGACGACCCTTGACATCAGCGCGTGCAGCGCGGACACGTACTCGGCAGCAGTGAAGGCGCAGTGTCCTGGCTGATCCACATAGACCTGGTCAAGAAGAGCCTGATTGCCGGCCGCACCGACCGCACTCGCGTAGGAGGTCTCGTTCTGAGGAGTCACCAGTCCGTCGGCGACGGTGTGCATGGTGAGCACGGGTATCCCTATGTTGCCGTTGTAGCTGAAGTACTGCTGCAGATAGTGCAAGGCACTTATGTTTGCCGAGACCTGGGGCTGGGCCTGCAATTTGGCAAGGTCGGAGGAAAGACTGATCCCTGCTGCCTTGTAAAGAGCCTGCACCTCGGCGTAATCCTGCGAGCGGGAAAGGACGTTGGCGTAGTTGACGCCGTTGGTCCACGAGGGGTTACCGCCCGCAACCATCTCCAAGTCGGCGCGACCAGGGCCGAAGGCGTAAGGGAAACCGACCAACGCCAGCCAGTCGACCTGACCAAGCAGCGCGCTCTGCAGACCCGTAGCTGTCGATATATCCGGGCTCACAGCCGAGGACTGCACTGGGAACCCATCTTTGGTCAGGTTGGCATTGGACTGCTCGGAAAACCACGTGGGAACGTTGCCAAGCGCGGCCACCAGAGCAAGGCGCGCCGCCGTGGCCGGATCGGTGCCGGCCTTCTGGAACGCTCCACCAAGAAGCGTGTCGGCCTTGGTGTAGTTGGTCGTCGAGTTCGCGAGAGAGAAGCCCGTAGCCGCCAAAGAGTTGGTGGGATCGAAAAAGGCCTTGAATGCGAGTTCGGAGTAGAGCGCCTGGTTCCAGCTCGACACGCCGCCTCCGACCACACCGCAAGCCGGGAGTGCCGCGGTGAAGGCCGATGGATTCTGCTGGACCAAAGCCGCGGTGATCATGCCACCAAGCGAAACTCCGGTTGCATAGATAGCGGAAACGGTGTTGACGGGGAGGGTCTGCCCCAACACCGCCGGGTTGTTGGTGGAGAGGAGGGCCTCGGCACCGGCCAAGGTGTTCATTTGATCCGTGAGCGCCGCCTTGACCTCACCCCAGCCGTCCACTGCGTAGCTCGAGCCCGCCAAAGCGTCGCCCTCCGCAAGCAAAATCGACCTCACCTGCGGTGAAAATGCATCGGCCGCGGTCAAAGGTGACCCGTCAAAAACGTATCCGTGACTGTAAAGCACCAGATTGCCGTTGAAGTTGGAGGGAATCTCCACGAGTTCCAGCGAGCCGTCCGCTGCGGTCGCGTTACAGGTGCTTACCGTCGGCGTAGCGGGAACATCGGGTGTGGACACGGTGGCAGCAGTGCAACTAAAAGACGTTGTCGTGGCGGAGGCGGAGCTTTGGGGAAGCACCGCCATCGAAACCACGGCAGCCAATGAAAGGAGGAGGCCCCTCAACTTCATTTGGTCCCCCTTGTGACCCGAACCACCCCATGCCTAGCACAAGGGCCGGTTCGATCTGGGCCAAAGTGAAATTGCGCTCCGGGATCAAGGAAGAGGTAGGGACGGCCCCGAACGGGTGATTTCCAGTCCCATTAGGATCCTCTTATCGTGACGCATCCGACTGCGCGCTCCGGCTATCTTTTCGCCGTTGCTTCAACCTTGGTCGTCGGCGCCGGAGTTACGGCGGCGGCCTACTTGGTCACATTTCCGGTGTTTCTCGGCCAGGGCATCCGCTATGGACTTGGCGCGGTGGTCCTCTATTTTCTTGCGCGCAAGGAGAAGGACTCCAATCAACTGCTGAGTTGGCAAGAGCGGGGATATCTGGCCTTGGTCACGGCCATGGGCCTAGTTGCCTTCTCGGTCTGCTCAGTGGAAGCCCTGCGGGGCGCTTCCGCGCCGGCGGTCGCCATCGTCATAGGCGCGGTACCCGTCACTCTGGCTATTGCCGGGCCGTACATGGAGCACAGGCGGCCAACCGCCGCCCCTCTGGTGGGGGCAATAGTCGTGGTGGCCGGCACTGCCGTGGTGGAGGGGACGGGACACGCCACCGCGGTCGGCATCGCCTGGGCGGCGGGGGCGATGATCGGGGATGCGGGGTTCTCGCTCTTCTCCGTGCCGCTGCTGCGCAAGATAGGCCCCTATACGCTTTCATTCCGGACCGCTGCGGCAGCGGCCGTTGCACTCGTCCTACTCCAGGTCGTCCTACCCGGGACAAAGCTGCCCACCGCTGTTACGACCTCCGAGGTGCTGGCCCTTGCATTCCAGGCGGCCTTCGTCACCGTGGGAGCATTCGTAGCCTGGTACTTGGCCTTAGGATCCATCCCTGTCGAAAGAGTCGGCCTCTTCCCAGGCCTGATCCCGCTGGGCGCGCTCGCCTCGGCAGCGCTACTGGGAGCGAGGATCGGCAACCCGATCGCCGACGTCGCAGGAACCGCTCTGCTGCTTGCCGGCATCTATTTCGGGAGCGTCAGGGCGTCCTCACGTTCGGCGAAGGCGGCTACGGCTACGGCTTGACAGCCACCACCGCCTCGATCTCGACACACGAGTTGCGCGGCAGGCTGGCGACACCCACCGCGGCCCTCGCGTGCCTACCGGCATCACCGAATATCTCGGCCAGCAGGTTGCTAGCCGCGTTCACGACCTCGGGATGCGACGTGAAATCGGCTGCAGCCGCGACGAAACCGCCCAGGCGAACGAAGCGTTCGACTCGATTCAGCGTGCCGAGTTCGGCCTTGATGTTGGCCAGCAGGTTCGCTACACAGACCCGCGCTGCCTCCTGAGCCTGCTCAAGAGTAACGCCCGAGCCGACGATGCCCGGATTGACCAGCTCGCCTTGGAGTATTGGCAGCACACCGGAGCAGAAGAGCATATCGCCCGCGCGGACGACCGGGACGTAGCTGCCTTGGGGAACAGGGGGGGTCGGAAGCTCTATGCCGAGCGATGCGATACGGGATTCGATTTCGGTGCTCACGCCGCAGATACTAGACCACGACACCGTCCACGATGGCATAACCCGCTCGGTCCGGCGGTCGGAGCTAATATCGCGCTCATGCAACTTGGAGCCTTAATCTTTCCCACCGAGTACTCGATCACCCCCGGCGAGCTTGCCCGGGCCATGGAGGAGCGCGGCTTGGAGGCGCTGGTCTTTCCGGAGCACACCCACATCCCGGCCTCTCGCCGGAGCCCCTATCCGAGCGGGGGCGAGTTGCCCAAGGAGTATTCCCATACTCTTGACCCCTTTGTGGCCTGCACGGCCGCAGCCATGGTCACCACCAGGCTCCGCGTGGGCACCGGCATCGCCCTCGTGGTCGAGCGGGATCCGATCCTGCTCGCCAAGGAGGTCGCCTCAATCGACCTGATCTCCGGAGGACGGTTCGACTTCGGCATCGGCGCGGGATGGAACCGGGAGGAGATGTCGAACCACGGCACCGACCCGCGGACCCGCTTCGCGCTCATGGAGGAGCGTGTGGAAGCCATGCGAGCCATCTGGACTTCCGAGGAGGCCAGTTACAAGGGGCGCTTTGTGAACTTTGAGCGCATCTGGAGCTGGCCCAAGCCGGTCCAGAGTCCCCATCCGCCCATTTTGCTGGGAGGAGCCGGCACTACCGTCGTCCAGAGGGCGGCTCGCTATGCCGACGTCTGGATGCCGATCTCACGCACGACACCTCGGCAGATCCTGGAAACCGCTCCGCAGCTGGCAAGGGAATGCGCCGAACGGGGCCGCCCCATGCTCCCGATCTATCTCTACGGGGCGCCCTTGGACGCCGAAAAGTTGAGGGCTTTCGCGCAAACGCCGCTGGAGCGCCTCTACTTCTGGCTCCCCAGCGCGGATGCGGACACGATACTGCCGTTACTGGACCGGATCGCCGGCTATCGGTCCTTATTCGGCGGCTGAACCGAGGCGCACAGGGAAACCTAAAGATCTTCTCATCTTCCCGTAAGTCCTAGTTGGGAATCCTCAAAGCGCACTCTCAGTTGCGGCTGCGATTATTGCTTGCGCTTTGACACCCTTGCGGCACTCCCGTGCCGAAAGCTCCCGCGAAAGGACCGGGATTGAAGACAACCAAATACGCGCTCAACGAGATCAAACGTCGGCCATCACGGACTGCGTTGACCGCTCTCGGCCTCTCAGCCGGGGTCGGGCTGGTGATGGGGATCATCGGCATCTCCGACGGCCTTACCCAAGCCCAGAGCAGTGTCCTCTCGCCCCTGACCCAGGTAGGCACGGACATCATCGTCACGAGGACGGTGGCCGCCACGACCTCCGCCTCGTCATCGTCATCGTCACCATCGGGCGGTCAAGGCGGCGGAGGCTTCTTCCGGAGCGGGCCAGGCGGAGGCAAGAGTGCCTTCGCCTCGCTCAATTCGCAGGACGCCGCAGCCTTGTTGAACGCAAACTCCTCGATCATCACCGACCTGGCCAAGCTCGGGCCCGCGGGAACGAAGTTCACCCACGACTTCTTCGTGCCCGGCACGCTCATCACCTTTCCCTCTGAGGCAATTTCAGTAATCTCCAAACTGCAAGGGGTGAAGAGCGACGTCGGGGCGTTGTCGTTGCAGGCGATACACGAAACGGGAACCGTGCCGCGCATCGTCGATACCGTCCAAACGGGAGGGCAGACCATCACCTCCACCGCGCGCCCCGCTCCCCTGACCGCCGCCGAAGAGGCTCAAGTGCAGTCCTGCCTGGCTTCACACGGCGTGACCTTCGGCGGCCCCACCACCTCAACCAATGGGACCTCGTCCCCCTCCACAGGAGGGGGCGGCCAGACTGGGAAGGGCTCCGTCCGACGCGCCGACCGCTTCGCCGGATTTCTGACCGGCTGCCTTCCGGCCCGCTTTCAGACCTATATCTCGCAGGTGGTAGTGCCTGAGCAGACCATCACCAGGGTCCTCAATCCCCCTACCACCAACACCGCCACCACCACCTATACCGTTGGCGGAGTCAACCCCTCAAGCCCTGACTCCGGCCTGGTTACAAAGTCCCAAGTGACGTCGGGGACCTGGTTCACCAACACCCCGGCACATGAGGTGCTGGTGAATACGGCTTATGCCAACACCAACAAGATCAAGGTCGGCCAGACGCTGAACTACAACTCCGTGGCCTTCAAAGTCGTCGGGCTGGTGGCGCCCACCCTCACCGGAAACATTTCCGATGTATATTTCGACCTCTCCACGCTGCAATCGATGGCCTCCGACTCTTCGCGGGTGAACGAAGTGCTGGTATCGGTTACCAATTCCTCGCAAGTCAACAAGGTCGCGGCTGAGATCAAGAGCGCTTTGCCCGGAGCCCAGGTATTGACAGCCAAGTCCTTGGCCGACCAGGTCACCGGATCCCTCTCCAATGCGCACAAGCTCGCCAACACCCTTGGCGGTGCACTGGCCGTGGTCGTCATGGTGGCTGCATTCCTAATCGCGATGCTTCTCACCCTCTCCTCGGTCACCAAGCGCACCAGGGAGATCGGAACGCTACGGGCCATCGGCTGGTCCAAAGGCAAGGTGGTCGGCCAGATCGTGCTCGAGAATCTTGGCATCGCAGTGGTCGGGGCGATAGTCGGGGTTGGAATCGGATATGGGATTTCGGCCATCATCAGCCAGGTGGCGCCTTCGCTTTCGGTGGTTAGCAGTGGGCTCTCCGTCGGGGCGTCGACGGCCTCATCGCTCTTCCACGAGGCATCGTCCGGCTCGCTGACCACCCACGTCAAGCTAAGTGCACCCATCACCTTCGTGGCCGTAGCAGAGGGCATAGTGCTGGCACTCGTGGGCGGCGTGCTCGCCGGAGCAATCGGTGGATGGAGAGCCGCCCGTCTTGCACCCGCCACAGCGCTCAGGGACATCAACTGATGTCCCCGGAAGATTCGAAGGAAGTAAAAGGAGTTACCCGGATGACAGCGACTGAAGACCTCGGCCATCCTCACGGCGGCCAGCCCGGCCCCGAGCCCATCTACAGCCTGTCGGGAGTCGACAAGGAATACTCCAGGGGAAGCGTCGCTGTTGCGGCGATAACCGGCATCAGCCTGGAGATCGGCGCCGGCGAAATGATCTCTCTCGAAGGTCCGAGCGGTTCCGGTAAGTCGACGCTGCTCCTCCTGCTTGGAGCTCTCGACAGGCCCAGCAGGGGAAGCATCCTCTACAACGGCATGGAGCTCGCGTCGGTATCGGAGGTGGAGCTGACAAAGATCAGGCGGAACGAAATCGGCTTCGTCTTCCAGCAGTTCAACCTCATACCGACCCTCTCGGCCGCCGAGAACGTGGAGATTGCGGCACAAGCCGGGCGCGGTGCGCAGGCTACGAGTCGAGCTCGCGAGCTACTGGAAATGGTGGGGCTGGGAAACCGCGGTGATCACCTTCCGAGCAGACTTTCGGGCGGGGAGCAGCAGCGGGTTGCGATCGCCCGGGCGCTCATGAACGGCCCGAAGGTGATCATCGCCGACGAGCCGACGGGAAACCTCGACTCGGCCAGCGCGGCCACCGTGATGGACCTACTTTCCAAACTCAACGGGGAGAGCGGAGTGACTGTGATTATTGCCACGCACGACCGGGACGTGGCCAGCAGGTGTCCGAGGAGGATAAGGCTGCGTGACGGCAGAATACAGCCGGACGCCGAAGAATAAACCGCGGCGCTACGCCGCGGGAGGGAACCAGACGACCTGCGGCACCCTTGCCGCTCCGCTGAGAGCTGCTGTCTTCCGACCCTGACCCGGTTCACGGTGACAAGCCGCGCAGGGTCCGATTCCCTCCCGCGGCGCCTCACGCCGCGGCAGACGAATATTCTATTGCCTTACGGAGGAGTGCGAGAGCGGCCGAATCGGCACGATTGGAAATCGTGTGTGGGGCAACCCACCGTGGGTTCAAATCCCACCTCCTCCGCCAAGCCGGCACCGGCAGCTCCGAGCACGCCCTAGACGGCTCAGCATGCCTCGATACGCGTGTCGGTGAATTTGAGCACAGGAGCTATCGCGACTTATGGAACCCGACACGGTTCGGGCCGCCTTCGACGAGCTGGCCATGCAGGCGGCTATCGACGAAGCCTCAGCGGCCTCGGCAAAGGGTGAGGTACCCATCGGCGCGGTGGTAGTCCGCAACGGGGAGATCATTGCCCGAGCGCACAACTTGCGTGAGACGAACCGCAACCCCCTGGCGCACGCGGAGATCTTGGCGATCGCTGTTGCCGCGGAGACGGTCGGGGCATGGAGGCTCTCCGATTGCGAGATCTACTGCACTCTTGAGCCGTGCCCTATGTGCGCAGGCGCAATCGTGGCGGCACGCATGCGGGGGCTCTTTTTCGGCGCCTACGACCCCAAGGCCGGTGCGGTCGCCTCCCTTTACGGGATGCTCTCCGACCCGAGACTCAACCACGAGACGCCATGGGAGGGCGGGATCAGGGCGAAGGAGTGTGGGGAGTTGCTCTCCGGGTTCTTCGACTCGCTGCGAACTGATTAGTATGTCACCGGACCGGAGGGGTGCGAGAGTGGCCGAATCGGGCGGTCTCGAAAACCGTTGTGTCGCAAGGCACCGTGGGTTCGAATCCCACCCCCTCCGCCACGGGTTAGATACAAAACTGACTTTGTCGCACCGGCAAAGTACATCAACATAATCCAGCATCGGTGTGACAGCGGTTCGCAACACCGAACAAGGGGCTCGCCCGGATAGCTAGCGCATTCGGGACGCGAGCCAGGCCTCGATTCCGTCCAGCGCATGTGCGGCCATGGATGTGGAGTGGGAGGTGAAGCCGTGCATGGCCTCGGGATACAGGCGGATATCCACTTCGTTGCCCGCGGCCAAGAGCCTGGCCGCCATGGCCAGATTGTCCTCGAGCAGTATGTCCAGCGTTCCGGCCAGGATCAGCGCCGGAGGCAATCCGCGAAGGTCTCCATAAATAGGTGACACGTCGGGATCGGTCCGGTCAGACAGGTGGCCCGCGTAGGCCTGGATGAACCATTCATCGGCGTAAAGCCGGCCACCCGGACTCATTCCGCTGAGGTCATAGGCACCAAACTGCAGCACGGCACCGGCAATGCGGTTGGCAAGACCCCGGTCCCGCAACCTAAGCAGCGTCGTCATGACAAGTGTGGCTCCCGCCGATGCTCCTCCGGCCAAAATCCGCTCCGTGCCAAAAACCCGACGCCCTTCGTCCAACAGCCACAGGGCAGCCGTCTCGCAATCGTCGGGTGCGGCCGGCCACGGATGCTCGGGCGCCAGCCGATACTCGACACTGACCACGGTCACGCCGAGCGCCTCGGCCAAGCATGCATTGCGCGAATCGTTTCGAGCCGCCGAGTCCATGTAGAACCCCCCGCCATGAATGTCGAGGTGGACGGCACTGGATGGACCCGAAGTGGGGCTGGTGATTCTCACCGGAACCTGGCGGCCCTCGGCGGAGGCAATATGTTCGACTGCTCGCGAGCCCCCCGTCCGGCTTCCGTCCAGTTTGCGTCGGGCCTCTTGTAGCTCTTCGTAGCTGGTCGGGCCCCTCTGCCCGCCGGCTGCCTGCTTGGCTGCATAGAACCTTCGGCTCTCTTCCACGTGGACCAAGGCGCCTTCGTCGATGAGATCTGCAAGCCGGATGTTCATGATTTCCTTTGAAGTCCGCCAGCTGGCTGAATACCAACCGCCGCCATGTTATTTCAACGGCTCCGGTAAAACACCAGGGCCAGGCGATGCAAGAGGGGATGGCTCCGCTACCCGCGACGACCCCCAAGACGTGCTGCGCTCGCGAAAGCGGGCGGCTCGATGGGGGACCACGCCGCCAGATCTGGAATCCCGCTCACGCCAGCACGGACTTCCGTGGCATTCTCGGAGTCGTGTCATCCTTCGTACAACTGTCGACTCCAAACCTCACGCTGCTCCCGTTCGATGCCCAAACCGCCAGAGCGGTCGTCAACGGAGATCTGAGCTCTCTCAGTCCCGCGGAAGGATGGCCGCATGAGGACACTGTCGACGGATTGTCAGGCGCGGTCAAATACGGGTGGCCCGCGGGATGGATGGTGATGCTCGAGGGCAAGATCATCGGAGACTGCGGCACGCACGGCCCGGCAAACAGCGACGGCGTGATCGAGATCGGATACGGCTTGGCCGCCCCGTTCCGAGGACGCGGTTTCGGAACCGAGCTGGTGGGCGCCGCCAGTCAGTGGCTTCTTGGGCAGCCCGACGTGCGCGCCGTCATCGCGACCACACTCGTTGCAAATGTCGCCAGCCGTCGCGTGCTCGAAAAGAACGCCTTCGTCCTGAGCGGATTCGACGACGAGGGCCAAGCCGTGTACAGGCTGTCCGCACCATCGGGTGGGTGGTCACCTTCGCACGACGGGACCCCGTAATGGTTTCTTGAGCCGGTACGAGTGACCGATCGAAACGAATCTCTCCCGCGTCCCTGGCAAGCGCCGCTCGCCGCCAACGGGGCGGACGGACGGATACGGTAGGGGGCCCGCTTGAACGACAACGGACCACCGATCGAGCGCTTTCCGGGACCGGCGATGGTGCCGCGGCACAGGACGAAGCGACAGGTCATCTGCTCCCTGTCGTGGATAGTTCTACGAGATCTCCGCCGATGACAAGAAGGGTCCCGTTCGGTTGCTCTGCAACGCAGCTGGGATGGACAGAGACGTCAGTTATCACCCGGTAGTAGCCCGCCGGCAGTAAGCCACCCCAATTGCTGCGGTACTTGTCCTGGCGTAGCTCCCGGCCGGGAACCGCTGCATATACCGCCTTTGCCAATATCCCAGTGCAGGTCATCGGCGATCCAAAGGGCCCTGGAAAGACCCAGGGGCCAAAGCCTGGGCGATACTCTATCGTCTGGGTGTTAAGGCCGCCGTTGACAAGTCCCCCTTGCCGGATGGTGATCAACTCCTTGCCAAGCGACGTCGTCCAAGGCCCGGGCGCAAAGGGCGCACTGCTCGGGCGGTGCTTGTCCACCCAGGACTGCCAATACCCGGCGAGGAGCCCGGGAATTCTGCCGGGCGCGATCGACTCAACCTGGCTCCGACCGCTCTGGGGAACCAGGAACGGATAGACCGTGGCCTTTACCGTGTAGTCGGTGGCAAAGGCGACCCGCCAAGGAGCCTCGGCGTCATTCTTCTGCACCACGAGCAAGGTAACCAACTGGCGTCCGGCCTGGCCGGACCGGGTCGACACCTCGCCGAGGAAGGTCATAGGGTACGCGTCGCCCGGGGGGATAACGACGGCTTGTTGCAGATCAGGTAGGTCGGGAATCTTCGAACCGGGTGCCTGACCGACCGTCGCCAGCTCAACTTGGGCAATATCCGTGGCCAATGCCTCGCTTCCCGGCTCGTCCACGACCCGGAGCTGATCCGGATCCAGGCGGCTAATGGCTGACTGCCGCTCCTCCCAAAGCAGACTCAGCACATGCCCCGCGTACGCGGTGCTGATCGAACCACCCGGTGCCCTCTGGAGCGAGTAGGCAAGCGGGGGAAGCTTCTCGACGGTGTGGGTCAGGGTGGCGGTCGTATAGCCCGGCGGAGGCGCCTGGGCGGCACGCTGGGCCGAATACACGGCCAGCGCCACGGTTAGGACTAAGCACACCTCGACCGCTCGGCGAACCAGGAGGCCGCGCCTAGGTGGAGGAGGTGCGATTGGTCCGGGAGAAGGAGCCTCGGCCTTGACCGACCGAAGCGCGCGCAGGCTCCCGGTCGTCAACCAGAGAAGAAGGGGCAGCGCCACCACAACCGGAACCAACACCCAGTCGGCATGATTCGCTAAGGCCAGGTTGGCGGCGATCGCAGCGACAAGGACGAAGGAGACCAGGAGTGTCACGCTGCGAACGAAGTCGCTACGAACCTCGGCCACCGCCCCTACGCGTGCGTCGGCTGCAGGAGAACTCGGGGTTCCGGCGATAGACAGGAGGTCCGCCGCCTGGGGGAAGAGCGCAGGACTCCTACCCAGGACGCGACGCAACTGTTCGGACGCACCGGCATCAAGCAGGGCCGAGGATATGGGCACGCGTCGGCCCGAAGCCGCTTCGACCACCAGTACATGCGTGGACGCTCCGGCGCCACGGTTGAATCGTGAGCCGACGGCCCGTACGCCAACCGAGCAAACCGTCTCCCTTCCCATCAACCACCAGCGGCGCTGGAAGTTACGTCGTTGGGCCAACCAGGTATCGCCTATGGCCAGTTCGGCCGGGGATAGAGCGAGTAGCGCCACCCCCATGACGGCCGCGGAGGCGAGGGTGATGGAAAACCACAGCGCGAAGAGCTGCCAGCTGAAGGGGCGTCCACCTTCGGTCTGCGCTCTGGCGACGGCGAGAGCCAGGCGGCCCACTGCCATGACCAAGACGCCAAGCCCGTAGAGCTTGACATCGGGCCGCACAGCGTCGCGATTACGCCTGCGGAAGAGCGGTTCACCCGGTAGTTCGCTCACCATGTCAGGCCGCCGGGGATCCGGCGGCACCGGTCGCGAGGAGACGCCAACACGCGATCCGAGAACGGATACAACCCGGGCTGCTGCGGAATCCGAAGCAAGCCCGGAAAGAAACGCGGAGCCGCTCGAAGCTCCGGGCCGAGATTCGTCCCCCCTGCCCAGCCGAGACCGTGCTCCGCGGATGGGTATTGATACACCGTTGAGCAGCACCAGGACCGGCTCCACCCGGCGGCCTGACCTTCCCACCGGCCGCACCTCGACCGAGGCGACCATCGGCCAGGGAAATGCCCTGCGCGAGGTCCCCATGACAGTGACGCCTTCTGAATTCGCCGCGACCACGGTTGGTCGAGACCGCAAGGCGACCACGACGATGATGGCGGCGCCGGCGACGATCGCCACCACGATTGCCAGAACGTCGACCGAGTTCTGCACAAGGTCCGGGTGCTTGGCGTTGGCGGCTCCATCGATTTGGATGATCAGGCCAATTGCCATAAGCCAGGCCCACGACAAGAGCAGGAAAAGCGCCAGCCCCTCGAACGGGCGACGCCGACTCCGGAATTGCCATGTAGCGGGCGCCGAGCCCACACGTACAACCATTTCGGATCAATTCCCATGCGAACCGCTTTGGGCCGCACATGCCAACCTTGGAGACCGATACTAAGGCTGGATCAAGTCACAGCTGGGAATTTCGCACTGGAATCCAGGCCCTGGCGAGCATCGACACCGGACTAAATGCCAACTCGCGGCGAATTGCCAGGCTGGTCATCTCGGATTTTGCCGTGGAACGCAATCGTGCGCATCCACGCGACTAAGCGAGCCGGCACGAAGCCACGACCGGCTGCGTTGGCGCAATAAGTGCAATGCGGAAACCTTAATGTAGGATCGCCCGCACCGGGCCGGCATCAACTATCAGGCGCCGGCCCGGATCGCCGCGGACACTACATGAATAGCTACTCTTCGACCAGCTCGATAAGCGTGCCGAATGCTGCCTTGGGATGGATGAAAGCCACGGTTGTATCGCGCGAGCCGGGACGGGGCACCTTGTCGACCGTCTCGTACCCCATCTCCTGGGCCAGCTTCAGCACCTCGGCACAGGACTCAACCCGGTAGCCGACATGGTGCACGCCCTCACCGCGCTTGGCAATGAACTTGGCCGCCGGGGAGTCTTCGCGGAATGGGCAGACCAGCTGAATATAAGAGTCCGCGACACGGATCAGCGCCTCGTCGACGCCATCGGACTCGATTCTCTCTCGCTGAACCAGCTCGGCCCCGAAGAGTCCGGCGTAGAAGCCAATGGCCGCATCAAGATCGCGCACCGCGATGCCGATATGGTCGATCTCGGTGAGCAAACCGTGGTGCTGTTCTCCCATCGCTACTTACCTTTCACCGCGGCGGAGGCGCGGCCGGCCGCGAACCGCTTGAACATGGTGATCTTGTCCTCCCCGACCCTCTCGCGCATCTCCGGGTCGTCAACGCCCATGTTCTCTTCCGGGGCGAGACAAAGAACGCCGATCTTGCCCTCGTGTTCGTTGAGGCGGACCGAGTTGCAGGCATCGGCGACATGCTCGAGGTCGAAGGTCTTGGAAAGGATCGGCTGGATCATTCCTTTGCCGAGCAGCCGGTTCGCATCCCACGCCTCCTTGTAGTTGGCGAAGTGGCTGGACTTGATCGACTTCAGCTTCATCCAGAGATGGCGGTTGTCATACTCGATCATGTATCCACTGGTGGCGGCACAGGTAACCACCGTTCCACCGCGCTTGGCGACGAAAACCGAAGCGCCCATGGTCTCGCGTCCCGGGTGCTCGAAGACGATGTCGGGATCCTCGCCGACGAGGTCGCGAATATCCTTGCCGAAACGGCGCCACTCCGCCTCGTCCTGGGTGTGCTCGTCCTTCCAGAACTTGTAGCCCTGGGCGCGGCGGTCGATGACCGCCTCGCAACCCATTTGTCGAAGGAGATCCGCCTTCTCGGGCGAGGAGACCACGCCAACGGGGATTCCGCCTCCGTTGAGAACGTACTGGACGGCGTATCCCCCCAGGCCACCCGTTGCCCCCCAGATGAGGACCACGTCACCCTGCTTCATGTTGGCGCCGTTCCGTGACACCAGCATGCGATACGAGGTGGAGTTGGTCAGCGCGTTGCACGCCGCCTCCTCCCAGGTGAGATGTGCGGGCTTGGGCATGAGCTGGTTAGCCCGGACCACAGCCAACTCGGCGAGGCCGCCGTAGTTGGTCTCGAAGCCCCAGATGCGCTGGTGACTGGCGAGCATGGAGTCGTCGTGAGCTGTCGGCTCCTGGTCATCGACGTAGTTGCAGTGCAGCGTGACCTTGTCGCCCACCTTCCAATTGCGCACGGCGGAGCCGACGCGGACCACCACACCCGAGCCGTCGGAGCCCAGCACGTGGAAGGGCTGGCTGTGGCGCTGGTCCCAGAGCGAGCCGGAACGGCCGAGCCGGTCGAGGAAGCTGAAGGTGGAGAGAGGCTCGAAGATCGACGACCAAACGGTGTTGAAGTTGATGGACGACGCCATCACCGCCACGAACACCTCGTCCGGAGCAATCTCCGGGGTGGGTATCTCGCCGATCTTGATCGTTCGGCGGGGGTCCTTATCCTTCGAGGCCATTCCGTCGAATATCTTGGCGTCCTCCCTGCGCAAATATGCTGCGCGGAAGTGGCTGGGTAGCGGAATCGCCTCAAGTTCGGCGCTTGGTGCGCCGGCAACTATTGCCTGCAAGAACTCCTGCATATTTCGAATGTTTCCCGTCCTCTAGCCGTCCCTGCTCCCCTCCCGCTTTGCTACGGGTCGGGGGCCGGACGGGGATGGCCAACTGTTTAGCGATGGGCTTTTGCCAACCGCTGAAGTGAAACTACTATCAATGAGAGAGTAGTTGTCACATTGGATGGCAATCCCCGAGGCCGGAAAGTCCGCGCCTCGGCATCCCAACCCCCCGGGGAGGTCAAAATGGCCGGTTCGTACCTCGTTGCCGGAGCCCGCACGCCGATAGGCAAGTTTCAGGGCGCCTTCACGAGCTTGAGCGCGATGGATCTTGGCGGTGTCGCCATCAAAGAGGCGCTCGCCCGCGCAAATGTTGCCCCCGAGGAGGTGCAGTACGTCTTCATGGGGCAGGTGCTCCAGGCCGGGCAAGGGCAGATCACCGCGCGCCAGGCGGCGGTCAAGGGCGGCATACCGATGACTATCCCCTCGACCACCGTGAACAAGGTTTGCCTTTCGGGCCTGAACTCGATCTACCTGGCAAATCTCATGATCACCTCCGGTGAAGCGGACATCGTGGTCGCCGGGGGAATGGAGTCCATGACCCGTGCCCCGTACCTTCTCCCCGGAGCTCGCGGCGGGCTTCGCATGGGTGACGCCCAGGTGATCGACTCGATGATGTACGACGGCCTGTTCTGCGCCTTCGACCAATGCGCCATGGGCCTTGGGACCGATCGCTATCTGGCCGGCTTCCCCGCTGTCACCCGAGCGCGCCAGGACGCCATCTCGGCCAACTCCCACGAGCGGGCGGCCAGGGCCATCAAGGACGGCCGCATGGCCCGCGAGATCGCCGCCGTCTCGATCCCACAACGCAAGGGGGACCCGGTCATAGTCGACACCGATGAGGGCGTGCGCCCGGGCACAACCGTCGACACCCTGGGCAAGCTACGCCCCGCTTTCAGCGCGGACGGCACCATCACCGCCGGCAACGCTTCGCAGATCTCCGACGGAGCGAGCGCAATCGTGCTGATGTCCGAACGTGAGGCCGAACGCCGTGGAGTAGCCCCGATGGGACAGTTCGTCTCCTACGGGCAAGTAGCCGGGCCGGACGCTTCGCTTCTGACCCAGCCCTCGAACGCGATCCGGGCGGCGCTGGCCAAAACCTCGCTGTCGGTCGGTGACATTTCGCTCTACGAGATCAACGAGGCCTTTGCCGCTGTAGCCGCAGCCTCGATGGACGACTTGGGGATCTCCGACGAGATTGTAAACGTAAATGGAGGCGCAATAGCGCTGGGCCATCCGATTGGCGCCTCGGGAGCGCGGCTCGCGCTCACCCTTCTGCACGAGCTCGCCCTCCGTGGGGAGACCTACGGTGCCGCTGCGCTCTGCGGAGGCGGAGGCCAGGGCGACGCCCTGATCGTACGGCGCGTCGGCTGAGGATCCCCTGGGCCTGAACCAGGCTGCGTCTAGGATGGGTATGTGAGTTCCGGCTCAACGTACTCTTCCCTCTATCGCAGGTTCCGTCCCCAGCGCTTCTCCGAGGTGCTGGGGCAGGAGCATGTCACGAGGGCGCTACGCAACGCGGTCGCAAATTCCAAGGTCGGGCACGCCTACCTCTTCTCCGGTCCGCGCGGCACCGGCAAGACGTCCACGGCCCGGATCCTGGCCAAGGCGCTCAACTGCACCAGTGGCACAGGCGGCGAACCCTGCGGGGAGTGCGACTCCTGCCTGGCCATCGCCGAGGGCCGCTCAATGGATGTGATCGAGCTTGACGCCGCCTCCAATTCCGGTGTCGACGCGGTGCGCAGCCTGATAGCACAGGCGCCGGTTGGAACCACCGGCGAGTGGAAGGTTTACATCCTGGACGAAGTCCACATGCTCTCCACCGCCGCCTCCAATGCGCTGCTCAAGACGCTGGAAGAGCCACCGCCGCACGTGGTTTTCGTTCTCGCCACCACCGACCCCCAAAAGGTGCTGCCCACCATTCTCTCTCGCACCCAGTCCTTCGAGTTCCGGCTGCTGGACGAGGCGGTCCTCGACTCCCTGGTCGAGAAAATCTCCGCCACCGCCGAACTCGGATTGGGGGACGAGGCACTGGCCTGGGCTGTGAAGCGCGGCAGGGGATCCGCTCGCGACACCCTCTCCTACCTAGACCAGGTAGCGGCTTTGGGCGGGATAGACGATACCCCGCGCGGGATCGAGGAGATCTTCTCGGCCGTCGCCAAGGGCGACCCGGCTGCCGTGCTGGTCGGCGTGGACCAGGCCGTGCGCAAGGGGATCGAGCCTGCGCGGATTAATGCCGAGTTGGTGGGGATGGCCCGCGACCGGTTCCTGGCTTCCTTCGAACAGGCCGCGGCCGAGCCCGGCATGAGCACAGCGCGCCTGGTGAAGATGGTCGAGAGCCTGGGTGGCGTAGCAGGGCAGATGCGAGACTCTCTTGATCCCCGCGCGACACTGGAAGCCGCGCTCATCCGCCTGGCCCGTGACGCCATTGGTGCACCCGCCGAACTCGAGGAACTCGTCCAGCGCACGGTGGCCGGCTACCTCAAGCGAATGGGGGCCCAGCCACAAGCTGCCCAGCCCACTCATCGGCCGCCCCGGGAACCCGAGCCCGCCGATGAGCCCGCCGCACGTCCACCGGCGCATCGCGCGTCACCCGCACCCCACGTTGCCGAACTCAAGAAGTCCCTGGGCGATGCCGAATCGCCTCCGTCCGCCCCCACACAAGGGCTCTCCCGAGTACTCGCCGCCAAGGAGCGCAGTCAAGCTCAGCCCAGGCCACAGGTTGCGGCCCCGCAATCACCGAGCCAGCAATCGCAGCCCCTCGACCGTGACCACCTGGTATCGGCGTGGCCCGACATCCTGAACGCACTCTCCAGCCTCCTGCCTCTCGAACGCAGCGCTCTCAACCAAGGGCGCTTCGTGACAGCTGACTCAAGCTCGGCCACGTTCCTGGTGTCCAACCCCATCCTGCGGGATCGCTGCATCTCTTCTTCACGCAAGATCGAGGCCGCCATATGTAAGCGCTTCGGGGTCGACTCCTTCTCGTTCCGGGTCGGCGTCGACAACGAGCCGGCCGCCAAGCCCGTCGAGGAGGCCCCGGCGAACGAAATGCTCGACGAATTCGCCAACGGCGTCGCCGCCGACCAGCGCGCCATAGGAAACCTGGTGCGCCAGGTCTTCCCCGGTGCGATCGATCTGGGCGACGCGAAGTAAGAGCCCGGGTTATCCCCTAGGTCCAAGGAGCCTTCAAAAGAGATGGCCTACACCAAGTCGATGCAGAACTTGATCGACGAGTTCTCCAAACTGCCGGGCATCGGTCCGAAGTCCGCGCAGCGGATCGCCTTCTACCTGCTCCGCGCGGATGCGGGTGAGTCGACCCGCCTGGCCCAGGCGATTACCGTGGCCAAGGCCTCCGCAAGGTGGTGCAGCCAATGCTTCAACCTTTCCGAGACCGAACTCTGCTCGATTTGCTCCGACCCCTCACGCGACCAAAGCGTGATCTGCGTCGTCGAGGAGCCCAAGGACGTCATAGCCGTCGAGCGAACCAGGGAATTCAGCGGCCTCTACCACGTCCTGCAGGGATCGCTGAATCCCATTGAAGGGATCGGCCCGGACCAGATCAAGGTCAAGGAGCTGCTCGGGCGCCTGGCGTCTCACGACGTCAAGGAAGTGATCATCTGCACCAACCCCAACATCGAGGGCGAGGCGACCTCGATGTATCTGGCAAGGCTGATATCCCCGAGTGGAATCACCGT
This sequence comes from Actinomycetes bacterium, assembly GCA_021850605.1. Lineage (GTDB taxonomy): Bacteria > Actinomycetota > Acidimicrobiia > Acidimicrobiales > Acidimicrobiaceae > Acidithrix. The sequence goes on from JAJZLQ010000098.1 coordinate 28,610, forward strand.
ATCGCGGATTGCCAGCGGTCTGCCTGTCGGTGGAGACCTGGAGTACGCTGACGAGCTAACCCTTGGTAGGGCGCTGGAGGGGCGTCGAGAAGCCGCTCAGTGATGATGATGGTGGTGAGGGGCGATCTCGCGTGCGTGTTCGGTGCTCCCACCGCGATCGAGCCATAGCTTCAGGCCGGCTGCGTTGGAGTGCACGCTGATCAAAACCTCGAAGCGCTCCACCGCCTCGGCGCTCGCCCCTTCCAGGTTGACGCTGAACTCCGCGGTTAGCTCCTCGACGATATCGCGCTCAGCCCTGTAGGCCCTCTCGGCGACCTCTGCCCAGGTGATGAGGGCCTCCATCGCCTCATCGAGCAAATCCAACGGAGACCCGAAGAGGCCATAGTGGGCAAAAGCCAGACCCCGGGGGTTGCGCACACGGAATTTCTCCAACGAGGTCAGGGCGGCATCCAGGTCGAAGTCCGCAGGCGGTGTCGCCGGGCGCAACAAGCGCACCTCTGGAAGCAGCACTCCGGCAGCATCACCGGTGAAGACCAGCCCCGACTGCGGATCGAAGTATCCGAGATGGTGCTTGGCATGCCCGGGCGAGTTGATCACTTCGACACGCCGGCCCGACGATAGCGCGACGTAGTCCCCGTCGCCCACAACCTTGATCCGTTCGGCCGCTGTAGGAGTCATCCTGCCATAAAGAGTGTCCAGCAGCTCGCCGTATACCATCGCCGCCGAGGAGATGAGCCGCTCGGGATCAGCCAGGTGTCGCGCGCCGCGCTCGTGAACGTAAATGTCGGCCCTGGGGAAGGCGGCGGCGATGTCGCCCAGGGCGCCGGCATGGTCAAGGTGTATGTGGGTGACCGCCACCGATGCGAGGTCGTCCGCGCCCAGGCCAAGGCTCTCAAGCTCATCCAGCACCGCCTTGGTGGAGGACTGGCTGCCCACTTCGATAAGGCAAGGCGCATCACCGGTGAGCAGGTATCCCGCCGTGACATGGTCCCATCCGCCCAGCTTGGTGTCGATCTCGTATACGCCGTCAGCTATTAATCGTGCCACGCTCTCCAGGCTACCAGCGGGTTTACCCGCCCCACCAGGACGTTGCCAGACGCTCAGGACTTCTCGGCGGGGCCTGAAGCCGGCACGACGGGCGCCGAACCGTCCTTGCGGAAGGCCATGGCGTTGCGCTCTGCAATCTCCCGCACTCCGGAGAGCAGACTCGTAAGCTCCATCGGCAGGAGCACCTTTGTGGCCGGGGAGGCCGCCATCTGCCGCAGCGCGTCGAGGTACTGGAGCAGCAGGGTGTTGGAATCCAGAGCACGCGCCGTCCCGGTTATCGCCTCGAGCGCTGAGGCAAGGCCCTGTGCACGCAGCAAGGCGGCCTGGCGATCCGCCTCCGCCCCCAGCACCGTGGCCTGCTTCTGGCCCTCGGCAGCGAGAACCGCGGCTTGCTTCTGGCCCTCGGCCACGGTTATGGCCGCCTGCTTCTGGCCCTCGGACTCCGTGACCACCGCACGCCGGGTGCGCTCGGCGGACATCTGGCGGGTCATCGCCTCCTGCACTCCCGGCGGCGGGTTGATCTCGCGCACCTCGACGTTGGTGACCTTCACGCCCCAGCGTTCCGTCACCTCGTCCAGCTTCACACGCAGGGCGCTGTTCATCTCCTCGCGCTTGGAAAGTACGTCGTCAAGCGACATGTCGCCGACCACGCTTCGCAGCGATGTGGCCGCTATGTTCAATGCGGCGCCTGAGAAGTTGCGCACCGCAACCACCGACATCACCGGATCGAACACCTTGTAGAACATGATGAAGTCGATGGAGATCGACGCATTGTCCTTGGTGATGGCGGTCTGGTGCGGAATCTCCAGGTAAAGCTCGCGCAAGTCCACCCAGGTGACCCTGTCGATTATGGGATTGATAAGCACCAGGCCGGGCCCCTTGGCCCCGATGGAGCGGCCCAGCCGGAAAAGTACCAGGCGCTGGTATTCACGGCTAATTCTCACCATGGTGAAGAAGAAGGCCGCCAAAGCCAGGACCACCACCACCACAGTCACGAGAACTGTCAGCATATAAGAGTCCTTTCAGTGGCTCTCTTGCCGGAGCGGATCCGGGGAGACCTTCAAATGCAGCCCATCGACCTCGATGACGACGACTTCGGTTCCGGCGCGAATGGAGTCTCCGTCGGCGGCCTCAGCGCTCCAGATCTCCCCGGCGATCCGCACGGTTCCGACAGGCGCCAGATCGGTGAGGGCGACACCGGTCCGCGTCCAGAGCTGCTCGCGTGGCAGAGGGGAGGAGATGGAGCGGGCGGCCGCGAGCGAACGGATCCCGAAAACCAGGAACAACGCGGTCGCCACCACGGCTCCGGCTGTGATGGCCCCGGCCACCAGGTTGAGCGATCCCGTGGACGCTGCCCTGACAAGCACGGCCGCCAGAAGTATCCCGGCTACCACCAAGGTCACGGTCGCGGAAACGATGGAGGCGTGCGGACCGCCGTGCAACCCGACCAGAAAGGCCGCCAGCACTAAAAGGATGAGAAGCATTGCGCCAAGAGTAAGCATTGCGCACCTCGCGCTTTCCTCAAGGTCAAACCTACATCAACCATGGCGGTATGTAACAGGCAGCGCTGTTGCAGGTATTGCAATCTGGGCAGGGAATTCCAGGCCGGGGTGGCCATTAGAATCGAAAAAGGTCTTTTCCCTTCTTCCTCAGCCAAGGAGCACCAAACTGTCGAGAGCCCGCAAGTGGGCAGAGGCGCGCCTGCGCGCCGGCTCAGCTACCTTGCTTGCCCTTGCTTTGGGCGCCGTCACCATAGCCGGCTCAGCCGCCCCCGTAGCCGCCTCCTCTCTCCCGAAGGTCCCCAAGGGGATCGGCGCGCAGAGCCCCATGCGCCCGGTCGGACCGCTCTATCTGCAGTTTCAATCCCGGCATGGAGTGGCTCTAGGCTCGTACCCTCAGCTTTGGTATTCGCCGCTGGACCGCTCCCCCATGCCCGCCGACACAAATCCCTCCGACGGGGTCTGGCGACCGCTCGGCACCCAGGGGACGGGAGGGTATGCCGCCTTCTCGACCTACGTCGCCCCTTACCCCGGAGCGCCACAGGTCGCCGTGGCCTGGATCGATCAGGGCCACGCTCGCACGCAGATCTACGCGGGAACCTCCCAGCCCGGAGGGGTTTGGCCTTACGAGGGCGCAATCTCCTCTTCTGTCCAGCCATCCCTCATCGCCGCCTTCGAGGGTGGTTTCATTTTCAACGTCTCGCACGGCGGCTGGTATGAAGCCGGCCAGACCGGGCCTCCCCTGGTTTCCGGGGCGGCCTCCGTGGTGGAGTACACCGACGGCACCATCAACGTGGGGTCCTGGGGAACCGAGGTCGGCATGACTCCTCAGGTGTACGCGGTGCGGCAGAACCTCGTCATGCTGGTGGACAACAGCCAGGTTTTGCCGGTGGCCCAGGACAATCCACTGGTCACCTGGGGCTACTCACTCGGGAACCTTCTCTACACCTGGAGGTCGGGCCTGGGCGTGACGGCCAACGGCAACCTGGTCTGGGTCGGCGGTCCCGGCCTGTCGCCTCAGGTCTTGGGAGAGACGCTGGTCTGGGCCGGGGCGGTACGGGCCATGCAGCTGGACATGAATCCGCTTTGGGTGAACTTCGCCTCGTACAGCTACAGCCCGGCCACCGGCCTTTCCGGATCTAACCTGCTGCCGGGGATGGCCTATGCGCCCTCCCACTATCTCGCCGGATTCTGGCGGGACTTCCTGGCCGTCTTTCTTCGCTAGGCCAGTTCGATCAGCCCGAGATAGTCGTCCGAGAAGTAGTCGATGGTACCGTCGGGTAGGAGCAGCACCCGGCCCGGGTCGAGCATTCTGGCGAACTCGGCATCGTGGGTGACACAGATCATGGTTCCCCTCCAGCCGGCCAGGGCGGTCGAGATCGCTGCGCGCGACTCCGGATCGAGGTTGTTGGTGGGCTCGTCGAGAAGCAGAACGTTGCGCCTCCCGGCGACCAGGACCGCCAACGCCAGCTTCGTCTTCTCACCGCCCGAAAGCGTCCCCGCCGGCTGATGTACCACCTCGCCCGCCAGGCCGAAGGCCGCCAGGGTTGCCATCGCCTCGGTGAGAGTGGGCCCTTGGGCGATGACCTGCTCGAGGCAGGTGGCGTTGAAATCGAGCTCTTCATGCTCCTGAGCGAAATAGCCGATCTTTGCGCGCTCCGAGACGGTCACCATCCCGAGATCCAGCTCGCTCCGCCCGGCCAGGACTTGCAGCAAAGTGGTCTTGCCGGCGCCGTTAAGACCGGCGACCAGGAAACGCTCGCCTCGCTCGATGACGAAGTCCAAGTCCTCGAAGACGGTGTTATTGCCGTACGCTTTGCACAGCCCGTCCACCTCGAGCACGATGCGGTCGCATGGCAGGGGCTCGGGGATCTTGGCCGTGACCTGCTGCGTGCGGGTTGGCTCGGGCGAATCGACCAGGGTCTCGCGGATGCGCGAAGCTCTCGAGTCCAGCGTCTTGGCCACCCGGGCTCGCGACGCCGTCTGATGGCGCATCGAGTCGGCCAGCCGGGAAAGGCGCCCCAGCTCTTCCTGGGCCCGCTTGGTCGTCTCAGCCTGCTGCCTTCTCCGCTCTGCGATCGCGCGCCTATAGGCGCTGTAGTTGCCCTTGAATTCCACCAAGGCGCCGTCGCCATGGCCTCGCTCGAGATGGAAGATCCGGTTGATGGACTCGTCGAGCAGTTCAAGGTCGTGGCTAACCACTACGAGCACGCCGGGATAGCTCTTCAGGTATCCGAGCAGCCAGCTCTTGGCGTCGAGGTCCAGGTGGTTGGTCGGCTCGTCAAGCAGGAGCACCTCGGAGCCGGCGAAGAGGATGCGCGCTAGCTCCACCCGGCGCCGCTCCCCTCCGGAAAGATCACCCAGTGCCAGGCCGAACCGACTCTCCTTGAGCCCCAGACCCGCCAGAATTGCTTTTGCCTCAGACTCGGCGCGGTAGCCATCCAGGCGCTCGAACTCCTCCACCAGGCGTACGTACTTGGTGATGTTCGATTCGCGGTGATCGGACTCGAGACGTGCCCTGGCCTTTTCGATACGAGCGCTAAGCTCGCCGAGTCCTCGCCCCGAGAGCACCCGGGAAACGGGGCTCTGGTGAGCAGCGGCCGGGTCGTTCATGGTGTCCTGGCCCAAATAGCCCAGTCCGCCCTTTACCGAAACCCTGCCCTTGGCAGGAGGTACCGCGCCGGCCAGGACTTTAAGCAGGCTGGTCTTGCCTGCACCGTTCCTGCCCACCAAACCGACCTTGGCTCCGGAGGAAATGGAGAAGGTGAGGCCGTCCACGATGAGACGCCCGCCCACCTCCACTGTGAGATCCGAAACCGTGATCAAGGCAGCTCCAAGCCGAAAAGTCGCGGGACCGCGGGAGGATAGCCCGCTCGCCGCTGGAGAATTCCGGCTCTACAGGCTAACCGGTCCCGGCCGAAGTTTGGGTTGGCGCTCCATTAGCACGCCGCGCCGGGGCGCTATGCGCAGCTCCCCGGCCGACGTTTTTTCAGGCCTTGGCAGGACGCTTGATGAAGCGCCCGACGGGCTGGCCGATCATCTTTCCGTTGGTGAAGACGTGGTTGCCACGGACGAAGGTGTCGGTGACCTTGGCGGTTAGCTCGAATCCCTCGAAGGGCGTGTACTCCTGGCTGGAGAGTGACTCGGCGGCACGCACCACCCAGGAGGCGTTCGGATCCACCAACGCGATGTCCGCGTCCAGGCCCTCGGCAATGTTACCCTTGGTGTGCAGGCCATAGCGTTTGGCCGGGTTGGAGCAGACCAGCTCGGCAATACGGGAGAGTGGGAGCCCACGGCGCCGGCCCTCGCTCACCATGCCGGGGAGCAGGTATTCGGTGCCACCGAAGCCGGACTTGGCGACCCACACGTCGTCACGTGGCTCGCCGAACTTGACCTCGTCACGGCAACAGGCGTGATCGCTCACCACCCAGTCAACGTTGCCCGCCAGCAGGTGCTCCCAGAGAGCCTCCACATCCTCGCGGGGGCGAAGCGGCGGGTTGACCTTGCCGCCTATGCCGCTCGCAGTGTGGATGTCCGCCAGCAGGTGGCCGATGGTCACCTCGCGCCGGAAGTCGATGTGGGGGAAGGTCTTGGCCATAAGCATCGCCGCCTCCATCGCCTTGGCGGAGGAGAGGTGGAGCAGGTTGATGTTGGGCAGGCCGGTCTCGTGCGCCAGGTAGGAGGCGATGGTCACGGCCAGGCCCTCGGAATGAGGCGGACGCGATGCGTGATAGGCCTCGAGCCCCTTGAGCCTGCCCTCCTCCTCGACGATCTTGGTGTAGGCGGCCATTATCTCGGCGGTCTCGCAGTGGAGGGAGAGCGAGATGTTGTCGGCGAAGTCCGCGAAGCGCGGGTCTTCACGCGCGGCCTCGATGGCACGCATGATGAACTCGAAGTGGGCGTAGTCGTAGCTCTCACCCTCCGGCAGCATGAGGAACTGTCCCTGGGCCTGGGAGCGGCCATGAAGTCCATGGCTGCCGTAGAACATGAAGATCTTGAAGGAGGGGATACCAAAGTCGCTGATGAGAGTGGGAATCTCCTCGAGATGCTTCTTCAGGATCGGGGCGACGTGGAAGCCGTAGTCAACCCATGCATGCCCCTCGGCTGCCGCGATGGCGTCGGGCAGCACCTCGGCATAGGGGCCGGTGCGGTTCATGTAGTAGTGCCCGGTGCGCAGGTAAGTGATGCCGGTCGTAACACCGCCCTGAGCCGAGGCGGCGGATTCGCTGACCGTGTCATCGGCCAGCGGATTGTAAATGCCCCAGTGCTGATGCGAGTCGACCACCCCGGGGAAGGCCAGCTTCCCGCTGGCATCGATCACCGTATTCGCCTCAGAGGCGTCGATCCCCGGCGCGATGCGAGCGAACTTGCCATCGCTCACGGCAATGTCGGCCACCTCCTCGGGGCGGCCAGGCCGCACCACAGTGGCATTCTTCAACAACAGGTCGTACATCAATGCTCCTTCCGGATTTCGGTCGTGATTTATCGGACCGCGTCTCTGCGGTATGAGTTGCTACTCGCCCCCCAGACCCTTGAGCAGCTCGAAGATCGGCTCCAGCGAATCGAGTTTCTCGAGGGAGGCGATGCGCATCTCCACCTCGGCGGAGGCGTCGGCCTCGAGAAGGCCGGCGACGTTGTCACGGAACTTGGCCGCCAGCTCCGAATAAGCGAGCGGCCTCTCCGTACCGCCGCGGTTTGCCAGCACCGCCTCTTCCACCACCGTGCCGTCACGCAAGGTGACGGTCAGCACGGAGGGGAACTGGTTGGGGAAGATCGCGCCGCAGCGATCGTCCGCCACCACCTCCACCAGGTCCATAAGGGCCGTCCGCTCCGGGGAGACGATCAGCTCCTCCCGGTAGTCGGCAAGCGAGGCTCCCAGGCCACCGCCACCCAGCAGGCCGACCACCACGGCATACGGCCCGGAGAACTGGGCCATATACGGGGTCGTCGGCCGCCGCTTCACCTCGATCGGCTCGCCGATGGTGTGGACGATGGGCGCGGCCACACCCAGGCGCATCGAGGCAATCTGGCCCGGCTTGATTCCCCTGGCTCGGAGGGCGGCGGCGGCGTCGATCGCGGTGTGGGTGAAGTGATTCGCCGGGTAGGGCTTGAAGAAAATGCCGGGGACCTCCCAGTGCTCCCCCAACCCCTCGGTCAGATATCGCGGCTCGAACTCACCGTGCAGCCAGGCCTCGTAGAAGCCAAAGCGGCCTTCCAGGACGGTGGGCGGACCGGTAAAGCCATTGGCAACCAGCTCGCAGGCGGAAAGCGCCGAATTGGCCGCCCAACCGCAGTGCATGCGCTTGACGGTGCCGCCGGTGCGGTTGGCCTCGATGATCCCCGATGCCATGGATGCGACGACGCCCAGGGCGTTGGTGATGCCATCGGCGTCGAAACCCATAAGCACACCCGCCGCCACGGCCCCTCCCAGGGCCCCGCATATGGAGGTTGCATGCTGGCCGTGATCAAAGAAGGTCGAGTTGCGCCCCTCCTCGTTGTAGCCGGCCATTCCCGCCCGGACACAGACCTCCAGCCCCACCGCTATGGCGGCGATGGTCTCCTTGCCGCCTGCTCCGGTCATCTCCGCGGCGGCCAGCGCCGCAGGAACAACCGTCGCTGATGGGTGCAGGACCGATGGCAGGTGGGTGTCGTCGTAGTCGAGGCTGTGGGCCAGGACGCCGTTGACGAAGGCGGCCATCGCGGCGGGAAGGCCCCCGGGCGCACCCACTCCGTGAGCCTGATCCAGGACGCCCTGGGATCGGGCAAAGGCGATCGCTGCCGCGCTCGTGTCCAGCCTGGTGGCAGCTACGCAAATTCCCAGGATGTCAAGAACCCTGCTCTTGACGCTCTCGCGCACCTCGGCCGGCAGGCGGTCGTAGGAGTGCTCAACGGCGAACCGTCCGAGGGTGACGGCTATGGGTTCGCTAGTCACCGGCGGCCACCAATGCCAGAGGGCGGACCGGGGAGCCGGTTGCGCCGGTTATGGCCAAAGGGGAGAGAACAAAGGTGAACTCGTGCCTGCCTTCGGCGGCAAGCTTGTCTAGCTCCATCGCCTCGATGATGAAGACGCCTCTCTCGACGAGAAGCACTCGGTGTGCTGGCAGCAACGAATGGCCCCTGCCGGGAGCGAGGCGCTCGAAGGCGATGGTATCGGCACCGACTGCCAGAGGGGACTGGTCGGCAAGCCAGTATGCGCCCGCCTCACCCACTCCCGGGACACCGGAGGCCGTCCCGGTGTAAGCGGCAACGCCCTGGGAGAAATTCGCGCCCCACCCCGAGCGGACCAAAAGGACGTCCCCTGGCCTGGGCTCGGTGCCCTGGGCCCTGGCAGTCGCCTCCAGCTCCTGCGGGGAGAT
>JAJZLQ010000101.1 GCA_021850605.1 Actinomycetes bacterium
AACCAAGGCTTTGAGGGAAACCGTAGGAACTGCGAACAAAGCCGTGGACGGCATTGCCGCCATTGAAGTAGGACACCCAGCGCACGAAATCGGCGTAGGGGGTGCCGTTGGGGTTGGTGCCGCGCATGGTCTGTGACCGATATCGCAGGTAAACCGGATAAGTACCGTCGACGGTCGGATCGAGAGGTATTCCGGTGTTGACCAGGGCTCGAAGTACAACCGTGCCGTTGTGCCAGAGAACCATGTGTTCGGGCAAGGCCTTGGAGACATCGGCCCAGCTATAGCCGTAAGGGTTCGTCTTACCGGCGTTGGCCGCTGCTGCCAGGTAGGGCCAGAGCAGTGGATTCGCCTGGCCGATGGGATCAAGGCCTTCCACGTTTTCGAAGGCCCTTACAGCTCCTTTGGTCATGACGCTGTCGACGCCCGGACTCCAGAGTCCGGCCAGGCGGGCGGGAGGTGCCCAGCGCCAGGAGAACGAACCCATCGGCGGACTATAGGCCATTGCCACCTGCTCGCCGACAGGCACCACCGTTCCCTGCTTGGCGCTCGACGGCGTCCAATCCAGTGGCAGGTAGCCCAAGACGGCAAGTAGTTGCTGCAAGCGCGTCTGTGAACCCTGGGGCATGGTGTAGGTGATTGTCGCGGTTTGGATCAACTTGCCGCCACTTGCGAAAGCCACCGGCGCCGGCAGGGTGATCCTCAGCTGCTGGCCGGGCCAAAGGCTGCCGGCGGCGGGCTCGAACTCGAGGGTGTATGGATTCGGCCGCGTCCAGTTCCCCGATGGCCCGGCGTGGAGTTTGGCCACATCCAGGCTCGGCAGACGCTGCCCGAACGCTGCCGCCACAGGACGGGAGAAGGAAATCCGCAGCGGCGCCTGAGGTGACAGTACTTCGGTGCCCGGAGTGGGGGTGACGACCGCCATGAGTCCGCGACTGGCGAAAAATGGCAAAGGAACTGGCGGGCCTAGCGCCTCCCAACTATAAGGAGAGGCGCTTATATCGGTTATGCCGGCCGAGTTGGTCGACAGGATTATGGGCAGCTGCACGACCCGGCTAGGGACAGCCAGGTGGATCAGGTGGGTCGACCCGCCGTCGGACCAGTCGACGATGCGCACAGTCTTCGCGAAACCCACCACAAGGGGGCTCCCCGGGCTCGCCGTGGCGATCGGAGAGGCAAGGGCGGGCGAGACGGGTACAGGTACGGACAAGGTGGTGCGCACCTCCTTGCCGGTCAGCCATGATATCCACCCCGGGGTCCGGGCGACCACAGTCACGACGACGGTGCCGCCAGGAGGGACCGGCGACGCGGGGTCCAGGCTCGACCCGCGTTGTACGAGCGCTACAGGGCGCCCGCCGTAAGTCCCCCGAATCGCTGTGACCCGCACGCCGCCACGCTCGGACAGCGATGCCAGCTCCGGTCCTCCCGGCTTCAGGGCGATGCCGGGCCACTCAAGTACTAACAAAACGGCAATACCGCCGGCAACGAGGAGCCCTAGGGTCCCAAGCCAAAGTACCCGGCGGCGCCAACCATGCCCGCTGCGACCTGCGCCCCCAGACGAAATCTGCTCGTCTGGGGTGGCGCCCACATACGGGCTTTCGGGAGCGACTTGCTCCGGCCTGGCCGTATCGCGGAACCCCAAACCCATTTCGCCTCCGCACCAGCCGAACTAGTCGCATAAACGCGCTCTTGCCAAGGGCAAAACGGCCAACGGCTTGCCAGGGGGGATTCCCCTTTGCGCTCGCCGAGGGCCGACGATCATACCCGCCGGCCGCCTCCACAAAGCGCGAGGTCACCCGCTGGGCCGGGTCGCATTGCCAACCCAAAGTACCCGAATTGCGACGATTAGCTACCGGCACCCGTCACTGCCAGGGTGGTTATCGCTCGAGCAAATTGCGTCGTTTACGCTCCAGCGGATCTTAAAACAGGCGCCGTGAACCGCTCAGCTCCACCGGGAGGGGCCGCTACCAAAACCCGACCGCCCGGCCGGACTCCATCCCCGAACCCGGCGGCGGGCCGGAAACTACCTTATGACGGAGAGCGATGGCAATCTCGTCATCTATTCATCGGCCGGCACCGCGGCGTTGCCCTCCGGAAGTAACGGCCTCGCTGGTGATGCCGGTTATCTGACCATCCGGCGCGACGAAAACGAGATAATATGCAATTCAAGTGACAACTACTCAGGGATCTATGTCGGCGATAATGCCGTCAAGACTATAGAAAGTGCGGAAGTGAACGGAGGCAATACGTCCGGAAGTATATCGAACTTCAGCAAGTCGGATACGCCACCTACACAATCCTTCATTAACTGCAACGGTAGCGACGCGCTGAATAACGGACTCTCGGGCTGGCGGCTGCCTAATATCCAGCTTCTCTACGTTGGACACGGCTAGGGACGTGAGGGAGCCGGGGGTTCGAAATGATTAATCGTGCTGCGAGACGTTCCTTGTTAGTTTTGACTCTGATTGGATCAGCGTGCGGTACTCAGGCGTCCAGCGGTCAAACGGCAACCGCCGACAAATCGGCGGTTGTGTCTAATATTCCCAAGAGAGCTCTCAGCCAGTTTCCACCTCCAATATCTGCCGCGCTAACATCTCTATCTTCACGCATGCCGATGCATTTGGTAGCACCGCTCACTATTCCTTCGAACCTGTCCGCCAAGTTAACCATTGCTAAATCGGGATACACGGTCAGTCTGTACCGATGTGAATCAGGATTCCCCCTGAACAGCCCTGAAATAGGCAGTCCCCCTAATTGTTCCGGACTCGCGGCATATTTCGGCGCTTTCGGCGGCACCCGCTTTGCAACAGTAGCTGCCGCACACCGTTCGTTAGTAAATTCGCAAAGGCAGCAAACTAGATTTTGCGGTCCGAATACCAACACGTCTCAACGTGTCAGCCTTCTCCGAGGAGTCCAGGGCGTTCTGATTGGCACCAAACGCATTTCCGGCTATTGCGAGCTGCATTTCGATTTGAGTGGATGGAGCGTTTTCGTAGGTGGGAATGCCGCTCTCCGGTCAATTGCTGCGGCAAAACAGGAAGGGCTTAGAGTTGTCGATATCATGTCCAAGGTGCGAATGCCTACAAATAGTGGAAACATAGTGGTTCAAACAGCGGGAGATGGAAACCACACCTGGTTGACTTGGACAATCGGGCAGAGCCTTTATACGGTTAGCGGGTACCACTCCTCAAGTGCCGCGTTCGCAATGGCTGGATCAATGGCGTTTGTTGCTATTGTTCCTCCAGAATAGGGTGCTAGTAACCTTCACATGGACGGAGTATTTTGAAACCCCAGTTCCCGAAATATCATTGGGACACAAAACGAACGGAGGAGACTCCAAAACTCGGAACAATGCTTGCGCACAAGGCCCAAGCGATTGCTGCCTCAATGCTTATGTCCGGCCATGGCCCGAAAGCTGCTGTAGGCCGACCCGACGCCCAGGGGCAAGAGAAGATCCTATCTGACAATACCGCGCCAGGGCCGGCTAGCCCCGGAGCCCGCTCGGCGAGACAATCCGGGGCGCGTGAAGGATGAGGAGTGCCGGAAAAAACGTCAACGTGGAGTTGACAGACCTGCCTTGGCAACCTAAGGTTGACGCATGCAGGATTTTCCCGTCTCACTCGACAATCTCATCGCCTACGTGCTGGGCAGGCATCCTCAGAGCGGGCCCCTGCGGCATCTTTCAGACGCCATACTTGCCGCCGAAGAGCTCGAGAGCCAGTCAGACGCCCTGATCGGGCACTTCGTGGATCAAGCCCGAGCCTCGGGAGCGTCCTGGAGTCAGATCGGGGCGGCAATGGGTGTAAGCAAGCAGGCGGCGCAAAAGCGCTTCGTCTCCCGGGACGACGAGACGGTATCCACCGGAAAGCGGTATTCCCATTTCACCCCGCGGGCCAAGGCGGCGCTATTGGCGGGGGAGGAGCTCGCCTCAGTCTCCGGCGCTGACGCGGTCGCGGTGGAGCACCTGGTGGCAGGGGCGGTGGCCGATCCCCTGGGGCTGGCCGCGCGCATGGTCCACCGCCTGAACGTAACGAATGCCACCCTCCACGAAGCCCTCGGCGTAGGGCGCGCGCCGGGCGTGAGCGAAGAGCGAACCCGCGAGATGCCAGACCTTAAATTCACTTCCGAGGCAAAAGCTTCGCTGAAGGAGTCCCTGAAGGCGGCCCTTCGCCTCGGCCACAACTACATCGGCACCGAACACTTGTTGATGGGAGCCGCCACAGCCAATGGTCAGGTCGGCGAGAAGCTGACCGCACTGGGGCTGGGGAGGGCTCAGCTGGACGGTGCGTTCGCACTCGAGCTGGCCGAGCTCAAGCTGAAGATGCAGCAACTATGACCGGAGGCAGAACAAGTGAATGCGCAAACTCCTCCGGCACTCATCGCCGGCTGGCGTGATCACCTAGAGGCTGGATATCCTCGAGATTGCGCGTGATCAACGGGGACAACGTATTCGCCGCGCGATCAAACCGGAGGGAACCTTGAGACTGGCAACAATAAGGACGGGCGCGGGACTGCGTCTTCACGCTAGAGGCACCCGGGGCTACGTTGACGTGGCCGAGGCTACGGGGGTGGCGCAATACGCCTCGCTCCAGGGTGTCCTGGAGGCGGGGGAGGCGGCACTCGAGGCCATCCGGCCCCTCACATCACGCAGCGGAGTGGAAGTCGCCGCCGCCGACTTCGGACCGGCGACCCCGGACGCGACCCGCATCCTCTGCCTGGGCGTCAACTATGCCGAGCACGCCCTGGAAGGAGGCCGCGACGTGCCCAGCTGGCCCGAGTGCTTCATCAAGACCTCCGGCACCATTCTCGGCCCCAATGACAACCTGGTCGCCCCGGCGCTATCCGCGACGCTCGACTACGAGGCCGAGCTCGGAGTGGTGATCGGAAAGGGCGGACGATACATCCGCGCCGAGGACGCCCAGGCGGCAATCGCCGGCTACGTGGCCCTCAACGATGTATCGGCCCGCGAATGGCAGCGTGCAATGACGCAGTGGACTCCCGGCAAGAACTTCGACGCCTCCATGCCGATCGGTCCAGAGATGGTTACCGTCGACGAGCTGGACATCAGCGACATCCGCGTACAGAGCATCCTGAACGGCCAGGTGATGCAGTCGGCATCCACGGCGGACATGATCGTGAACGTCCACAAGGCCGTCGAGTACTTCTCGAGCTTCACGGCTCTTCGCCCTGGAGACGTGATCGCCACAGGGACTCCAGGAGGCGTGGGCTTTGGCCGCAAGCCTCCGGTGTGGATGAAGCCGGGAGATGTGATCGAAGTGGTCATCGAGGGCGTAGGAGCCATCCGCAACAAGATCGTCGCCGAGGAAGGTGCGCCGGCCGACTGGCCCTGGCATCCCACGAACCCTTGGAGCGAATGGAAGATGTGACCACCGCGGCACCAAATGCCTGTCGAAGTCGTCACGGGGAAGGGCGGGCCCGCGCCCGCCTTTTCCTGGCTCTGCTAATAGCTTTACATAATATTGATTTTCGGCGTTTTGGAGAATTCACGGACAACCGGCCTGTGGGGACACTTTGGCCTGGAATCCCAACCCACGACGCTGCCGAAACCGGCGCCGTTTACCGGTTGCCAGGTAGGAATACCCATCGGCTTGTCCAAAGGCGCCTTATACGGCTTCTCAGCGGGTGCCTTCGGTAAGGAATTTCGAAATCTCCGCGGCGAGTTCCCGGTGCCGAGCCATCAGCAGCGAGAAATGGCCTGCTCGAAATTCGCTCGCCCTCGCTCCGGGAATCCCGAGAAGCTCTTCGCTAAGCCGTCTCGGGATGATGAGGTCGCGGGCCGCCCGGATCACCAACGTCGGTGCTTTTATCGCCTCGAGTAGGCTTCGGCCATCAAAGGCCCTGGCTGCATCGCGCTGATTCACGAAGGCATAGCCCGGCTGGGAGCCGGCGCGCTGTCCAATCGGCAGGTGCGCAGCGACCTCCATCAGAATCCAGCGCAGGCCAAGGGGTCGAGACTTCCCCTCGCGAGCGGAAGTCGCCGCTAGGACCATCCTGTCCACTTGCTCGGGATGGCTCGCGGCGAGACAAATCGCGATTCGCCCACCCAAGGAGTATCCCACCACGGCGGCCGGCCCGATCCCGAGTTCCGCGATCAGCTCGCTGAGGTCCTCGGCCATCTGCTCGATCGTGTAAGGCTCACGCGGCTTGGAGCTGCGTCCTGCTCCGCGGGGATCCAGGAGCACCACCGAGCCCGCAGATGCCAAGTTCCTGCCCAGGGGCATGAAGACCTTGGAGTCGGCACCCAAGCCTGGTATCAGCACGATCGGCCGGCCCGCGCCCAGGCGTTCGTAGTACAGATCGATACCGTTCACCTGCGCAAATGGCACTACAGGTTCCATCTCCAGATACGACAACCGGGCGCTTCCCCCGCAGGCAGGCTAACCCTTCACCGGCGGCCGGACAAGGCCGACCGGCGCTTCAGATTGCGGCACTGAACGGGTGCTTACCCCCCGGAGCGGTAGTCGCATATGCTTGGTGCCTCGCTTGGGGGAATTTTGCTTCAAAACCCGGTCGGAAATATGGCGCACCTGCCAGTAACTACGGAGCGTATTTGAGGGATTATCTTCCAATGGGGCTCCTGAACAGGCTTAGGCGCGACAACATTGCCGGGTCCATCAAGCGATATGCGGTGTTGGCATGTCTCGCCGCCGCCTCTACCGCCTGCCTCTCGCAGCAGGCAGCCGGCGCCGCGTCCTCGTCCACCACTAGCTCGACCTCGACCACCGCGGCCGCCAATAACCTTCCTGCAGCAAGCGCGGTCTTTCCGGCCAATGTCTATCCGCTCCCCACCTCCACCGTGGGCAACGGAACCAACGCGGCATGCCCATCCCTGGAAGGAGTCCAGACCGCTGTGACGCCCAGCGTTTCCACGCTGGTGGACATCCTCAATCAGTTCAACTCCGCCAGCTCGGCGGAGCAGGCCAAACTGCTTGCTGACCGGGCGGCCTGGAGTTACATCGCGCCGTCGGACTCGAGCCAGGGAAGCTACCCAGCCGTGGCCGTGGATCAGACCTACCTGGTCCCTCCGGGCTCCCTTGGTTCAGCTCCGCAGCCGATCACCGCGAGTTGCTCCCCCGCGGTGATGTCGGCCAGCTGGTTCCTGGAAATTTGCACTCAAGGCGGGCCCTTTGCCGCCTGTGACCAAGAGCATCCGGCCCTGGTCGGCACCGCCGGGTTCATCCAGCGCGACGGTCACTGGCTGATCTGGTTTCTCAGTTAGCCGGCTCCGCGGCTGCACGTTTTGCAATCTCCACCAAGGCCTGCGCTAAGTTAGGGCCCAAGGTGAAAGGGGTTTTCCATGCTCTCCGCCGAGGCGCAAGGTATTAAGGACCTGCTCTTCTCGTTCAAAAGTTCGGGTGCGGTAACAACCGTCGAGGAACAGAGGATGGCGCTCGAAGCGCTCGCCGCGCTATCGCCAATGCCCGCTGGCGTACACACCGAAATGGTC
>JAJZLQ010000153.1 GCA_021850605.1 Actinomycetes bacterium
AGCCGACCTCGGAGACCACCTTGGTCGGCGCCAGGCCCGCTCCGGTTGCCTGCTGGACCAGGCGGGCCACCTGGCGGTCCAAATCGGCACGCTGATCCCCCGACGATACCCGGGCGTAAATGGCCACGCCCGATGCGGCCTTCGGGGGCGGCTCCACCAGGATCGTCCCTGTCGCGAGCTGGCGGGCCGGGACTGGCAAGATCCCGGCGTGGAACCAGCGGGCCGCGCTCTGGCGGCTCACTCCGTTATCCCTTGCCCACTCGGCCAGCTTCATGCACTCGATCATGACGGCAGCGTGTGACTCTCATGCCCGAACGAGACAGAATCACCCATTGCACTCAACAGTTGGCAACCCCATTTTATGGAAGCGTCGCCAATCCCGGGGAGGCGGACGCCCCCAGCAACCCGACGTGGAAATTCTGCTCGATGGTCTTCAGCAGCGAGTAGTGGTCGAGGAGGCTGGTGATGTGGGTGCCCGGTGCCAGTCCAGGCTCGATCACCAGGGTAAGCACATGGCCGCCACCCCCCGAGGATGAGACGCTGGAGCCGGAGAGTCCTGAATAGTCCCCACCGTTTCCTTCGTCCCATGTCACGTAAAGCGCGCCTCCGGAGCGCCAGGCTGCACTCGCGGTGATCTGTGCGACCATGCCCGTCAACCATTGCCCAGCCGCCTCCGGGGAGCAATTGTGGCCGTCATGGCAGATGTTCGGGGTTATCCATACGAAGTCAGGCACGCCTGAAGCGGGGCCGCTGAGCAGAGGGCTCAGACCCGGAAGCGGTTGGATCTGGTTGCAGAGCGCCGGGTTGGAGCGAATGTTGTCGAAGTATACGAATGGATCGTGCTTTCCCGCGTAAAGGCCGGACGGCGCATAGGGGGAGAGGTAGCAGGGGCCGGGGATACCTTCCATGTAGGCCGCCCAGCTGACCCCCGCCGCGGATAGCTCGGTTGGAAGATTCGGAGCGTTTACGAAGCAGCTGACGCAGTCCGAGCTGATCCCAAGCGTCGAGCCCGCCAGCAGCGATATGTAGTTGGGCAAGGACGGGTGGGAAGTCGCGTAGTAATCGGTGGTGGACGCGTAGCGCGATGCCAGCGCCGCATCGGCCGGGGTGGCCATGGCGGCCGAGTAGCCGAGATTCTCCATCACGATGACGAAGACGTGCGGGTGTGTGTAGCGCGGTGCAGCCGTCGTCGTGGTGGTGGAGGAAGAAGTAGAGCTCGTATGAGTCGTCGGGGTGGTGGAGGTGGACGAAGCCACGTTGGAGTTGCCACAGCCGGCGAGAACGAGGACCGCGACGACCAGCCCCACCAGCGGGACGGCTCCCGCGCTGCGGTGACTGCGTGGATGCGGAGTCGACACGCCCATAAACATGGGAGCCTACGGCGCCCACCTGAGAACAGCCTGACATCCCGCCTGGGCCGGCCGACCTCCGCCGGGTAATATGGGCGGCCGCGCCGTTGTCTACCCGGCGAAGTGGAACGGAGGACCATTGGCCGCCTTGCGACTGCGATCGATCGGGCCTGTTGCGATGCTCGCCGGTGCCCTCGCTCTGGGCGTGGCAGCCGCCGGTTGCGGCACTCAGTCGAGCCAGTCGAGCCCCACCACCACGCGCGCCAAGACTGCGAAGTCGACGGTCAAGCAACCGGCCACTACCTTGGCCACCACCACGACATCGCTTCCCGATCCCGGCCTTGCCCCCCAGACTTCCGCGCTTCCCACCACCTCGGACCCATCCTTCCAGGCCCGCATGCGCGACCTCTTCAATGGAATCGCCTACGACTCCATCGGGACGGCGTTGAAGTCCTACCTGACGCTGGACTCCTACCTGGCCATCAAGAACCTGACCGACAACGGCTACGACTATGCCCATCGGCTGCTGTTCGAGTTCGCGCTGGACATCGAGGCGGCACACGCACTAATCGCCTCGCAGGGGTCTTCCGCCACTTTCGTGGGCGTCCAAGTGCCAACCGCCTACATCCACTGGATCAGTCCGGGAGCCTGCTACAACAAGGAGGGTTACTGGAACGTTCCTGGCTCACGCCTGCTCTATAAGGTCGGCGGAACCCTGCACTCGATCGGGATCGCCTCGCTGATCTCCTACCGGGGCCAGTGGTACGTCGTTCACCTTGGCGCGGAGTCGCGAGCCGTCAGGATCGGCATAGTCGACAACCCGGCCACCGGTCCAGGGACACCCGGTCCCCCCGGAGGCTGCTGATTCGGCCACAAGGAGTCTCGGCACCACGCCATAAGTGCTTACGGGACGACCGATTTCACCACGACACCATGGCCACCCTGCACGGCCTGGCCACCTCCGATTGGACGGCAGCCGCCGAAAAGGCGCCGGGGGGCCGATGGGCCTCAGGCCGCAGGTGGCTGCCGGTAATTCAGCACTCCGGACTGCACGTCCACGTCAAGTCGCCCTTGGGCGACCAGGAGATCGAGGTGCACCTTGGTCTCGGAAACCGCGAGCATTTGGTTGAAGGGGTCCAGGGTGGAGAAGTGGCGCTCCCTCCTGGTCCAAAGAAGACCCTGCGCCGCCTCGTAGGGGCTGCGTCTTCCCTCGATGACAACTCTTAGCGTGTCGTCGAGTCGACGCTCGTGGTGGAGGAGAAGTTCGTCGACACGTGCGTGGACGCTCGGCGAAACCGGCCCGTGCGCAGGAAGGAGCCGCGCATCCGGAAGGCTGCGCACCAGAAAGAGGGAGGAAAGATATTTGCCCAGCGCATTCTCCGGAGGCGCGGGCTCGAAAGCTATCGACGGGGTTATGTGCGGTAGCACATGGTCGCCCGCGAAGAGAAGGTTGTGCTCCTCGTCGACAAAGACCACGTGGCCACGAGTGTGGCCCGGAGTGAAGACCACCCGCAGCGCACGAGCCGAGAGGTCGACTATCGATTGGTCCTCGAGCCACGCGTCAGGGGACTCGAAGAGACCGCGAAGGTCGTCGCCGTCACCCGGCGCCGATCTTCGCAACAGGTCTATCAAGGGATCCGCGCCGTAGCGTTCGAGAGCACTCAGATGTCTGGCCATGGGCGGAGCGGCCGCACTTTGCACGGCCGCTATGGACACGGCCTCTCCTGCCCCGAGGCTTACGCGGGTTCCGAACTCCCTGCGCAGGGCGATCGCCTGGGTGTAATGGTCTCGATGGATATGGGTGACCAAAAAGTCGCGCACGTCGCCGAAGCCGGCCCCCAGCGATGCCAGTGCGCCTTCCAGCTTGGTCCGCGCTTCACTGAGGTACTGGCCCGAGTCGATGAGAACCAGCCCGTCGCCGTCCTCGATCACGTATACGTTGACCGCCTTGAGCGCGTCGCCGGGAAGTGGCAGCGGCACACGGTAAACACCCGGCGCCACCAGCTCTATCTCCGACGCATCCCATCCCATATGCAACCTTTCCGCCTCAAAATGCGTGCTCTCCACCTCCGGGGGGATCCCCGATCTCGCAAAGAACCAGACCGCGGCGAACGCTTTGGCCCACCGCCACCGATATCAACTTTACGACGCCTGGGCGATGCGCCAAAACCGCGTTCTCCATCTTCATGGCCTCGATGGAGAAAAGCGGCTCGCCCACGACCACTTCCTGACCCTCGGACACCGCCACCTTTACTACCGTTCCCTGCATGGGCGCCACCACGGCCACATCGGGATGATCAGGGCGCGCCGCAGTGCCGGAACCCCGTTTTCTTGCCAGGCTGAAGGGATCGACGCCCGCGGGCAGGCGCACCGCCATGGGTTGGCCTCCGATGCCGACGTAGGCAACTGCACCCGGCTCCGACGCCGGCTCAAGTTCGAGCCGGGGCACCAGCTGCTGCTCGATCCATCTCGTGTGCACCTTGAAGTCCGCGCCTTTGGAGGCGACGAAGTCGGGCTCCTCGAGGATCGCCCGGTGAAGAGAGGCCAGAGTCGGAACACCCTCGATCTCCAACTCGCCAAGGGCGCGGCGGGCGCGGCGAATCGCCTCGTCGCGATCGCGACCGGTCACGATCAGCTTGGCCAGGAGTGAGTCGAAGCGCGCATCGACCACCCCGCCCGGCGAGACACCGGCATCCACGCGCACTCCCGGCCCGGCCGGCAGCACAAGCCTGGCGATGCGTCCCGGCGCAGGGAGGAACCCGTTTGCGGGATCCTCCGCGTTGATACGGAACTCCAGAGCGTGCCCGCGCGGAAGCGGATCCTCGCTCAAGCTCAAGGGCTCGCCCATGGCCACACGGAACTGCTCGACAACGATGTCCATGCCTGCAGTCTCTTCCGTGACAGGGTGCTCCACCTGTAGGCGCGTGTTCACCTCCAGGAACGAGATTCCCCCGTCGCCTACCACCAGGTACTCGACGGTTCCGGCGCCCACGTATCCGGCCTCAGCACAAATCCGCTTGGCGGATGCCACTATCGCTGCGCGCTGCTCCTCAGCCAGGAAAGGCGCCGGGGCTTCCTCAACCACCTTCTGGTGCCTGCGCTGGAGCGAGCAGTCGCGGATGCCCGCGACGATCACCGTGCCGAAGGTGTCCGCCATGACCTGGGCCTCCACATGGCGCGGGTTGACCAGATAGCGCTCCACGAAGCACTCGCCACGTCCGAAAGCGGCAAGGGCTTCGCGTTGGGCGGCCTCGAACTGGCGCTCGAGTTCCGTGGCCGAGGTGACCACACGCATGCCTCTCCCGCCACCTCCGAACGCCGCCTTGATGACCACCGGGAGTCCGTGTTCGGCAATGAACTCACCAAGCTCGGAGACGCTCGTTATCGGTCCATCGCTGCCGGGGGCCAGCGGCGCGCCAACGCGCTTGGCAACCGCTCGTGCCCGGACCTTGTCGCCAATCATGCGGATCGCACCCTCCGGGGGCCCGATCCAGGTCAGGCCGGCCTCTCCGACTGCCCGCGCAAAGTCCGCGCTCTCGGAAAGGAAACCGTATCCCGGGTGAATGGCGTCGGCGCCGGAGGTCGAGGCCGCCGATATCAGCTTGGCAGCGTCCAAGTAGGTGGTGGCCGGTGTGTCTCCACCCAGATCCAGCGCGCTGTCGGCCATACGAACGAATGGCGCACCGGCGTCCGGACCCGCGAAGACGGCGACAGTGGAGATACCAAGATCCTTTGCCGCCCGGATGACCCGTAGTGCAATCTCGCCCCGATTGGCCACCAACACCCGCCTGATCGACTTCATAAACCTTCCGCCCGCTTCAACGCCGCCCTACCCTGCCCTGGCCCGCGGCCCGGGGAGGTCATCTCGAATCCTTAGACCGGATACACCGGGTGGTGGCGGGACTCGGAGGATCGCATCCACCCCTTGGCCGCCTCCAGCCTGCGAATCAGATCGCCGCGAAGCTCGGCCGGCTGCACCACTGCGTCCACCACCAGGTCGCTCGCCATTCTGCCAAGGTCGGTATCGTGAGCCTGCTCGGCGACACGGGCCGCGATGAACGACTCACGCTCGGCGGGGTCCTCGATCTCCTCGATCTTGCGCGCATAGACGGCGTTCGCCGAGGCTTCGGCGGACATGGTACCGATGGTTGCGGTTGGCAGGGCCAGCGTCGCCCGCGGCTCGAAGCCCGGAGCGCACATCGCGTAGTAGCCGGCCGCGTACGCCTTGCGAACCACCACGGAGATCTTGGGGACCTCCGCCGAGGACATCGCGGCGATCATCTTGGCGCCGTGCCTGATTATCCCTTGCCGCTCGACTTCCACTCCGACCATAAAGCCCGGCACGTCCTGCAAGAAGACGAGCGGAATATTGAATGCATCGCACATGTAGATGAAGCGCGCCGCCTTGTCCGCCGAGTCGACGAAGATGGCGCCCGAGCGGACACGGGGCTGATTCGCAACGAATCCGACGACTTGCCCGGCGAGCCTGCCGAGGCCCGTGACCATTTCGGGGGCCCACGAAGCCTTGATCTCGAAGAACGAGCCTTCATCCACCAAGCGCCGGATGACATCGTGAATGTCGTAGGCCTGATTGGGGTCCTTAGGAACCAGGCCGTCGGGCCATTCCGTGATCTCGGGCTCGCGAGCCTCGGCGCCCGGAGGGGCCTCGGTGTAGTTGGCCGGAAGGTAACCGAACAACAGCCTGGCCGCCGCAATGACCTCCCAGTCCTCTGCAAACACCTCGTCCGCGCAACCCGAGACCGTCGCGTGCATTACCGCCCCACCCATCTCCTCCAGAGTGGTCACCTCCCCGGTGACCTTCTCCGCCACCCTGGGCGACGCCAGATACATGGAGGCGTTTCCCTCGACCATTCCCACCCAGTCGGTGAAGGCGGGCATGTATGCCCCCCCAGCCGCGGACGGGCCAAGCAGGCAGCAGATCTGTGGAACCCGCCCTGATAGTCGTATCTGCTGGTGGAAGATGGCCGAGGCACCCCGGCGGCCGGGGAAAAACCCCATCTGATCAGTAAGGCGCCCTCCGGCTGAATCAACCAGGTAGACGACGGGCAGCCGGTCGCGATATGCGCGCTCGAGTATCCGGATCTGCTTCTCGCAGGTGAGCGCACCCCACGAGCCGGCTTTGACCGAAAAGTCGTGGGCGATTACGGCGACCTGGCGCCCCTCGATGGCGCCAACCCCGGTCAGAACACCGTCGGCGGGCAGGCCCTCCGACCGGGAGTTAGCCAATAGTCCATCCTCTATCCAGCTGCCCTCGTCGAGCAGCACCCGGAGCCTTTCGCGAACCGGAAGCTTCTCCGGCCAGCGAGAGGAGTCCCCTCCCGCCTCGGCGTAGGCCGTCATGGCCCGCAAGTCGGAATCCAAAGTCATCCCTCCCCCACCTTCAACCCTCTGTTTCGGAGCCATAAGCCTGGCGGGCGGCTCCACGCCGCAACATGGCCGCTATCTCCTCGTCATCCAGACCTGCCCGCGCCAGTATCCTCACGGTGTCGGCACCCAGCGCCGGCGCCGGGCCGGACGCGACAAGGTCAGGCTCGGCCAGCGGGTTCCGCACCCCGATCTGCCCGGCGGCCGTCCCTCGCGCCAAGGGCGGAAAGAGCGAGCGGGCTCTGGCCTGGCCGTGCTCGGGCATCTCCTCCAGCGATCGAACCCGCCCGAACGGAACGTCTGCAGCGGTCAAGCGCTCCTCCCAGGTTGCGGCGTCATTTTGTACCACCGCCGCCGCGATCACACCCCGAAGGCGCTCCCTTTGGGCCAATCGCGCCTCCCTCGAGAGTGCGGCTTCTCCCTCCAAGCCGAGAACCTCGCACAGCCG
>JAJZLQ010000110.1 GCA_021850605.1 Actinomycetes bacterium
AGGTACACGGTGGAGTCATCGAAGCCGTAAAGCGCCTTCAACAGATCCGCGAGCCCGTTGCGACCCGGGAAGGGGTCGAGCGACAGAGGGACTTTCACCCCCTTTGGCCTGCCGGTGGTGCCTGAGGAGTAGAGCATGTCGGCGCCCTCGAGTTCGGGAGCTGTCGCGGCCGGATCCAAGCCGTGCAACGCCGCATCGAGGCGCACCCATCCCGGAGCGTCGGCACCGGCGATCAGGCGCGCCACGAGGGCGGGGTTCGCGACCGTGGCCGCATCCACCTCACCCAGCAGGGCCCCGGAGGTCAGAACCACCTTGGCCCCGCAGTCCGCGATTATGTAGCGGAGTTCGTCTTCCCGCAGCCGAGTGGAGGCAACCGTGTAATAAAGACCCGAGCGCTGGGCACCCCAAGCAGCCTCGATCAGCTCCTTGCGGTTCTCCATGCAGATGGCCACCGAGTCGCCGGGCAGCAATCCCAACGAGCTGAAAAGCGCGGCGATCCTGGCGCTCGCGGCGTCCAAGTCGCCATAGCTCACGACCCTGCCGCTGGAGGGGAATATCATCGCAGCCTTTTGCGGGTCCACTCCGGCCATCTCCCACAAGTGCATTATTCTCCCCCTCGCCGCGCCTCCGCGGCTTCGATAGATGCGAAGCTATCAAAGGTGGCTGAGGCCAGGTGGCGCGTGCTGCCAATCCCAGGGAATAGCGGCGTTTCGTCACCGTTAATATACTTGCATTCGCAACTACTGATCGGAGGTCGGCATGCCGGCTGTAAGCGTGGAGAACCTTCTCCTCATCCCCAGGATCAACGAGGTGGACGAGGCTACGGCCAAGCCTCGCCGGGTGACCTCCGTGACCACCGCCCCCAAGGGTTACGAGGGGGAAGGATTCCCTGTCCGTCGTGCCTTCCAGGGCGTGGAGATGGCCAAGCTCGACCCCTTCGTGCACATGGACCAGATGGGCGAGGTCGACTACGCGCCGGGAGAGCCCAAGGGGACTCCATGGCATCCGCACCGGGGGTTCGAAACTGTCACCTACATGATCGACGGGATCTTCGTGCACCACGATTCGACCGGTGGCGGCGGCGTAATCCAAAACGGTGCCACACAGTGGATGACGGCCGGCGCCGGAATCCTGCACATCGAGACGCCCCCAGAAGAGCTGATCGTCAGCGGGGGCCTCTTCCATGGAATCCAGCTCTGGGTCAACCTGCCCTCGCGCTCCAAGCTGACCCCGCCTCGCTACCAGGGGCTGGAGCCGAACGACGTCGCACTGCTGGCGAGCCCGGACGCCGGAGCCCTGATCCGCGTGGTGGCGGGTGAGGTGGACGGCCACAAGGGGCCTGGTTCGACTCAGACCCCCATCAACTTCCTCCACGTGACCATCGAGCCCGGTGCCCGCATTCGCATCGATTGGCCTCGTAACTTCAACGCACTCGTATACGTCCTCTCGGGGCAAGGGGTGGTCGGCGCCGAGCGCGCCCCAATTTCCACCGGGAGGCTGGCCGTGCTCGAAGGTGGTGACTACGTGGAGGTGGCAAACAGCGTGGAACATGCCGAGGAGAAGCTGGACATACTGATCCTGGGCGGCGAGCCGATCCGCGAGCCGGTCGCCTGGGCGGGACCATTCGTCATGAACACGCGCCGAGAGCTCGAGCAGGCCTTCGAGGACTACCAGCGCGGCAAGATGGGCGTGATACCGCCGCAGTACACCTTTACCGGCGGCGATTCCTAACCACGGCTCGTTGCGCGCATAAAGGTCCTGAGTCCTAGGTGCCGCGCCCTTGTATCCGGCGGCCCGAGGAGAGCAAGCGCTCGAGCCGGCCTGTCGCGCGGGACCGGGACTTTTTGGACGAGCGGTGCCCGGTTGCCCTAATACGCGCTTAGCCGAGCCGCCCAGCAGAGCTCCCATTGCCACCTTTATGCGCGGTTTCGCGTGATAATAGGACATGAGCGCCGCGCGTGAAGAGATCGACGTCAGACGCCTCCAAGAAGAGGACTGGCGCGAGTGGCGCGCGTTACGGCTGGCGGCGCTGGCCGAGGCTCCCTACGCCTTCTCGTCCAGCCTCGAGGACTGGGTCGGCCCGGGCGACCGGGAGGAACGTTGGCGCAGCCGCTTCAAGTCGATCCACTTCAACGCCATCGCCATACTCGCCGCCACGCCGGCGGGTATGGTCGGCGCCACCGCTCCTTCAAACGGCGAAAGCGAGCTTCTCTCGATGTGGGTGGCGCCGGCCGCAAGAGGTAAGGGAGTGGGAGACGCACTGATTACGGCAGTCGCCGACTGGGCGCGCAACCACGGGGCGGCGACCCTTGCGCTCGACGTACGCGCAGCGAACACGCACGCTATCGCCCTCTATCGGCGGCACGGGTTCCTGGATGCAGGCCCTTCCCCGTCGGGCATCGATGCAGTTGCCGAGATCAGAATGTCGAAAAGCCTCATCTAGAACGCGATCGGCGTGCTGCTGATGGCGGCCTACCCGCCACCTGGCGAAACTTGGTAATGGAGGCGGCCGGAGGAACCGGTGTCCGCACCTTCAGCGGACTGAACTCCCTGTAAACGGCCGTCACGTTCAGCGTCGATACAGAGGAATGCTGGGATGCCGGCAGGCCGACCCGGTCATCCAGCTTGGCGGAAGTGGCCGAACCGTTCGAGACGGTCACGGCGCTGCTCCGATGGTTCGTCCACCCCTTGCCCCCCAGCTATAGGCATAGCTGTAGACATTCCCTTTGCGCGATACGTCCTTGGCACCGGCCACCGGGGCCACCGCCTTGAAAACGAGCGGCTTCGCGCCGAAGCCACTGGGCATGCACCACCCCCTCGTGCACTGCGGAGGCAAGGGTGCGCAGCCTACGCTGCGATCGATGACAAGCGCCGCTGACCGCCGGCTCATGCAACCCCGGGATTCCAATCCGTCGAATAGACGGCCGGTCTTTCGGGCGCGGCGAATTGGCAAGTGCCGCCCTCGCGCACGGGCGACCCGGTGGACTGGTGGACCGTTTCCAACGAGACCTGAGCAATCAGGGCTTTGGAGACCTCCGGTCTTGTTATGACATCCCGGAATGCAACCTCGGCCGAAGCGCCGCTCGTGGCTTGAGGGCCCGTTCCGTATGCCGCCCCGGCCAATGGCCGTCCCCGTGCGAAAGCGCTGCTCGCAGTATCAACACGAGCACCAGAGAGCGCCAGAGCGTCTCGTTATTCTCCAGCCAGGGCCCTCTATCCTGAGATGAGTGAGGATTCTTGCGACGTGCTCGATCGGCGGAGCGGGCCACCTGGATCCCCTCCTCCCTATCCTGGACGCCCTGGCCGGCCTGGGCCACGAGATAATGCTGGTGGCCCCAGGTGATCTGGCGCAGCATCTCGAGCGTTCCGGACACGCCTTCCGCCTCGGTGCCGATCCGCCCCGGGATGAGCTCCAGGCGATCAAGCATGCGATAGCCGAGCACCGTGCCGACTCAGGCATTCTCTCGGAACGCGAGCTCTTTGGACGGCTTTCGACCGCGGCAATGCTGCCGACGGTGGAGAAGGTCGTGGCGGCTTGGAGACCACAGCGCATCGTCCGAGAGACCTGCGAATACGCCGGGGCGCTCGTCGCGGAAAGCGGCGGCATTCGCCACGCCCAGGTGGGCATCTCCTTGCCGGGTATCGACGAGTCGGCTCTCGCTATTGCGGCCGAGGCTCTCGAACGCTACGACCGGGCGTTGGTATCCAAAATACGCCGCCTTCCCTATCTGAGTCTTTTCCCCCGCTCCTTGGGCTCCTCGCCCTTCACGCAGACATGGAGGTACCGGACGGATGCCGCCGCTGAACGTGAAAGCACTGAAGCCGGCGTGGATATCTACGCGACCCTGGGCAGCGTAGCCGGCTCGATGGCTCCGGTGCAAGGCGCCTACCGTCTCGCCTTGGAGGCACTCGGCCGCACCGGCCGACAGGCGCTCATGACCACCGGCTTGAGCCTTGACCCTGTCGAACTGGGGGACCTCCCTGCCAACGTCTCGGTGCGCAACTGGGCGTCCAGGGGGGAGCGGTTGGCAGCACGGGCCGTGCTATGCCATGGTGGTTCGGGAACTCTGCTCGAGGCGCTGGGTTCCGGTACCCCGGTGGTCGTCGTTCCCCTCTTCGCCGACCACTTCGCCAATGCGGCGGCGCTCGAGGCAAGTGGTGCGGGACTCGCGGTACGGGCCTGGCCGGGTGGCAGCGCTGGAGAAATATCCGATGCCCTCACCCGTGTGCTCGCCGAGCCGGCCTTCCAGGCCGCCGCGCGCAAGGTGGCTCGGGAGATGCGCGCGGCCGACAACACCACCTCCATCGCCGAGCGCCTGATCGGCTTGGCCTGATGGCGCGCTAGGGCTGTTTCCTGGGCTCAACGTAGAGAGTGTGCATTGCCGAGCCCACGAACTTCCCCGCCTGAGAGATCGTCGTCTCGGTGATACCGATACCGCTCGAGGAGATGCGGGTATGCGAGTCGAAGGTGATGAACCCGCCAGGGTCGGGAAGCGCGACGAGGCTGACAAACAAGGAGACCGGAACATAGATGTAGCTGTCCATAGGTAGCTCCTGCGAAAAACCATTGGCGGAATCGACCATGACCAGGAGTGCCTCGAGACCGGTCATCGCCCGGCCCTGCACCAAGGGAATCCGTGGGCGCGCGTGCACCACTGCCGGACCGGGATCGGCAAAGGCCCCCTCTTCGAAACGCCAGTCGACCTGGGCGATGTAAGGGAAATGGTAGAGGTCGGCCGAAGGAAGGCCCGCAGGGTCGCGTCCCGTCGGCTCGGCCAGCGAAACCTCGGGAACCCGGCCCTCTTCTCGTCGCGTGCGCCAGGCCCGCGCAAGCATGCAGGGACCGTCTTCATTCCCAAGCTCCGCCTCGTAGAGCGCCACCTTGTATCCGGACCTGACCGCCCGGACATCGACATCGAGCTTTCCAAGCGGCACGGGCTTCAGGAACTCGACGGACAAATTGGAGAGCTCGGTCCCCGGAGCCGCCGATGCCTCCTCGATGGCCGAGGCGATCAATGCACAGGGAGGCCCGCCATGCTGGGCATCCGGCGCCCACGGCCCGACCGTGGAGGGTTCCGCCAGAAACGATCTTTCGTCCAACTGCTTGAAAAAAGCTGCTTCGTCCACTCGTCAGTTCCTCGTTGGTCACCGGAGTCGGGCTACTCCGGCCACCAGGTTATCCGAGAAGGACTCCGGGATTCATAACCCCTTGCGGATCGAAGTGGCGCCTCAGCGCCAATAGGGCTGCTCTCCCTCGCTCTCCAATGCTCTCCTCAAAGGCGGCCCGATGGTAACGTCCCACTCCGTGATGATGCGTCACCGCTCCCCCGCTTTCGACAAATGACTGGGTGACCGCCTCCTTGAGCTCCGTCCAGAATGCAACGGGAGACACCGAGCCCGGAGTGGCGATGACGGTGTAGTAGGGCGCGAGGCCGTCACTATAGGCGTGTGTTACCCGGCACGAAACCATTGCTCGCGCTCCGCGGGCGGCCAGCACCCGGGCAATCGCCGCGCGCACCTCCCGGTCCAGGGTCCCGAACCCCGCATAGCTGACTGCGGTTTCGAAGGTTTCAACCACGAGCCCCATCCCAATGATGGCGTCCGCGAAGTAGGGGGCGCGGATGAAAGAGGACCTCCAGCGCTCCCCCGCCAGGCTTCTCCCTCCACCTCCCGTATCGTCCTCACGGATCCCTCCATGCTCGGCAAGCAGCGCAAGTCCCAGGGCCATGAGCCCGCCGACCGAAACGTTGGGCGACTCGAATGCCAGCAGCAGCCGTACCTTGGGCGCCATGCCCGAACGCAAAGATTCGTTCTCGTCCAGGACTCTGCAGTTTGAGGGATTGAGGCGCGACCTCACCAAGGCGGCCAAGCCCGCCAATGCGGCCTCCAGCGTCGAGAAGACGACCGAGGCGGAGGCTCGATACTCAGGCCGGGGCGCCAGCTTCATCGTCGCCTCGGTGATCACGCCGAACGCACCTTCGCTACCGGCGAATAGGCGCTCGAGCGACGGTCCGGCACCCGAGGCGGGAAGGGGATGCGTCTTTAGGACACCGCTAGGACTAACCGAGGTCACAGCGGCCACGAAGTCCTCGATATGAGTGGTGCCTACCGCGTAATGGCCACCTGACCGAGTGGCAATCCAGCCCCCCAGGGACGAGAATTCGAAGCTCTGTGGGAAGTGCCGGAGCGTGAGCCCATGCGGGCGCAGCGCGTCTTCAAGTGCCGGGCCGAGAAGCCCCGCCCCCAGTCGAGCGGTCTGGCTGAGGACATCGAGATCCTCCACGCCGGATAGACGCGCCGTGTCGAGCGCGAGCACCAGCTGGTATTCGTGCCGCGGCACGGGGCCAATGCCCCCGACCACGCTCGAGCCACCTCCGTAGGGCACCACGGCGGCTCCCGAGCGCGCGGCGAAGTCGAGAACCTCCGCCACTTCGGCATCGCTCCCGGGAAAGAGGACGCAGTCCACGGCGTCGGAAAAGTCCCCCGTGCGGGCGCGCACCAGCTCCGGAAAGGAGCGGCCGTAGCTGTGCAGCGCCCTGGAAAGCGGGTCGTCGGCGGCGATGGCCGACAGAGGAGTTGGAAGGTGGCCCAGCCTGGAGGGCGGCATCCGCGCCGCCGAAAGAGAGCTCGCCTCGCGATAGGTCAGGCGCGCGCCAAGCGCGATCTTCAAGAGCGCTGCCAGGGACTCGCGCTCGACGGCTCCCAGTGCATGCTCGATCTCGCCCCACCCTGCGTGGTTGCGCATCGTCGCTCCGATCCTGTCGGCCGCCTTCCTGGCCACGGTAGCACCGTCCCGGGGCCGGCGCCCAGGCTATCCGACCGAGCGCATCCGCAACATGCGCGACCCGACTGCAAGCACGGCGAAAACTATCGCTCCCTCCACTACCGCCCGATAACCGGCGTCGCGATAGGCGAGGGTTGAAAAGAAAGAGCCGAGGGAACCCCCGAGAAAGTATGCGGTCATATAGATACCGGTGATGCGGCTGCGAGCCTCAGGTCTGATGGAGAAGATCATGGACTGATTGGAGATGTGCGAACCCTGGACCCCGAAATCGAGCACGACCACAGCCACAATGACAGTCCACAAGTTGTCCGGCCAGGCCAGGAGGATGAGAAACGATAGAACGATGAGGGTGTTCATGGTAAGCGAGGTGACCCACTGCCGGCCTCGGTCCGCCAGGCCCCCGGCAAGGCGCGCCGCCAGGGCCCCGGCCACTCCAACCAGGCCGAACAACCCGATACTGGCTGCGTCGAGTCCGAGTGGAGGCGCCGAAAGGTGCAGGGACGAGGTGTTCCAGAAGATGGAAAAGCACGCGAAATTGAGCGCGCCTATCAAAGCGGCCCTCCGAACCACCTGCTCCTCCATGAAGGTGCGTCCGAGCGATGCCAGTAGTTGCCGATAGGTTCCCTGGTGGCCCCGGGGAATCCGAGGGATGGCGGCGGCGGAGAACCAGGCAAGCGTGGCGACCACGACGGCCGAACCAATGAAGACCAGCCTCCAGCTCGCGTACTGGGCGACCAGGCCCGAGACGGTGCGCGCCAGCAGGATTCCAAGCAGCAGCCCGGTCATAACATTGCCGATGGCGGCTCCACGCTGCGAAGGAGTCGCGATAGTGGCCACCATCCCCACCACCACCTGGGCGACCGCGGATGACACCCCAACGACGGCGCACCAGGCCAGGAGCTCTCCCAACGAACCCGAAACCGAAATTCCCACCAAGCCCACGGCCGACAGGAGCATCAGGAGCGGGACGAGCCGCCTGCGGTCGAAGTAGTCCCCGAGCGGCACCACCAGAAAGAGGCCGAGAGCGTAGCCAAGCTGCAGAACGGTGGATATCCAAGAGGCGCTGGACGCGGGGACGTGTAGGGAGGCTCCGACCACCGGGAACAGTGGCTGGAAATAGTACGTGCTCGCCACGGTGAATCCCGCGGTGGCGGCAAAGATAAGGGCCTGGCCACGCTTGATACCGATAGCGCCGCCGGCCTCCACTTTGTTGCGCAACGAACCTCCTGGGAAAGTGCCCAAACCAGGCTAATGGGGTGGGGAGGCTACGCCTAAATAAAACACCGACGAGCCGGGCCTTCGGCCGGCCTTCAGTCACGCCGGATATACGCCTGAGGGGTCCCGCACCCCGGCCGCTTCTGTTAACGTCTTTAGCAGCCGAACGGAGGGGAACCGCAGGTGAAGATCGCTGTTGCGCTTCTGGGCATCGCGCTATTCGGGCTGACCATCTCCAGCGTGCTCCGCTCGCTCGTGGTGCCCGGCGGCACGATCACTCGCATGACCAAGGTCACCGACCAGTTCGTCGGAGCCGCATTCATCCTTGTCACCATGAGGGTCAGGACGTACGCGCGGCGCAACGCCATGCTTGCCGCCCAGCCCGCCGCCGTGCTGTTCGTAATTCTCGGATCCTGGGCGCTTTCGTTCCTGGCCTGCGCCGCACTCTTGCTATACCCCGCAACCTCCGGGCTGCCCTCCGCCTTGGAAGAGGCGGGTTCCTCGCTGGTGACACTGGGAATCATCCACAGCCCCGGCGCTTACGCGACCGCCGTCGACGTCGTCACCGCCTTCACCGGGATGATCGTCGTGGCATTGCAGATCGCTTACCTTCCGACTCTGTACGCCGCATACAACCATCGCGAAACCGAGGTGACACTGCTGAAGGCCGAAGCCGGTCAGCCCGCCTGGGGGCCAGAGATACTCCGCAGAGCCGCGATGGGGAACTACGTGGCAGACCTATCCGACATCTACCACAGCTGGGAGCGTTGGGCCGCCGAGGTAGCCGAGACCCACACGAGCTACCCAATCCTGCTCAGATACCGCTCACCCGGCAACGGAAACTCCTGGATCGTATCCCTTCTGGCGGTTCTCGACGCCGCGTCCATGCACCTCGCGCTGGCCCCCGAACATGCGCCCATGCAGGCCCGGCTCTGTGTCCAGGCAGGGTTCCAGGCTCTGCGCGACATCGCCCAGTCCCTACGCATCCCCTTCGACGCTGATCCACTCCCTACCCAGCCGATCTCCGTTACCCGTTCGGATTTCGACGCGGCGGTGACTCGTATAAGGGATGCGGGATTCCCCATAGAGCGTGATGGTGCCGACGCCTTTCGGCACTTCCAGGGCTGGCGGGTCAACTACGAGCAGGTGCTCTACCGGCTCTGCTACGACGTCGATGCCGTTCCGGCACCATGGTCGGGCGCCAGGCGGTGGAAGGATTCGGCGGTGCACTTTGCCACCACGCCCAATCGCACCCCCGATAATCCGGAGGGCTGAAGAAGCAGGCCGGCGTGGTGCATCCTGGCCCGTCCCATTAGGTTGGTCTCAATGGCCGTGGTCAAGCTCTTTGCGCAACTTAGAGAGATGGTTGGACGCTCTGAAGTGCGGGTTGAGGCCTCTACTGTCGACTCGGCAGTTTCCGCGGTTGCCACCGAAGCGGGCGAGGCGTTCAAGGCTCTCATGCCTCACTGCCGCATATGGCTGGACGGCGAGCCGTGTTCCGGGTCCGACCCGGTTGGCGCCGACAGCGAGATAGCCATATTGCCACCGGTATCCGGGGGATGATCTGATGCAGCCGGAGCAGCCGCCGGAGCCGGGGGTGGAGACGAACGCGCGGGTCGAGGCATCTGCTATCCAGGAGTCCGTGCTCGAGCGGCTGGAGGCGGAGATAGCCGAAGTGGAAGCGGAGCTCTCCTCGCTCGAGGAGTAGTTTTCACCCGGTGCTCGAGTTCCGACAGCTGGTCAAGACCTATGCCGGCAAGAGGGCATTGGATCACATGAGCTTCTCGGTGCCGGCGGGTGAGGTCTTCGGCTTCCTCGGCCCGAACGGCGCCGGAAAGACGACAGCAATGCGCTCGATCTTCGGCCTGGTCGAATTGGATTCGGGCGAGGTCCTCTACCAGGAGAAGGCTATCGGCCCCACCCAGCGCCAGCGTTTCGGATACATGCCTGAGGAACGGGGGCTCTACCCGAAGATGACCGTTCTCGACCACCTGGTCTACCTGGCCAGATTGCACGAGGTCTCCGCGGCGGAATCCAAGAAGAGGGCTCTCGCGCTCATCGAAAAACTTGAGATAAGCGGCGGGCCCACGGCGAAGATCGAGTCGCTCTCGCTCGGCAACAGCCAGCGCACACAAGTCGCAGCGGCTCTCATCCACCGTCCAGATGTGCTGGTCCTGGACGAGCCCTTCTCGAGCCTGGACCCGTTGTCCATCGACATAGTCAAAGGGATGCTGGAGGACTACGCCCTCCAAGGGGCGACGGTGCTCTTCTCCTCCCACCAGCTCGAGCTGGTCGAGGACTTCTGCAAAGGCGTCGCGATAGCCAACCTCGGGCGGATCGTCCTCTCCGGCAGGGTCGACGCGTTGACCGAGAGCGAGAAACTCCTCGTCGTGAGCGTCAAGGAGGATCCGGCGGGTGCGTTTTTGGATGGTGTGGATGGGATCTCGCGCATCGGTGCCGACACCGGCGGGCAACGGATCGAGGTCCGGGACGAAAATGCAGCGCAACGGGTGCTCGAGGCGGCGATGAAAGCCGGGACGGTTATGCGCTTCGACCATGTGCGGCGCTCACTGGTCGAGGTGTTCAGGCAGGCCGTTGCGGCGCCCGACACCCAGCAGGAAGGCGCCTAATGGACAGGATCGTCCTTATTGCCTTGCGAGAGATCCGCCAGCGCACCGCCTCACGCGGCTTCAGAATCGCGACAGCGGTCACGATGGTGGCGGCGATCGCCTACGTCGTGCTTCCGCACGTCCTGGCATCCCGGAACTCCGTGAAGACGGTGGCCACCACCAGCCCGGTGACAGCCGTCGAGCGCCACACACTGACCTCGGCCGCCACGGCAGTGGGGCTACGGATCGACTTTCGCACCTATCCAACCCTTGAAGCCGCCAAGGCGGCGGTGACTTCCGGGGCGGCGATCGCCGCCTACGACCAGAGCCAGGGCTTCTTCGTGAAGCGGATCGCCGCACAAGATCAAGCCACGCTCTTCGCCCAGAGTGCGGCCCAGGAACTCGGCTCGGCACTAGCCCTGCAGGCTGCGGGGTTGAATTCGAGCCAGCTGCAGTTGATCACCCACCCCAACGCCCCGCCGGTGGTCGGACTCACCCCTACAGGCAAGGCATCTTCTTCGAACACAAAGGCAGCCGCGATCGCAGCGGTACTGATGTACATACTGCTCAGCCAGTACGGAGCCTGGGTGATGCTCGGAATTATCGAGGAAAAGTCGAGCCGCGTGATAGAGGTGCTGCTCTCGGCGGTTACGCCGCGTGAGCTCCTGGTGGGAAAGATCGCGGGTATAGGCGCGGTGGCCGTAATCCATGCTACGGCCCTGGTCGCCGCTATGACAGCTGGTCTATACGTGATTGGCTCCAGCCCCTCAGCGAACCTATCTGGAGGGGTGCTTTGGCTGGCGCCCCTGTGGTTCATCCTCGGCTATGCCTTCTACTGCACCCTCTTCGCGGCGGTCGGCTCGACGGTCTCACGAACCGAGGATGCCCAGGCGGCCAGCTTCCCAGTGGCCCTCCCCATGCTTGCAGGGTATATCATCGCCCTGTTCGGCTTGGGCGGCAGCTTCCCCGACCCTTTGCTGAAGGCCCTCGCCCTGGTTCCAGGCCTATCGCCCTTCCTGGTCCCCGCGATGTACGCGGTCGGAAAGGTATCGGGTGCCGAGGCGATGGCCTCCGCTCTCATCTCTGTCGCGGCAACCTACTCCCTTGCCCTCGTGGCGGCCAGAATATATCGGGCCTCGATCCTCAGGATCGGGTCAAGAGTCAGCTGGCAGGAGGCGGTTTCGGGGGCACTTCGGCGCGGGCGCGCTCCGCATGGGCGGGCCGCCTAGACACAACGAGGCGGGCGCCTGGGTACGCCACGGAGTCACCGAAGGAACTCGGCAAGGGACGGCTGGGGCAGGCCGGAACAGACCAGCATCGCCATGCCGCAGTGCAGAAGCGCGGCTTGGCGTTCACGCGGGATCGGAGATGCCTCGCCGGCCGCGTGCGGAGACCCGTGGGCCCCAGCCATAGCGGCAACGTCTCGATCGTCGGTCATCATGCCTCCGTAGTCACATGTCCTTCTGCGGATTGCGGCTTTTCCGCGCTCTTGACGGGCTCTTCCAGTTCACCGATCTTGTCTGAAATCCGTCGCGCCAGTAACGCGGTGGAACGCTCGAGACGCTTGGTAAGGTCCACGAGCTCATCGCGCCTTAGGGAGAGCAGCTCGCGCCATGGATCGGGTGCCTTCTCGGCGATGGCAGCCAGGGCCGCCATCGGCTCGAGCCCCAGGTGGCTCTCGAGCTCACCGGTCGCGAGAGCGCGGTAAAGCTCGGCATCCTTCAACCTCCGGGAGATGCGCTGCAGCTCTCGATTGGCTTGGGCAAGAAGATCGAATCGCTCACCGGTCAAGAAGCGGATCTCCGCCTCGACTCCGAGGACCAGCTCTTCCAAGATGACCTTTTCGGCGTCGAGCACCTCGACTAGTTCGGCAAACATCACTTTTTAGGTATCGGCAACAAGGCTCGAATACTGTACCGTCCGGAGGTGCCTCGTCCGGGCTTCAAGCGCAGCACTACGGGGCGCCGATGGCCGTAGACGAGCAGTCCACGCCCGGGTGCGAGCGACCGGAGTCCACCGCGTGGCATCAGGGCCTCTTCCAGGGAACCTGCCCTCGTCGAGCCACACAGCGTCTCGGCCAGTGCCAGCGTCTCGGGGTCGGAAATGCCGCTCAGAAAAAGCTTGGCGCGATGATTGTTGACCAGCGTCGCCGCCCGCTCGCCGTAGCGGGCCCGCACCTGGGCAAAGTCGTGGAAGACGGTCAACGACTGGATGCCGAAGGCGGCAATCACCGAGACGATCTCATCCAGGTTGGGTATAGGCGCGCAATTGGCGGCCTCGTCCAGCGCCAGGAGCAACCCTGAGCGCGGTGGAGTGGCGAAGGCGTCGTCCAGAAGAAGACGCAAAACCGCCGCAAAGAGGGGCCCGGCCTCCGACTGGCGGTTCGGTGGAGCCAGAAGGCATAGTACACAGCCCGGCTCGGCCGAAAAAAGACGCGCATTGCGCCCGCTGGGCGCGACAATCCCGGCCACGAAAGGCTCGAGCAGGCGCTCCAGGGTGGTTATGACGCTGGAAAGCTGACGTTCCTCCCGGTCAAGAGAGGAGGCCAGCGCGGACATGGCCTCGTTGCTCCCCCTCGCAATCAACTCCTCGGACGCCTCACGGAAGTCCCTCGCCTCCACCCAGTCGCGAACTTTGCCGAGATCCGCCCCCAGAAACGAGGAGGCCAAAAGGAGCGGGTAAAGCATCTTGGCAGCCAGCGCCATCCAGAACTCCGCGTCTTCCAGACCGCCCGAAGGGTGCTGGCAAATCACCGATGCCAGGTGCCTTGCCTCGGCGTCGCCCATTTCGGGCACAAGCGGATTCCAAAAGCAGTTGCCGTTCTCGCCGACGCCGAAAGGATCGAAGACGAGCACCGAATCCGGATCGCGCCCTTCGCGGGCTGCAGAGAGAATGTCCTCTTTCACGCTGGTCGCAACGATCGCGCCCGGGAAGGAGCGAATGGCCGGAACCACAAGCGAGCTGGTCTTGAAGGATTGCGTCGGTCCGAAGACAACCACCGAATCACGGCGATGGAGTCGAACGGGCAACCGGCTGGCGGTTCCGAGCTCCACCCCGGCCGGAGCGTGACGGAACTCCAGAGCGTATCCGGCTCCGGCAAAGCCGCCGTGGCCGAACCCTGAGCGCCGGCGACTCGCCGGTCGGCCCGGGGCGCCGTCCCTTCCCTTGCGTTCGCCCCCTTGGATGGCTACATAACCAAGCGCCGCGACACCCGCTATCACAGCTGCTTCCGCGCCGGGATTCAAAGCGGATTCTCCCCAAGGGCAATAAACCCCGGCTCCGGCCCGTCGCCGCGCAACCGAGCGTCGGTGTCGCAAATCCGCCGCTCGGTTCGCGTCAAGATGTGATCCACCACGCATACACTTTTGCCGAACTGCCACAGGGCGCTTCCCTTGGGAAGCCGTGCGATTGTGCGGGCAAGCTCGGGTGCGAGTCCGCGCTCGTGGCATATCGCCTCGGCATCGCCCTGCTCCATTGCGAAGGTCACGATGGTCTCCGAATCCTGCAGCAATCCGGCCGATCCGGCTCCTGCACCCTGGCGCAGATCCGAAAGTCGATGCGTGACTCCCAGGTTCGCGATTCCCAGCGCTCGGGATAGTTTCCAATAGCTTCGCAGCCAGCGCGCTGCCTCAGGCTCCTCCGCCAGCGCCCAAATCTCGTCCACGGCGACTACGACCCGTGGCGAGCCCGGTCGCAGCTGGAGTGCGCGCACCGAGGCGAGAACCATTGTGGCGGCGAGGCTGTAGAGAGAGCTCCCGAAAGCCGCGGATAGATCGACTGCAACAATGCCCTTGCCCAGCCTGGAAGCCAGGGAGCCCGCCCGCTCTCCCGCCGAGACCAGGCCCGATTGGAGAAGCCGATCCAGAGCGACCACGGCCTCGGCGAGACTCCCTTTTTGGTATTCGCCCAGCCACTCGACTGGGCCACCACGCTCGTCCAGTTCAGCAAGCCCGCGGCGAAGCGCGAGGAATCCCACCTCGTCCCCTAGCGCACCGAGCACGCTGCGCACCGACGCACCTTCGAGTGCGGAAACCGGATGTCCGGTCAGTGCCTCGATCGCACGTTCGGCCATTTCGCAGTTGAACTCGAGGGCCGAGGCCGAGTCCCCAATCGATGGGGGGACGAACGGATTGACACCCTCCCCGCCCCGCATCAGCGTCACCACGCCCTCACCGAAACGCTCGGCGAGCGCCCGGTACTCGCCCTTAGGGTCGATCACCAGCGCAGGATATCCATAAGCCAGCATGCGGGCAAGGTAAGCCTTCACCAGCGCCGACTTCCCGTTGCCGATCTTGCCCAGAACGAGCGCATTTGGGCTGGAAACAGCATTCGCCGCGTAGAGCGAAAAGGGGTTGTAACCGAAGGCGCCACCAAAACGCGACGCCCCCAGCAAGGGACGGAGCTTCGAATGGTCCGCCTCGCCATAGCCGGGCATGAGCGTTGCAGCGGTCGATGTCGCCTCCAGAACCCGGCGAGCAGGCGTGTGCGGCGGCGGTATCATCGCCCCGCCATGCGGAGAACTGCACCGAGCGCCTCGGCTTGGCGGCCGAATTCTCTGCGCAGCGTTATACCGCTCATCGCGAAAGTGGCAGGCAGGTTCTCGCGATCTCCAGGCGGATGCCAAGCAATCACCAGCGCGGACATTACGACTCCTGCACGCCCGGCCAGAACCTGGCCCTCGGCCTCGCCCAGCGCTGCACGGAGAAGCTGCCTCTGCGCCCCACGCATATAGCCCATCTCTGCTCCGAGCCGTCCGTCAGCCTCGAGCCTGGTCCTCCGCGTCCTAACCACTCGGGCAAGCCGCTCCGGGGCCGCGGGCTCGAAAAGCACCGCCACCACGAATCGCGTGGGAGAGTTGAGCAGGAGGCGAGCGAACACGCCGGGGCCGGCCCTGTGCGGCCATCGCGCCACGCTGTAGATGACCAGCTTTTCGCCTGCTGCACCAAGACTTGAGAAGCGCTCACGCAACCTTCCGTCTCGAGGAAGAATTGTGGAAAGCTTGCCCCCATCCGCCGGCAGACGCCGGGCGAAAAGTTCAGCTGCGATGCTCCGAGCGCCGGCAAGCGCGTCAACACCGGCGGATGGCGTTGCCGGAAGCAGAACCAGGAAGCTCTCGGGGCCCTGCTCCCTGGCCAGCAACCGCTCCTCGAGCTCCGCGAGCTCCGCCGCGTAGGAATCCCCAACTCCGAACGAGGGAGGTTGCCACTCGCGCGGGGAGCCCGGCCGCACCCTGGACGTGCTGAACGCCGCCAAGGCGGTCGGAGATTCCGAGCGCGCCAGCGAATCAAGAACACCGCTCAGCAGACGCGCCAGCTCCTGCCTGCCTGCGCTTCCCTCCAGGTAAGGCGAACGGTTCAACGCGATCTCGTATGCGAGTGCTTCGCACGCTCCGGCAGAACTCGTGAGACTGGTCCGAGCCTGGCTACGCAAGGCAAAGGCAGCCATACGCCCAATGAGACTCGCCGCGGACACCTCCTGGATCCGCACGGCCCCCAAGGCAAGTCCGAGCAGGGCGACCGCAGTCGCCCCGAACAGCCCCTCGCCGGGCCCCAAATGCATTCCCAGGATCAAGCCGCCGACAGCCAATGCACCGATTGCGACACCGAGCTCCAGCCGTTCCATTCCCCAGAGACCGGTCCCGAACGAAGAATGGAATGACTTTGCCGGCCCCATCTGCCGCTCATTCGCCGCCAACGGTGCCTCCTTGGCCGGTGTCCCCCCACGCGGGGTTGGTGTTTGCCTCCCAGGTCGGGTCGCCCTCGGCAAACGGAATCGCCGCTATGCCCGGCGCAGCGTCCATCGCATCGCCGGGAAAGGAGCCCAGTGAACCGAGAAATGTAGAGGCAGTCGATGCTGCGCGCACCGCAAGACGAGCGCCACGCTCCATATCGTGGCCGGGGAAGTATTCCAGCGAGAAGAGACGAACGAGTGCCAGAGGGGAAAGCGCGCTAACCAAGAGGCAGGCGATGGCCATTACCATCTGACCCGGATCCGCAACCGATGCGGAGGCGATCGCCAGGCTGAGACCAAGACCCATTCCGATGAGGACTTTCATCACCAGCAAAGCACCCAATGCCGCCAACGATCGGAAGAGAACGACCCTCGCGCCCCTGTAGATAGCCAGCGCCGCGAAGAAGGGAAGCAGCGCGCAGAGCATATAGATCGCGGCCGACCGCAGCGCGATCTCCAGCCAAAGAAGCAGCGCGAGAACCAGATACGTACCGAACAGCAGGATGCCGACCAGCATCGGGAACTGGACTCCCGATAGCGACGCTCCGAGTGAGGCACCATGGCCTGCGGAGGCGGCGAACGCACGAAAAACGAAGGCTGCCAGGCTGTCGCTCGCCGTTACCAGGAGTGCGACCACGCCGATCTCCACGCCCGAAAAGATCCCCACTGCGGGAATCGCCACCACCAGGGAGCGCACGGCGCCCATAGGATCTCCATGCGCGAAGGCCGCCATGCCGGCGGACACCAGGGTGGCGATCAGTGCCACCAGCTCAACTCCCGGCAACAAGCGTATGATCGCGGACGAGAACCATCCCGAGAGCACCGCCGGATCTCCTGCACCACTGGCCACGGACCCAAGGCGCGACGCGAGGTAGCGGTCGGCACCGAGGAGGGAGTGCCCCAGGAACAGCGAGAAGACGCCGGCCAGGGCCGAAGAGAGCGCAGCTGTCATTGTTGTTACCGCGCTTTGGACTCAGTGGACCGATTGGCCCAGGTGGAAGAAGAAGTTGATCAGAGCCGGTGCCGCACCAACCAGCACTGCGGCGAGCGCCGACGCGATTAGGGTGCGCTTCCCCGTATAGGTCTGTTGATAGTTGCTGGAATGGGCTCCGATTGCCCAGATCGCCGCTCCGATAAGTAGCCCAAGCAGCGATATCACCAGCGCCCACGCAGCCGCGCCATTCGCGATCGACTGTAAAGCGGCACCTCCAGGTAGCGCATTCATATCGGGGCTGACGCTCACATCGAGCACGATCCCCGGGGCAAAGAAGTTGAACGGCGAAAGCATGGACTCACCATACCATCTCTCCGCATGTTTCAATGCTTTTAATAATTTTTTGTTGTACTCCGGTACTGGCGGTTCACTTCCATCAGCGACACGGCGACATCAGGTTGTAGTCTCGTTGGTAACCGCCCTAGAAGACGATGCCCATGATGCCAGAAAGCTCGACACCTCAAACGGGATCCTCCCTTCCGGAGCAAAACTCCGGCACCTACGCGCAATGCCTCGGCAGCGCGCTGGACGCGATCTCCCAAGCCGTGTTCATCCACGACAGGACGAGCGGTGAGCCGATCTTCGAGAACGCCACCGCGCGCGACCTTGGAATGGCACGACACGAGGAGGCCGGGCTCATGCGCGCCATAGAAGAGGCTGTCGCCGACGCACTCGGGGGCCGCTTCAAAAAGCACACCTTCTCGATTTTCGGACCACCTAGGCGCGACTTTGTGATCCACACGAAACCCGCTGGCGATACAACCGCGGTCGTCACCGTCGTGGAGGATCTGACGGTTCGCAATCAGCTTGACGCCATCCGCCGCGACTTCGTGGCCAACGTGAGCCACGAGCTCAGAACTCCCATTGGCGCTCTCGGGCTGCTCGCGGAGACGTTGGCCTATGAGGACGACCCGGCCGTCAGGCAGCGGCTTGCGAACCGTATTCAAAACGAAACCTTCAGGGTGGCCAAAGTCATTGATGACCTGCTCGATCTGAGCAGGATCGAATCCGAAGGGGCCTCGCACAAGGAGCCGACGGACCTCGCCGATCTTTGCCACGAAGTGGTGGAGCAGATGGCCTCCGCAGCGGATACCGCAAGGGTCGAGCTAGGTTTCGCCATCGAAGACTCTGGGTTCGTAATCGAGGCCGATCGGCGACAGATGCGCTCGGCCATCGCCAATCTGATCGACAATGCGATCAAATACTCGGACAAGGACTCGTGGGTGCGCGTCGGCTTGCGCCGAGCCGAGGATGGACGGATAGAGATCAGCGTGGCCGATCACGGGATCGGGATCCCACAAAAGGATCTCGAACGAATCTTCGAGCGCTTCTATCGAGTCGACCAAGCCCGCTCTCGCCAGACGGGGGGCACCGGGCTGGGGCTTTCGATCGTGCGGCACGCGGTCAACAACCACAACGGCGCAGTGGAGGTGGAGTCTCGCGAAGGCGCAGGCACCACCTTTAGGATCCTTCTTCCGAGCAGCGATGGAGACGGCCAGTGAGCAAGACAGAGACCACCGTGCTGGTGGCCGAGGACGAGGAGTCCTTCATAGACGCCCTGACCCTTGGCCTGGTCAAGGAGGGCATGACAGTCCTGGTGGCCCGAGACGGCCGAGAGGCGATCGAGGTCTGGAAGGAGTCCTCTCCCGACGTAATTCTCCTGGATCTGATGCTGCCAAAACTCTCGGGCATCGACGTCTGCAAGGAGATCCGCGCACAGAGCCAGGTCCCGATCATAATGGTGACTGCGCGCGGCTCGGAGGTGGACACGGTGGTCGGGCTCGAAGTCGGCGCTGACGACTACGTCGTCAAGCCCTTCTCGATGCGCGAGCTCACGGCGCGAATCCGTGCCGTACTCCGCCGAGCGCCCGCCAACTCGGAAATGCAGCCGGAACCAGCGTCGACAA
This sequence comes from Actinomycetes bacterium, assembly GCA_021850605.1. Lineage (GTDB taxonomy): Bacteria > Actinomycetota > Acidimicrobiia > Acidimicrobiales > Acidimicrobiaceae > Acidithrix. Next base: position 19,240 of record JAJZLQ010000110.1, read on the forward strand.
CCAGCTCGGAGATGCTTCGCATCGGGTCGGTCACCCTCGACACGGCTCGCCACGAGCTGAGGGTGAATGACAAGCCGGTGCCGCTCCCCTTGAAGGAGTTCGAGCTGCTGGAGCTCCTCATGTCGAACCCAAACCGGGTAATGACACGCGACATGATCGTCGACCGGGTTTGGGGTCCGTTTCATACGAGCGACACCAAGACCCTCGACGTGCACATAAAGCGGCTTCGCTCGAAGATAGAGCCCGACCCCTCGAACCCCGCCTATATAACCACGGTTCGCGGACTCGGATATAGGTTCGAATCACGCACGGAAAGACCATGAGCAGCAAAGGGGCGGGCCAAAATGGCGTGCTGGAGCGCACCATCGAGGCAATTCACTCCCATGGAGGGCGGGTAACCCCTTCACGGCTAGCGGTTATAACCGCAATAGTTGACTCCGAGGGCCATGTCTCCGCCGAGGAGATCTTCGAGCGCATCCAAGCCGGCAGCCCCGATATTCACCTCTCCACCGTCTACCGCACGCTGGAAGCACTGGAAAAGCTAGGCGTGGTCGAACATGTGCATCTGGGGCACGGACGGGCCATCTACCACCTCGAAGAGAACGTCCACCAGCACCTGGTATGCGAAAGTTGCGGCAAGATCATCGAAGCGCCTCGAGATCTAACCGAGCGACTGGAGATGGAATTGGAGGCACGGCTCGGCTTCTACACACGCGCCCACCACTTTTCCATCATCGGCCTCTGCCGGGACTGCTACCGGAGGCAGCACAGGGCTGCTACACCGAGCTGACCTCCTAGCAGGCGTAGTCAGGATCGACATTATAGGAGTTGGAACCTGCGCTGAGCTGGGTTGGAGCACCCTGGATCAGCCAAGGCGTCCCTCCTCCGAAGAAGAAGGACGGCGCGGTGCAGTACCAAGGCAGGTTGCCAACCGTGTCGCCGGTTGCCATCCAGATGGGCAGCCCAGGAGAGTAGGTCGACCCTGCAATCCTGGGGAACTGATAGTAGGTGGAATAGATGCCGACCTGGCGCCCGGCGCTCTGGAAGGCAGCCACGGCCCCGGCGATCACGTTCTCGTTCACCGTGGTATCGGATCCCCATAACATCGCCGACGACGTACTGTAAGGTCCCTCGACATCCAACCACCAGAGGTTGGAGTAGGCACCTTGTGCGGCCGCGTAGGACAGATCCGCGGTGGCGATGTTGTATCCCCAGTCGTAGGCCTGACAATCGAGGGAAGTGGCCGACGTATTGGGAGTGGCGCTCGCGCATGCCGACTCCGGCCCAGTAAAAAGCTGAGAATCACCCGAACTAGGCGCGGAGGGCGTCCAAAGCACGGCGTATAAAGAGGCGTGTGCCCCAGCCGCCTGTGCCATTTGGAACTCCGAGCCAAGACAGGGATTCGTGGCATAAGACTGGTTCCACGCAGGAAATGCGGTCCCCGGCGTAATATCGACCGCCTCGAAATTCACCCCCACCACCCCAACACCGGTGTTGGTCGGGAACGCCTGGATCCCTGGTTGGTTGATAGTGGGATAGGGGCACTGGGGGAAAGACACGTCGGCACCGACCTGGCCCGTGGCGTATGGGTCCGTCGACAAGGACGCTATGCCGACTATCGGCTGGTTGAGGACGGTGCCGCCCATCGATCCGTAGAACGGGGCGTCGAAGGAGAAGATGCCGCCGTCCGAGGCGACCAGCCAGTAGCCGCCGGTGACGGGGTCCGATGCCATGCCGACGATTGGCTTGTTGAGGACGGTGCCGCCCATCGATCCGTGAAACTGCGCATCGCCGAAGGAGAAGATGCCGCCGTCCGAGGCGACCAGCCAGTAGCCCTTGCCATCCGGGGTGGAGGCCATGCCGACTATCGGCTTGTTGAGGACGGTGCCGCCCATCGAGCCGTAGAAGGTCGCATCGCCGAAGGAGAAGATGCCGCCGTCCGAGGCGACCATGTCGTAGGCGGGGCTCGAAGCGGCCAGGGCCAGGGTTTGGCTCTGGCCCGCGGTGGATGTGGCGGCCGCTACCTCTGAATGTCCCAGCGCGAGCACGGAAAGAACGAGCAGGGCGGCAAGCGCCAGTTTCCGTACCGATTTGTATTGGCCCAATTCCTCACCTCAAGCGCGGAAAGAGCCGGCACATACGGCCTACGACGGAGGCTCCCGCTGACCTAAAGAATGCTAACGTGCTGCGAGTTCGGCCGGTCTAGCCGCTGAAATTTCCTCTGAACGTCACGATCGTGATCGTGCCGAGGATGAAAAGAGCGACAGCCAGCGAGTACATGACCGCCTTGATGGCGGCCCGCTTGCGTGGATTGCGCACGTAGTCATCCATGATGAAGCGCAGGCCATTGGTTCCATGAAGGAGGCCGAGTGCCAGGAGCAGCCAGTCGAACACACGCCAGAACGGATTGGCCCACCGCTTGGCGACGAACGACACGGTCGTCGTGGTGACGTCGTTGAAGATGTGGGTGAGAGAGAAGTGGATCAAGGCCAGGAAGAACAGAACCAGGCCCGAGATCCTCATGAAGAACCACGACCAGGTCTCGAAGTTCTGGCGGGACCGCCTATTGGGGGTCGACCCCGGACGCGCGGCGGATCTTTCGAGGATAGACATCTAGTGAACACTCCCCGTGAAGAAGGGCCGCAGGATGATGACCCCGCCGACGATGGTCAAGAGGATGGTCAGGGAGAAGATTCCGTAAAAAACCGACTTCTCGTTCTTGATCGACCCCGGGAAGAAGTCGATCATGATCACTCTCAGACCGTTCAGTGCGTGATATACCAGGCCGAACAATAGGCCGACCTCGAACAGGCGCATCAAAACGTTGCCGTAAAGCGCATGTATCTCGTTGTAGATCCTCGGGAAGTTGAGCATCGATACATCGACGATGTGCAGGAGGATGAACATAAGGACGAGAAAGCCGGTGATTCGATGGAGCACGAAGGCCCACTGGCCGGTCTTCCCCTTGTAAACAGTGGACTCCGGGCTCACCTGGGAGACCTCCTCACCCACCGGTTGCCCCACATGGTGGTGGATATCACGAACACCGCGAACACCACCACTACGAGGGTGACGGCCGCTAGCGCGATTGCAAACAATACCTGCGCTGTACTCACCCAATAGAAACTAACGCTTCCGGGCGCCCAGCTCAAATTTCGGAGTCGGGACGCTGGATTCTTGTCACGCCCCGGAGATACGGCGAGAGCACTGCCGGAAGAGTGACGGAGCCGTCGGCCTCGCGGCCGGTCTCGAGCAGCGCCGCGATAACGCGTGCCCATGCCAATGCGGAACCGTTGAGCGTATGCACGAACTCGACGCTTCCGCCAGGCTCGGTGCGATACCTGACGTTGGCACGCCTGGCCTGATAGTCGCCGAACCAGGAGACCGAGGATACCTCAAGCCAGCGATCCACGCCCGGGGCGTAGACCTCCAGGTCAAAAGTTCGCCGCGATGAGGCTCCCAAATCGCCGGTGCAAAGGTCGAGCACCCGGTAGGTCAAGCCAAGCCGGCGTAGAAGTCCCTCCGCACGGTGGAGAATCTCGGCGTGCATCTCGGATGCCTGAGCCGGCGTAGAATAGACCATCAACTCGACCTTGTCAAACTCATGTAGCCGGAGAAGCCCACGCGTATCCCTGCCCGCTGAGCCCGCCTCACGCCTGAAGCACGGCGTCGCAGCCGTCATCTTGAGGGGTAGTTGATCCGCTTCGAGGATCTCGTCGCGCGCCATGGAAGTCAGAGGCACTTCCGCAGTCGGTATAGCCCAGAGGTCGTCGCGCTCCATCTGATAAGCGTCGTCGGCAAATTTGGGCAAATGCCCTGTAGAGATCATCGTTTCGCGCTTGACAAACGTAGGTGGCCGGATCTCGAGGAAGGCGTCGGAGTGCTCGTCAAGGGCAAAGGACGTGAGCGCGCGGATCAGCCTGGATCCAAGGCCCTTATAGAGGGGGAACATGCTGCCGGAAAGCTTCGCTCCACGCTCCAGGTCGATAATGTCCAGTTCGGCCCCTATGTCCCAATGCGGGACGCGTTTGAAGTCCGGGTACTCGAGGTTCGGGGCCACGTCGCTCGATCCCACTGCGGAGGACCAATAGCGAACTACCACGTTGTCCGCTTCGCCGGCACCAACCGGAGCCTCTTCGGCAGGGACGTTGGGAATCACCAGCCAGATTTCCCTGCGCCGCTTCTCAAGCTCGGCTGCTTCGGCCGTGATTCGGTCGAGATCGACGCCGAGGTGCCGGCTCTCCTCCTTCAACCGCTCGGCCACCACCGGTTCCTTATTGCGGTACGCCTCGGCCACACGGCGTGAGGTGTCATTCACACGCGCGCGTAGCTCGTCGCGGGCGGAGACCGCATCCCGAAAGGCGGAGTCTATTTCTGCAAGCTCTTCGACGACCGAGGCCTCCACCCCGCGCCGGCCAAGCAGTTCTTTCACCAATGCGGGGTATTCACGCAGGCCACGAATGTCGATCATCGAAAGGAAAGGCTAGCTTCTTAACCCGTGCCATCTATCGAAGTAAATGACCTCTGGGTCCGCTACGGAGACCGCGAAGCGGTCCGGGGCGTAAGCCTGGCTGTTGAGCCCGGGCGGATTCTCTGCGTCCTGGGACGCAATGGCGCAGGCAAGACATCCACCATCGAGGCAATCGAAGGGTACCGCAGGATTGCCAAGGGAACCGTGCGGGTGCTTGGATTGGACCCTGCGCGCCAACGTCGTGAGGTCGTGAAAAAGATCGGGGTGATGCTGCAGGTAGGCGGAATCTACCCCCGCATGAACCCCCGTCAGGCGCTAGACCTTTACGCCGGCTTCTACGACGACCCCGTGCCCGTGGATGAACTGGTCAAGTTGGCCGAGCTGGGCTCTGCGCAAAAGACGCCGTACCGCTTCCTCTCGGGTGGCGAGAAGCAGCGCCTGGCTCTGGCGCTTGCACTCGTCGGCCGACCGGATGTCCTCTTCCTGGACGAGCCCACCGCCGGGGTCGACGCCGCCGGCAAGCAGCAGATCCGCACCGCTGTGGCTGACATGGCCCGCGCGGGCGTGGCCGTGCTTCTCACAACTCACGAGCTGAACGAAGCCGAGCGCCTCGCCGACTCGATCGCGGTGATCGACGAGGGCCGGATCATCGCGGAGGGAACGCCGACCGAGCTGAGAGAGCGCTTCGGGAAGCAGACCGTGGTCTTCCGGACAGCGAGCGCGATCGATGTGGCCTCCTTCTCCCAACGTCTTGGCCTGAAAGTAACCGACCTGGGCGACAACAGTTACAGACTGGGGGAGGAGGCTCCCCCAAGCATTGTCGGTAGCATCACGGCGCTGCTCGCCGAGCAGCGCATCGACCTCGTCGAGATGAATGCCGGGCGGGGATCCCTCGAGGACGTATTCCTCGAGATCACAAACGGAGAAGCCTGAGCAGGCTCGAACCTGCCCGCTCGCTTAGGCCCAGGAAGAGGAAAGTTGGCTGCACACCCCTATCAGGCTCAGGCAAAGGCGGAGATCCGCCTGTCAATGACGCAATACGAGTCCTTGCTGGTCACTTTCGGCATACCACTGCTGTTCCTAGTCGCATTCTCCCTAATCAAAGTGCTGCCGCTGCCTCATGGGGTGCTCAAGCCGGTTGCATTCCTGGTTCCCGGCACCATCGCGCTGGCCGTCATGGCCACCGGCATGGTCTCCCTGGGCATCGCCACGGGCGTGGAGCGCTCCTACGGAGTTCTCAAGCGCCTCGGCACCACTCCGCTGTCGCGTGGAGCGCTGCTAGGGGCCAAGATCACCTCGATCGCGGTCATCGAACTGGTCCAAGTCGTACTACTGGCGGTGGTGGGGCTTGCTCTGGGATGGAAGCCGACCGGCAACGCTCTCGCGTTCGTAGGCGCCATTGTTCTTTCCAGCGCGGCATTCGCCGGAATCGGCCTGATTCTGGCCGGCCGGCTCAAGTCCGAAGCGGTGATCGGAGCTGCAAACGGGCTCTTCCTGGTGCTGCTCGTGCTGGGCGGCATGATCTTCCCTGTCACTTCACTTCCCGGACCCATCGCCGACGTTGCCCGGCTCCTCCCCGCCTACGCGAGCGCACACATCCTCTTCGTCGCCTCGACCGGCGCTGCCGGCTCGCTGACGGGCTCGTGGATCGTGCTGCTGGTGTGGGCAATCATTGCTCCGCTGCTGGCCACGCGGCTCTTCCGCTTCGAGTAGGACGGGACGCGTACCGTTGGCGGGCGCCATCGTTTATCCTTGAAGAGTGCATCGTCGGCTGTGGACATGGATCTCGAAATGGGAAGTCAGCCCCCGGCTCTATCGTCGCTTGGCTTACTTCGCCCTGATCGGGCTTTCGCTCATCATCATCACCGGTGGCGCCGTAAGGCTGACTCAATCCGGTCTTGGCTGTCCGACGTGGCCTGACTGCCAAGGCAACCAGCTTGTAGCTCAATACTCCTTCCATCCGATGGTGGAGTTCACCAACCGGGTGATCACCATCTTCCTCACCGTTGCAGTGATGGTCGCCACCGCGGCCGCCTTCTTCCGCAAGCCGTTCCGCCGCGATCTCGCCTGGCTCAGCATGGGCATGGTCGGCGGCCTTGTTGCCCAGGTGATCCTCGGGGGAATTACGGTCCTGGAAAAGCTGGCGCCGCCTTTCGTGATGGCGCACTTCCTTCTCTCACTCGTCGTGGTGCTCGACGCTGTAGTCCTCTACTACCGGGCATCCAGCGAAGGGACCGAATCAGTACGGCTGGTCAGCAAGGAAGCGGTCTGGCTTAGCCGGCTTATGTGGGTGGCCCTTGCAGCAGTGCTCTTCGTCGGAACCGCCGTCACCGGGTCGGGCCCCCACTCGGGCAGCCCGCTCGCGGTCCGGCTTCCCTTTCCGCTGAGGGCAGTTGCTGAGCTGCACGCCGACTTTGTCCTCTTCCTGATCGGCCTGACTCTGGCCAGCATCTTCCTGCTACATCAGGGGCGCGCGCCGGAGCCGGTGATGAAGCGGGCTCGCGCACTGCTGTGGCTGATGGCCGCCCAGGGTTTCATCGGGTACACACAGTACTTCACCAACCTTCCGGCCCTCCTAGTCGAGTTCCATATCGTTGGCGCGACGGCGGTGTGGGTGGCCATGGTCTGGCACAATCTCAACCTATTCGAGCGGCGAGTTCCGGTCGGATCCGCACCCGCGGTTGATGAGCACGTAGGAACCGAACTAGCTGATAGGGGCGTAGCCGGTCAGGCCTAAGTGCCCGGATCCCGAGACGCTCCAGCGACCGTTGAGTCTTGACCGGCGGCGTAGCATGGAATCGCCACTCCGAATTCCTTGCCGATCGAGGAGAAGTCGCTAAGTTGCCTACCGGTACGTCCACCGAGGAAAAAATCGTCACAGGAACCGGCGAAAGTCTTGACTCGCCCTGGAAAGTCGTCCTCTGGAACGATCCCATCAATCTCATCTCCTACGTGATCTGGGTTCTCGAGACGCTGTTCGGCTATTCAACCTCCAAGGCGACGGCGCTCACGATGGAGGTGCACAACAATGGCCGTGCCATCGTGTCACACGGCCCCCGCGAAAAGGCGGAAATGGACGCAAGCAGGCTGCACGAAAAGGGACTCTGGGCAACTCTGGAAAGAGAATCGGACTGAGCGGTGTTTCAAGTCCTGTGACTGAAATAAGGGGCCCGCTGAAGCAGATCGACGGCGATCGCTTCGAAAATCTCCTCACCGACGAGGAGAAGGAATTGCTGGGCATGCTCCCCGGAGTTGTCGTGGAGGCCATCGCCGCCCACAGCCCCTACGTCACGCGCCTCTTTCCGCCGACATATCCCTTTGACCATACGGCCCAGAAAGAGATCGAGGATGTGGGCTCAGATTCGCTGGCGGAGGAACACCGGCGCATCCTGGAGGGCCTTGCCGACACGGTGAACAAGCCCGTGCTTACGCACCAGGACCTTGTCGTTTGGGTCGGTGCCATCAACGACATCCGCCTTCTCATCGGAACCGCCCTGGACGTGTACGAGGAAATGGACCGGCCAGGGGAGGATGACCCGCGTTTCCAGGATTTCGTGATCTTCGATTACCTAACCTGGCTGCAGGGATCCCTGTTGGCATTTCTTTCGGGACAGTTGGGGAAAGGCGAGCAAAGCTAGGCGCCGGGCGCCTGAGGGGATTGCATTATCGCCTCGCAATTGCGCCGGTCGTCGATTCAGGACACCAACGCGAGACATCTAGCGGGTTCAACCCGGCCGCGACCAAAGATAGTGTGCAGCCAGGGCCAAGCAAGGAGGGTTCGACCATGGCGCGACCGCGTCTATTGCCTGACACCCGGATCGCAGTCGTCGATTCCGTGGGGCACGGAAGCCCGGCCGCATGGCGGGCCGCCTTTAGGGGCGCAAGGGCCGTCGAAGTCTTAGCCGATACGCCCTCGGCCATCGCCGCGGATGCCGATTTGGTGGTCGTGGCCGATGCCACGGCACTTGCCACTTCTGAGATGGAGGCCTTGCACAAGCTGGATTCCGTCCTGGCATTTGTCCCCTCGTCCACGCAAGACCTCTCGCACATGGTTGGCGCCTCGGCGGGAGTCAGGGGCACCTACTTGGGTGAAGGGGAATGGTTCGTCAACCCCGGACCGAGCTTGGGCATCCCAGGCGAATTCGCTGTGCGCTCGACCTTGGTGGAGCTTGAAACCAGCGGACGAGCCTGCGACGTGTCGGCAGTCGTCTCGGTCGGCTTCAAGGACCGTAACGTGGCGCTCTCATGCGACGGCATCCATATGATCGGCTTTTCGGCACGGGCGTTTTTGGCCGACGCCGAGCTTGCCCGTTTCGCTCGTCGCCTCGCGCTGGGCCCACTTGCGGTCAACTGCGACATCGCCATAGGGATTGTCGGATACGGCCCCTACGGAGGGATGGGCCACTACCACGGGGCGGGTTGCCAGGCCACACCCGGCCTTCGCCTGGCCGCCATCGCCGAGCCAAGCTCGGGCAGGCGCGAGTCCGCTCTGGTGCAATTCCCGGACATTGCCGCGCACCCCGACGCCGGATCGCTCTTTGGCAATTCCGAGGTCGACATGGTTATCATCGCGACTCCACCCAACAGCCACTACCAGCTCGCGCTCGAGGCCCTGGAGGCAGGCAAGCACGTTGTACTGGAAAAGCCCATGGCACTTACCGTTGCCGAGGCCGACGAGTTGATCGATATCGCCCAACGGCGGGAGCGGGTGCTGACCGTGCACCAGAATCGTCGGTTCGACGCCGACTACCTGGCCCTGGCAAGGCTGATCCAGGACGGTACGCTGGGCGAGGTATTCAACATAGAAACCTTCGTGGGATCCTTCGAGCACCCCTGCCGCGCCTGGCACTCCGACGAATCGGTCTCGGGCGGTGCCGCCTACGACTGGGGATCCCACCATATCGACTGGATCCTTCAGCTGTACCGGGATCGTCCGACCGAGATCTTCGTAACTGACCACAAGCGCGTCTGGCACGATGTCACCAATGTCGACCAGATCAGCATCCGGATGGTCTTTGGCGACGGGCGCGAAGCCACCTTCGTGCAGTCCGACGTAGCCGGCGAGCGCAAGCCCAAGTTCTATGTGCAGGGGACCCGTGGCACCGCCACCGGGCGCTACGCTCCAGTGCGCCAGGCCGAGGTGGAATTCCCCTTCGGATTCCGCATGCGCGAGTTCCACCATGCTGAGGCACCGGTCGAGCTCTCGGCAACCATATACGAGGGTCACGGACGTACGCACTCCCTGCTGATTCCACCCGTACGCACGCCCGACTTCGCTTTTCACGCCAATCTTTCTGCTCATCTCCACTACGGCGAGCCGCTGGCCGTCACCCCCGAGTCCGTACGTCCGGTAATCGAGGTACTCGAGGTCGCTCAAGCCCTGAGCGAGAACCGTGAGCACCATGCCAAACTCTGACAGCGCCAAGCGTGAACGCGTGCGCTGGGGCGTTATCGGAGCTGCCTCATTCGTCGCCAATGCGGCCGTGATACCGGCCATCCTTGCGGACCCCAATGCAAGGCTCGCCGCCTACGCCTCGCTGTCGGGGGGCTCGGGGTTGCCGGCGGAAAGGGCGGGCGCTCGGCGCTTCGCCGACTACGCCTCGCTCATCGGCTCCGGTGAAGTGGACGCCGTTTATGTCGCCCTCCCCAACTCCCTCCATCTGCCGGTGGTGCGCATGGCTGTCGCAGCAGGCGTCCCCACCCTGTGTGAGAAGCCCCTTGCCCTTGATGCCAACGAAGTCTCGGCTATCGCCGATTGCGCGTTGGCCAACAAGGTCCTGGTAGGTGAGGCCTATATGACCCAATTCCATCTCCGCGACCGGCGCTTCCGCTCCTACATCCAGGATGGAGGCATCGGACCCTTGCGGGAGATCGAAGCGGAGTTCACCTTCGAGCTGGCGCCTGGCGAAAATTATCGCTGGAAGGGATCAATGGGTGGTGGAGCGCTTCTGGACGTGGGCGTTTACCTCCTTGACCCGATCGTGGAACTTGCCGGCGCAACCCCCCGGATCGAGGGGGTGGAGCGCAAAATGCAAGGGGACATCGACGTCGAGACAGCTGTTGAACTGAGCTTCGACCGTGGCCCCAGAGCACGAGTGGTTGCGTCATTCGTGCAGCCGGAGCGGCAGCGGCTAGAGGTACGCGGGGCACACGGCACCGCTGAGATGGCCAACCCATTCACCCCCGGCACTTCTGACACCGAAATCCGGATCAACCGGCAAGGCACGGAGCAGTTGATCTCCTCCCGGCCCTCGAACCCATATGAACTGATGGTAAAGGAGTTCGCGAACAGTTTGCGTGACGGGACTCCCTTTCCGAGACCGCTCGGTCGGAGCGTTGCGGTTGCCCAACTCTTGAACCGCATAGCGGACACAAGCTAACCAGGGAAGGCGGGTTACGGAATGCCTCGGCCGGCGCGATTGTTTCCTCCACCGTGAAACGACAGCTTTTCGACGTTGGGAACGGAGTTGCCCTCTCGGGGGTCGTCCGCGGCGAAATGCCGCCGGACTTCCTCCTCGTGCACGGACTGGCCTCCAATGCTCTGCTGTGGGACGGTGTCGGCTATCAATTGGAGCGAGCAGGCAGATCCAGTCTGGCAATCGATCAGCGGGGGCACGGGCTCAGCTCCAAGCCGGACTGGGGCTTTACGCACCCTCAGTTGGTGGAGGACCTTACCAAGGTGTTGTCCTTGGCGGCCGGCCAACAGCACCCGGACCCATGCATTGTCGTGGGCCAGTCATGGGGGGCGGCTGTGGTGGCGCTGTTTGCTCAGGCGCAACCTCAAAGCGTCTCGGGCGTCGTACTGATCGATGGGGGCGTCTTCGATTTGAAAGAGCACTTCCGCACCTGGGAGGAGTGCGCCTCGGTCCTGGCGCCGCCCAAACTCTCCCGCTTCTCCTTCTCACAGCTGACCGACCACATCCGCTCTGCGCACAAGGATTGGAGCGAAGAGGCCCTGAGTGCGGCGCTCGGCAATCTCGAGGAGCTGGCGGATGGAACCGCCCGGGCGAAGCTTGGCCGAGAGCAGCACATGCAGATCCTTCACGAACTCTACGACTACACGCCGACCGAGGTCCTTTCCAACCTTGGAGTTCCTATTTTTGCGCTCCTGGCGATCAAGCATGACGAGGTGGAGTCAGGCGAGCGGCGCGAGCGGCTCAACGCGCTTGTCCAAAAGGTCGGCCTGCAAACTGAGATCTTTGTCGACGGAGACCATGACCTGCATGCCCAATATCCGGAGCGGGTCGCCGACCTTCTCCTTGCTTTCGAGAGCAAGATCGGAGAGGCGGCCTGATCATGGCAAGAATCCTCATGCTCATGGGATCGGGTGAGACCAGTCCCACCATGGTCAAATCCCATCGCGAGATTTTCTCCCTGTTGCCCAACCCGGCCAAAGCCGTCATCCTGGACACGCCCTTCGGCTTCCAGGGCAATGCCGATGACATTGCCCAGAAGGCCATCGACTACTTCAAGACCTCAGTCGGCGTAAAGGTCGACCTTGCCTCGATGCGGGAGGCCTCCAGGGCTTCATCCCTGCAGCTGGAGTCATTCGCCAATCAACTGCGTGACGCGGACTACGTCTTTGCAGGCCCAGGCAGCCCGACTTATGCGTTGCGTCAATGGTCCGACCTGCCTTTGGCTTCCATTCTTGCCCAAAAGTTGACCACTGGCGGGGTGGTAGCATTCTCGTCCGCCGCGGTCCTCACTCTCGGCCACCACACGATCCCCGTCTACGAGATCTACAAGGTAGGAGAGCCCGTCCAACTTCGCAAAGGCTTGGACGTCCTTGCCGCAATCGGGCTTAACGCGCTGGTGATTCCGCACTTCAACAATGCCGAGGGGCAGAATCACGACACCCGTTTCTGCTACATGGGGCAGGAACGCCTGGACCTGCTGATGTCCCAGCTCGACCAGGGATGCGCAGTGATCGGAATCGACGAGCACACCGGGATCATCATCGACCTGGAACAAGGCAGCGTGCGCTTTGTCGGCCTCGGTACCGTGACCCTTCTTCAAGGCTCAGGACGTGCCGTCTACCAGGCCGGCGAACAGCTGACATTCGAAGATTTCCGCTCCGCGCTTGCCACCGTGAGCGAAATGCACGTGGCGGCCAAGCCGGAACAGGCAAGAAGCGATGTATCCGGGGAGCAGCAGGCGGAATCGCCGCTTCTGGCGAGCATAGAGTCGCACCAAGCGCGTTTCGATGCCGCCCTGAAATCACGCGACTCGCATACGGCGCTTGAAACCATTCTCGATCTGGAAGACGAGCTCGCCGCCTGGTCGGCCGACACTCTACAGTCCGACGAAATGGAGAAGGGCCGAGCGGCTCTTCGCTCCATGGTGAGCCGTCTCGAGCCGATCGTCCATGAGGGCCTCGTCAGCGCGGAGGAACGGATCGGGCCACTGATGGAAACGCTCATGGAGCTTCGAGCCGGAGCAAGGGCGGAACGTCGATGGGGCGACGCCGACGCCATCCGCGATAAACTCGACAAGCTAGGAATCGTCGTTCAAGACACGCCCGACGGAGCGATCTGGCACATTGCCAAGCCCTGAGAGCTTGCGGTTTGATCGGCGATGCCTGGTAGCCAGCCCCCATCGTCTAGTGGCCTAGGACGTCGCCCTTTCACGGCGGTAACACGGGTTCGAATCCCGTTGGGGGTGCACGGAGCGTGGCCGATCGCCGCCTGACGCGCGCCCATCTTTTAGGCCTGTCGAATGCAACCGCGCTCCCGGCGATGCATTTTGGAACCCGCGAAGAGCGTCATTCGGTACTTCTCACCGCAAGGCCTCACGAGAGTTCAAACCGTCAGGGGCGCGCCAATCTCAGAAGTCCACGTCCCGCACAGACAGACTGCGACCCTCTTGGGGCCCACCTTCCGGGCCTGTATACCCATCAGTAAGCGTGCACAGATCCTATTCAGAGGTTCTGGCTGCAAGCCCAAACAAAGGGCTTCCTGGTCAAGAACAAGCGGTGTCCTTGTCAAGACCCCCGATGCTGCCGCTCTGGACCAGCCAGGTAGGGACTCCACCCAAGACATAAGAAGAAGTGGAGGACGGACAGGACGTCAAGCCGGCCACCCAGCTGCCCGACATGGCCGGAGTAGTGTCCCAGTTCGGGCCGCCGGTGATCTTTGCCCACATCGAAGGCGAAGAGTAGAAGCCCCCACCGCCAACGGTGGACATGAAATAGCTCATGCCGTCGAGGGCGAACTGGTTGAGGCTGGTATTCGTGGACCAGCTATTGCCGGTTTCGACATCGGCCCACCACGACACGGGACTAGATTCCCCGAGCGAGTTGCTGGCGTAGTTAGCCGCATAGGAAGCCTCGCTGCAACCTATCTCCCAAGCCTGCTGTGCCTGGGAGAGCTTGTGACCACCTAGTTTGCCGAAAACGCCCGCATTGGAGACGTCGTTGAGGCACGTCTTGACGATCTGGCGCCCAAAAGACCCCGCATACCCGGTGTTGTAGTAAAGCGACACGGGGAGTCCGGCGGCACTCTTCAACTCCGACGCGGCGCAGGAATTCGAAGTGAAGGCGCGGCCCCCGCCGACACCGATCAGGGCGAAGCCGGCCCCATTGGGGGGTTGAGGCGCGCTGCAATTGGGATAGGAGACGTCATAGCCGGTACCGCTATAAGGGTTCGATGTCGCGGCGAGCGCCGAAATCGGTAGCAACCCAAGCCAGGCCAAGCTCACGGCGGCTATGCCCAGAAGGCCTTTTGCCCCGAGGTGGCTGGCACGTCGGGCTACTTTACGTGATCTGGTGCGCACTCGCACTCCCTCGATTTCGGCTGACACTTGTGACGAGTTTAGGGCCACCCGCAGGAAGCCGCGGGGGATTCCGTCAAAAACAGGGCTCGTGGCGGAATTGGATTCCCGGGAGCAAGACTCTGAAGATGTGTGCGCACGCCGGCTGCGGAATCCCCAGCTGAGCAGCCCGATAGGATCCGAACACCGGCGGGAAAAGCAACCGGGCCCAAAGCGCATCGCTTGGTAAGACGCCCATTCAGAGCCCATGGCACACCGTGGTATCTCGTCGGCCTCAGAGACGTTTCACCTGGGGTTCATGGGCATTGAACGTGTCGTCCTGCACCAGGAGGACGTCGGAGCTGCCGCGAAGTTTGTCGCGGCAACCTTCGACCAGGAGACGTGGTCGCCCTTCCGGATCACTCGATAACCACCGCGGTCGATTATTGCCTGAAGCGCGACCATGTCGTGTTCCCGCGCCGACCCCAACTCGACCACCAAGAGCAGGTCGAGGGGCTGGAGCTCGTTCTGGACCCCACAACGGCATCTGGAACACCTCCTCCGCGTGTTTCGATCATCGATGGCCGCAGCACGCACGGCCAGTGCATTCCAAGCGTCCCTGGTGTCGCAGGGGTACGTTTCGTACGACGTTCAAACATGCAACGAGTCGCAGGTCATCGAATATCGAATCCGACAAGGCATCCGATAGGCCGAACTCGGTACTTGACGCCCTTCGTGATCAAGCCGGTATACCCCGGTGATCCTTGGAAGACATATCGCGATCCTCCGCGTGCGCGCCGGAGGGCCGGACCCGATTGAATAAGCAAACGACTCAGTGATCAGCTCATGGTGCTCAGCCAATTTGTGCCCGGCGGTGTGCAGACGCCAGCTGACTCGCTAAGCTAGTGTTTCCTTG
Source organism: Actinomycetes bacterium (assembly GCA_021850605.1). GTDB lineage: Bacteria > Actinomycetota > Acidimicrobiia > Acidimicrobiales > Acidimicrobiaceae > Acidithrix. The sequence goes on from JAJZLQ010000110.1 coordinate 34,374, forward strand.
TTGCCTGATTAGTGACGAGGTACTGGGACCTGTGGTGCAGCTCGGAGTGCACGCCGGCCTGTCAAGCCGGAGGTCGCGGGTTCAAATCCCGTCAGGTCCGCTGGTGGTCTTACCGCCTTGGTCGGGTAGCTCAGTTGGTAGAGCACACGCCTGAAAAGCGTGGGGTCACCGGATCGAAACCGGTCCCGACCACCAAATCACGCAAAAGAGCCCGCAGCTAACTGCGGGCTCTTGCCGTTTCCTAGATGACTCCCGGCTCTTGCCGGACCACCCCATCCGCGCGGGCAGCATCGGCAACCGCCTGCGCGACCATTGAGGCAACGTTCTGCTTGAAGAGCGACGGGATGATGTAATGCGCAGAAAGCTCGTTGGGCGCAACCGCTGAGGCAATTGCGTTGGCAGCGGCAATCTTCATTGACTCCGTGATGGCCATGGCACCGGCGTCGAGGGCGCCCCGGAATATCCCGGGAAAACAGAGAACGTTGTTGATCTGGTTCGCATAGTCGCTGCGTCCGGTGGCTACGACTGCGGCCAGTCCCTCGATCTCCTCGGGAAGAACCTCAGGCTCGGGATTGGCGAGAGCGAACACGATTGGCCGGCTGCCCATGCGAGCTATGTCTTCACGGCCGACCAAGCCGGGGCCGGACACGCCGATGAAAACATCCGCTCCGACGAGAACATCACCCAGAGTGCCATGACGCCTGCCGGGATTGGTGTTGGTCGCCAGCCATTCCTTCATTCCGGACAGGCCCGGTCGCCCGTCGTATATCGCACCCTGCCTGTCCACAACCACGATGTTCGGGACACCGGCATTGGCAAGGATCTTCGTGATCGCCACACCGGCTGCTCCGGCACCCGCGATGACGACGGTGAGCTCGCTCAACTTCTTGTCGACAACGATCATCGAGTTGCGAAGGGCTGCAAGAGTCACGACCGCGGTTCCGTGCTGATCGTCGTGGAAGACGGGAATGTCAAGACGCCGCTTCAGCTCCTCCTCCACCTCGAAGCAGCGAGGAGCGGCGATGTCCTCGAGGTTGATACCGCCAAAGGCCGGCTCGAGCGCCTCCACCGCTTCGATGAGTTCCTCTGCGCTGCGAACGTTGAGGCAGATGGGGAAAGCGTCTACACCTGCAAACTGCTTGAAGAGCTGGGCCTTGCCTTCCATGACGGGCAGAGCCGCGTAGGGGCCTATATTTCCCAAACCCAGCACGGCGGTGCCATCGGTGACCACGGCAACCATGTTCGCCTTGATGGTGTAGTTGTGCACCTCGACCGGCTTCTTGGCGATCTCGAGGCAAACCCTCGCGACGCCGGGAGTGTAGGCCATGGAAAGGTCGTCCCGGTTCTGGATGGGCGTCTTGCCGCAGATCTCGATCTTTCCGTGAAGATGTAGGCGGAAGGTGCGATCGAGGACGCTCTTGACGCGGACACCGGAAACCGCTTCTGCCACTTTACGTATCTCATCGACGTGCGCCTCGTCAACGGCCAGGACCGTGATGTCGCGGACGATGGTATCCCCCGTCACCTCGATCAGGTCCAGCCCGAGAATATTGCCCCCCGCTTCGCCGATGGCCGTCGTGAGGCGGCCGAGTACCCCGGGCCGATGATTCAATTCGGCACGAATAACAACGGAGTGAGAGACATTGGGAGTTGCCATACCTCAAACATAGCCGATGGCTTATGAAAACTCATTTTCGGCATCAGCGCAGGTAGAGGACCACGTGCCGCGGATTGTCCAGACCCTAAAACAGAACTAGAACTAGGGATAGGCTATGGCGTCCCGAACAGGCGCGCAACAAACGGCGCAAGCCCCCAAAGGGCTCCTAACTGAATCGGCAAAGGCAGGAATGATGGGGATCTTCGGCTGGGGGAAGCGTGCGCGCAAGGAGGAGCCCACCGGTGACCACCCTGATTCGACAGAGAACGAGCTGACTTCACCTCCGGCGAACACCGAAGAACCTGAAACAAGCGTGACAGAGCCATTGGCAGAGGCAGAGCCGGTGGCAGAGCCGGTGGCAGAGGCAGAGGCAGA